>CAJACZ010000270.1 GCA_903938365.1 uncultured Pseudomonadota bacterium | reverse complement strand
CCCGGCTGGTATTGCTGCGCGCCAACGACGAGTTCGTCGGTGTGCTCGGTCTGATGCAAAGACTGAATCTGACCGAACCCGTCCCGCCACCGAGCTTTCACAAAGCCAGACCTGGCGAACACATTCTCGTGTTCAACGTGAAGGATCTGGACCGTCGTTTCGAGGCAATCCGCGCGACGCCACACGTGACGGTTTCAGAGCCGCCCACGCGAATCGACTACCCGGGCCCGGGCGGCAGCACGATCCCCGTGATGTTCAGCGCGGTCTGGGATGCGGACGGCAACTTCATCGAGCTGAACCGCATCATGGGCACGCCGGCGGGAACGAACCCGGCGAAATGAAAGTGAGTGAGCGCGCGCGGAGCGGGCGCTTTGTGATGCGTCCGGTCTGACCGGTGCGCCCGCCCGCACAGTGCAACAGTGCCGCGATCATCCCGGCGCGCCCATCCCGGCGGGAAAGATAGCCTCGCCTCCTGCGTATGACCGAGTCAGATGCCCCTATGCGAAAAGCGCATGGGATTGCGCCGTGACTTGTACTGTTTACTATGGCCTCAAACTTGGCACATTCATCCAGGTTGTTGACGGCACAGGGGAAGTCGAAATGAGAGTCAGCGAACCGAATTCGTTCCACACGTACTGCCGCGTCATCGGGGCAGCCATCGCAGGTATCTCGATCTCGTTGACGACCTCGGCCCAGGGCGTCAGTCAGGAAGCCAAAGACAAGAAAGATGACCTCGTGGAAGTCATTGTGACCGGCTCGTACATTCGACGGGACAGCTTCGACAACGCCACGCCCATCACGGTGGTGGATCGCGAAGCCATAGTGAACGAAGGTGCGAGCACCATCCTCGACGTTGCGCGTTACCTGCCCGTCAACACCGGTTCAATCCTCTACCAGGAAGCGGGCAATCTCGTCGGCACTTCCCAGTTCAACCTGCGAGGCCTCGGACTCGGGTCCACCCTGACGCTGATCAACGGGCGTCGCGCTGGCAAGTCCGCAATAGCCGACGACGGTGGAAACCAGTTTTTCGATATCAACCAGCTTCCCTTGTCGATGATCGAGCGCATGGACGTGCAGACCGATGGCGCCTCCGCCATCTACGGCTCTGATGCAGTCGGTGGCGTCGTCAACATCATTACCCGCAAGGGTATGGAAGGCTTCGAAGCATCGGTGAAAGCCAACAGCGGGGTGAGCGATTCGGGTTCGGTCAGCGTAGCCATGGGTGCAAAGAACGACACCATGACCGTAAATCTCTACGCCACCTACTTTCATCAGGACTGGGCCTATCACGATGATATGCCGTGGATCCGCGACCGCCTCGGTGTCTTCACTTCGAGTTCCGGCTCGCCTGGAAACTACCGCCGGGCTGTTCTGGACAGCACCGGAAAATTCGTGAGCGCCGCCGGCAACACGGTCGCTGATCCGGACTGCGAGGCGGCGCTCGGCATTCTCGCCAATTCGCGCTGCCAGTATTCCCTGTACGGCCGTACCTCACCCATCCCGGCTGAGGATCGGCTGCAGGTATTCACGGAAGGTGAGATCGAACTCTCGGACACCGCCAAGGTGTTCGGCGAGTTCCATTACTCGAACAACCGGGTTCAGCGAGTGTTCGGTCCGAACAATCCGGCAAACGGCAAGGCGAATGGAGCGCTCCTGATCCCCGCGAACCATCCATTCAATTTCTGGGTTTCCGATGGCGGGACGGGCATCAGATACATCAACCCGAAAGACTGGAATAACGCGATCCACACCGCTGTGCCGATCGTTTACGGCGGGCGTCCGCTCGGAGCGGAATTCCATGGTGCACTCACCGGGTGTGCGGACTGTAAAGAAGTCAATCTCGAGTTCAACACCAACTATTTCCGCGCTCTGGTGGGCGGTCGGAAGGAGTTCGGCGAGTGGCGGGGTGACGTGTCTTACGTCTACAACCGGACGGAGCGTACTTTCATCAATGCGTACCAGTTCGTCGGTAGCGCACTTAACGAAGCCATCGAGGACGGCAGCTTCAATCCGTTCGGCACCCGCGTTGCCAGCCCGACGCTGGTGTCTCCGAAGAACGGGAAGAGCACTGCGGGATTGACGCAGGCGGTCTGGGACCGGTTCCACCATCGCGGCCGCGACTACTCGACCTCGACGCAGAGTGTGGTCGATATGGTGGTCTCCGGGCCGGTGGGAACCCTGCCCGGGGGCGACATCGGCCTGGCGGTCGGAACGCAGTTGCGCAAGGAGAATTTCGAGCTGCTGAGGGATCCGCTGGAGGCAGCGGGACTGGGAAGCAGGCCGGAGAAGCAGGATCCGGAAGTCACCGGCGCCCAGGACGTCACGGCGTACTTCTCTGAAGTGCTGCTGCCCGTTACGGACAGCATTGAACTGGCTGCAGCGGTTCGTTACGAGGACTACGGCGGCAATACGGGTTCAACAGTCGACCCGAAAGTCACCGCGAAGTGGCAGATCAACGAGCCCCTCGCTCTGCGCGCGTCATTTGGAACTTCGTTCCAGGCGCCCACCACTTTCCAGACCAGTCAATCGCAGGGCAGCGAGTTCCTGAACGATCCCGCGGGGCTGAACGCCCAGGGACAGCTGGTCTGCAGGAGCGGAGGCGTAGCCACGACGGGGAACAACGCGACGATCTTTGTGGGCGGTGATGAGGGCCTGAAGCCCCAGACCTCGAAGAACATCAACCTCGGGCTCGTCTACGATCCGACGTCGGCGCTTCGGGTGTCCGTGGACTACTGGTCCTTCAACTACGTGGACCTCATCCGGCCCAACGCCAACGCGCAGTCACTCGTGGACAACGACTGCCGCAGTGACGGCATTCCGAACGACCCCCGCATCAAGCGTAGCCTGAGCGGGACGCTGCAGAGCGTGTCCCTGTCGTTCATCAACACCGGCGAACTGGTCACACGAGGCGTCGATCTGCAAGGCACGTATCAGTTGCCCCAGACCTCGTTCGGGGAGTTCGCGCTGGTGGGCGCGTTGAGCTACGTGACAAAGTTCGAGATCACGAACGAAAACGGGTCGAAGACCGACGGAGCCGGCAGCCGCAATTTCGGCAACCCGTTCCCGTCCATTCCTGAACTGCGCGGCAACGTTCGGCTGTCGTGGACCCATGGTTCGCACAGCGCGTTCCTGGCCGCGCGCTATACAGACGGGTACAGCAACGACCAGCCAGTCGTGCCCCTTCCTATCTCGTCGTGGACTGCGATCGACCTTCGTTACAACTACGAAATGGGTGAGTTTTTCGGCGGCGATACCTCGTTCGCCATTGGCGCCCTCAACGCCCTGGACAAGGATCCGCCGTCGCTGGGGCAGGGTCAGCGTCCGGGCTACGATGACGAAGTCGCTGATATCCGTGGGCGCACCGTGTACGCGGAGATCACTGCCCGGTTCTGAGGGGTCTTCGGGTCGGGTTTCCCGGCTCGTGGTGGATCGGCGCAAACCGGTCTGTCCGAGCCGGTCGGAGACGGAACCGCCTCTGTATCCGGATGCTGTCGAGCCTGGGCCGGCTCTTGCGTGAGCTGTCCCGATTGTGGACGGACCGGCTGAGCAGCCACGAATCCACCGCGGCTGTGCCCGACCCCTCTCCAGCACGCGGGACGCTGCCGGTTACGGCGCGTGCGTCCGTCGCGTGGTACGGGAAAAGACGCCGAAAATACATCGAGAGATATGCGTTGAAAAAATGGCACTGACAACGCGACCCAGCAACGACATTGTGGACGTCGCAGTGCATCGAGATGCCATGGTGCGGATGCGCGATGGAGTCAGGCTGGCGACTGACTGCTACTTCCCGGTCCGCGCAGGAGGTGCCCATGTGGTTGCGGCGCCGGTGCTCCTGGAGCGGACGCCCTACGACAAGTGCGGTATCAGCAGGTCGGAGGCGAGTCTGGCCCGGCCAGAGCCGCTAAGCCGATCGCAGCTGGCCGTCCAGATGGCCCGCCACGGGTACGTGGTCGTCATGCAGGATTGTCGCGGACGGCACGGCTCAGAGGGAGTCTTCACCAAGTATGTCGACGAGGCCGGCGACGGTTACGACACGATGGCCTGGTTGGTCGCGCAGCCGTGGTGCAATGGCTCGATCGGCACGATGGGCTTTTCTTACGGGGCCCATACGCAATGCGCGATGGCTACCCAGGCACCACCTGGCCTGGCGTGCATGTATATCGACTCCGGTGGTTTTTCCAATGCGTACCATGGGGGCATTCGGCGCGGTGGTGCGTTCGAGATGAAGCAGGTGACGTGGGCCCTGAAGCACGCCCTGGCCAGCGCCGAGAACCTGGGCGACGTGGAGCGTGTGAAGGCGCTGAAGGGCCGCGATGTTCGAGACTGGTTTCGCAGTCTCCCGTGGACTCGTGGTCAGTCGCCGCTGAGCGCCGCACCCGACTACGAAGAGTATCTTTTCGAGCAATGGCAGCACGGCTGCTTCTCGAAATACTGGCAGCAGCCTGGGCTGTGCAACGAAGCGTTCTACGACCGATTCCCTGATGTGCCAATCGCGATTGTCGGGAGCTGGCAGGATCCCTACGTGCTGAGCTGCCTTGCCAATTTCGAGGCGCTGCGCCAGAGGAACAAGAGCGAAGTGACGCTGTTGATGGGACCTTGGACCCATGGAAACCGCTCGGTGTCGCATGCCGGCAATGTGGACTTTGGCCCCCAGTCAACACTCGACGGGAACATCGCCCCCGACTACCTGCAGATGCGACTCGACTGGTTTGGCAGATGGCTGAAACGCGAATCGCCTGAACGCGAGGATTCCCGCGTGAGGGTATTCCTGATGGGTGGCGGCGACGGAACCCGCAACAGCGAGGGGCGACTGGAGCACGGGGGTCGCTGGATGCACGCCGACTGCTGGCCGCCCGCCAACACTTCCGAGAAGTGCCTGACACTCGAGTGGCGTGACGGATGCGGTCGTCTTTCGGAGTGCACCCCGGCTGGCGACGCTTATGCGGAATACTCGTACGATCCGAACGATCCTGTGCCGACCATTGGAGGAGCCCTGACGTCCGGTGAGCCAGTGATGCAGGGGGGGCTTTACGATCAGCGTATTACCCCAGAACTGTTCACCGTCAAACCACAGCCGCTCTCTCTCGCCCTGGCCGACAGGCCGGACGTGCTTGTTTTCGAGAGCGAGCTGCTGGCCGAGGATCTCGCCGTGGTGGGCACCGTCGAGATCAGCCTCTGTGTCTCCTCGGACTGTCCCGACACGGATTTCACCGTCAAGTTGATCGATCTGCACCCGGCGACTCCGGATTACCCGTCGGGCTATGCCATGAACGTCACGGATGGCATCTTCCGAATGCGCTACCGGGAAAGCTGGACTCACGAGACTGTCATGCGGTCCGGTGACATCTACCGCATTACGATTCGCCCGTTCGCGACCGCCAACCTGTTCAAGGCCGGTCATCGCCTGCGAATCGATATCTCCAGCAGCAATTTCCCGCACTTCGACATCAACCCGAACAGCGGGGAACCCGAGGGAGCGTGGTGCAATGCTCGCGTGGCGCGTAACCGGGTCTACACAGGGGGGGCGTATGTATCCCGGATTCGCCTTCCTGTTCTGCAGGGCCCCGGTGCCGAAGCTGACCCGGCGCGTGAACCTTGAAGGGGTAAAGGAGAGGGCCAGGGTCGTCGCTCAGCGCTTGAAGTAGCGGAGGCAGTGCTCGTAAAACTCTTTTGTGACCCGCGACATCGTCGCCTCCTTCGCGGTGATGAAAGCGTACTCATGTCTTACATCGGGCCGGAACCGCACCAGGGCGATGGACTCATCGGCGAATTGTCGTGCGAACAACTCGTTGACGATGGCGATACCGGAGCCGCCCTTGGCGAAAGCGCAGGCGGCGCCAACGGTATGAGTTTCGATGCGGACTCGCATCCTTGCCTTGGCGCTGGCGAATGCGCTGTTGATCTGCTCGCGAGAGCTGCGGCCCTTGCCCAGCAGGACCAGCGGCTCGTCGTCCAGATCGTGGGCAGAGATCTGTTTGAGTGTGGCCAGCTTGTGCCCTTTGGGAACCGCGCAGACGGTGCCGCCCGCAATCATGGGTCGGGAAATCAAGCCCGGGTGCTCAATAGGAAGCTTGGCGAAGCCGCAGTCCACCGCCCGCAATGCGACCATATCCAGGGCAGTCTGTACGCTCTGGGAGTCCAGCGTGATGCTCACGTCGGAGTGTTTCCGGATGAATTCGTTGATGGCTGAGGACAGCATTCCTTCCGCGAAACTCGGGGGGGAGACCACTCTGAGCTCACCGAAATTCGCATTGTGCAGGTTGAGTGCAAGCCGGGAAATGCGGTCAACGCTCTGCAGGGTGATTTTCACTTCGTTGTAAAACACCATTGCTTCATCGGTCGGAATCAATCGACCCTTGCTGCGGATGAAGAGCTCGAAGCCGACCCAGTCCTCGAGGGTGCTCAGGCACCGACTGACCGCGGGCTGGGTCAGGTTCAGTTCCCGTGCCGCTGCAGTGGCCGAGCCTGAGTCAATGATGGCCCTGAAGCACTCAAGGCTTCGGAGGTTGATGGTGAACGACGGAAGTGGCATCTGTTTGTTCCTGAAGCGATCCGGGCGGTTCGAAACCCATAACGAGCGGTAATGGATCGATGTGGATCATACATCTGATTGTAATGCCCTTGAGCAGCCCTTACCCTGCATGGCGAAGCGTTGGCTCTGTGCCGCAGGGCCTGGCCATGTTCAGAAACCTTGCTGGAAGAATCCAAACGATGACGCGCGAAACACGGCTTGTGGTGACATCCGCGGCTTTGAAGGCAGGTGGTTACCGGCGCCGGCTGCGTCCGGCTCTTCTCGCAGCATTGGCCATGACTGTCTGGGCGGCGCTGTCGATGGAGGCGCAGGCCAACGAGGACAACTACGTCACGCACGGGCCGATTCTGGGTCGTTTGGCCGCGTCGGAAATCAGCGTCTGGGCCAGAACCTTCCGCGCCGGCCCGATCCGGGTTCGTTACGGGCTGACTCCGGACGGGCTGGATACGTTGTCCGCTGCCGCGGCCACCCGGGTAGAACAGGACAACTCCGGCGTCGTGCGTCTGGTGGGCTTGCAGCCGGACACCCGGTACTACTATGAGCTGGTCGTCGGCGAGGGCGACGCGATGGTGCCGGTGGTTCAACGGCCGGGTTCGTTCCGCACTTTGCCCGACCCTGATCAGGTGCGGGACCAGACCTTCAACCCGGCCGGGAAATTCAATTTCTCGTTCGAACTGGGAGCGTGCAACAACCAGATACCCAAAGGCTGGGGCCCCGAGCTGCCGGCTTACGGCACGATGCTGAGTCGCGGAATCGCGGAGCAGGTGAATTTTGCGGTGCTGAACGGCGACTGGATTTACGAAGATGGCAGGGATTACGCGCCGGAGCAGTGGCTGAAGGATGTCGGCTTGTCCCCTGCGCAGACGCCTGAATTGGTTTCGGTGGCGCCTACGGTGGTCGGGGTCTGGGAGAACTACAAGCGCTATCTGGAGCGCAGTTCCAACCTGAGTCGTTGGCATCGCAATGTCCCATCGTATTTCACGCTGGACGATCACGAGATTCTCAACGACGTCGTCGGCACGGGAACCCCGGGCTTCCGGAACCGCCGCGCAGCGTTCCGGGATATCGGCGCACAAGCCTGGTACGACTATCTAGGCTGGAGTAACCCTGCGCCACCCGGCCAGCAGGGAATCATCTTCGGTCGCGCTCAGTTGCAGGCAGGCAGCGACATCCTCGTGGACAGCAGCGGGCGCTTTGATTCGGTCGATCTGAAACAGATCACGAACCTGGTGGTGCATTGGGGAGGGGCCTCAGCCGGCGTCAACAAGCGGGAGCTGGACAGCGTGGGCGGGGATCCCAATGCGGGTGTTTATAGCGTCGTCGAGCGGATCGACCGTCAGCGCCTGCGCATCTATCCGGCAGCGAGGGCGAGCTCGAGTTCGTCCTATTCCATCGGCCGGCAGACCTATTCGAAGATGCGGGTCAGCAACGCTGATTTCTACTATCTGGACACGCGGGCGCAGCGTGACGTGTATGACCTCGCAAACCCAGCCAAGCCCGGAGTTTCGCTGCTGGGGCAGAGCCAGAAGAAATGGCTCAAGGAGCAGATGCGCAGCAGCGATGCGGAGATGTTCTTCGTGGTCTCCTCGGTCAACCTGATGATCCCCCACGTAGGCACCAGCCGGGGCGCGTCGAAGACGGCGGCAGAGCCCGAGCGCGATGAAGCCTGGACCGTCTATCTCGCCGAGCGGGAGGAAATGATCAAGTTCTGGGACAGCCTGGGGAAGCCGGTGTTCGTGCTGACCGCCGACCTGCACGACAGCTTCGTGGTCAAGGTGACGGACCGGGTCTGGGAAATCGCCTCCGCACCCCACAACTCGCGCAACCACGCCCTGTCTGCGCAAGGCAACCGGCCGGCCAACGGGATGTTCGAGTACGGTGGCAGGAAAGTGGAGATCCGTTGGTCAAACGCCACCGTGGAGGAAACCCCCGTGGAACTGCGCTTGAACCCGGTGTACACGACCGTGCAGATCAATAACGTCTTCAAGAACCGACGGGTTTCCGGCAAGGATCTGTCCGTCGCCTTTCCCTGGCCGCAAGTCATTTTCCAGTTCTTCAACGGGATCGACGGTGACCTGCTCTACGCAGAGTCGGTAGTCATCAAGCCCGACGGGAAATAGCCGGGCTGTCGCCGGCCATGGAAAAGCCGCGGTCGACTCGCCGGCGACCTCCTGGTCGGAATGGACGCTGCGAAACGGTGGGAGTGCGCCGTGAGTTGTGCTGCGTCCTGCATGACGACCTGGGAATTCAAAACGGAGCGCTGGGATGATTTTCAAGCTACCTTCAATGAGCGTGCACGTTCTGCTCGTGACCTGCGTCTTTTCGTCGGTGCTCCATGCTCCCGACGCGATCGCGCAGACGAGCGGCTACCGACTGCCGCCCAAGGCTGTCGTGGACATCGTCGATGCCCCGCGTCCACCGGTGGAGTTCATCAGCCCGGATCGGAAGTCCCTGCTGATCGCCGAGGACGATGCAACGCGGTCCCTCGCGGACCTCGCGAAGCCGTTCATGAAATTCGCCGGCATGCGGGTTCATCCCGGCTCCAACAGCCAGGTGAAGTATCGGTTCTATCGCCGACCGTACCTGATCAGACTCCCGGGCCAGCTCAGGCAGGAACTCTCTCTACCTGCAGAGGCGCGGTTCGGCATTCCAGTCTGGTCCTACGACGGCCGGTATGTCGTCCTGCCCAGCTATACGGAAAAGGGCGTGGCGTTATGGGTGGTCGATGCCCGCAGCGGCCACACCAGGCGTCTCAAAGACATTCAATTAAATGCCACCTTGAGCGAAGGCTATCGCCAGATCGACGAGGAACACGTCATCAACATGGCGTGGACGCCGGACAACCAGCATGTGCTGGCTCCGCTTGTGATTTCCGGCCGGGGCAGGCCGCCTGACGACGGATCGATCCCGGCCGGGCCCGTGGAGTACGAGACCGAGGGCAACTTTTCCCGGGAGCGGAACTGGGAGGATCTTTCTCTTACGCCACACGACGAGGCGTTGTTCGAGTACTACAGTACTTCACAGCTTTTCGAAATCAATGTGCTTACCGGGAAGCGGGAGGCTGTGGGGCAGCCCGGGCTGTTTATCGCGCCGCCGTTAGTTTCGCCTGACGGAAAGTTCATGCTGGTGCAGCGAGTGAAGCGGCCGTACTCCCACTGGGTGCGCTACCGCGAATTCAGTCGCTCCGTGGAGATATGGGATCGGCGGGGAAGTCTGGTCAGGGTACTGGCTGACCTGCCATCGCGGGATCATGTGGCCGCTGGCGCGAAATCGCGCGAACTGGCTGGGTTCCAGTGGCAGCCCGGCAGGCCGGCAACCCTGGTGTGGATCGAGCACGGCCCGGAAGGCGGTGCAGGGGGGCACTCCGGCGACAAGAGTCAGTTGCTGCGTCTGTCGGGGCCGTTCGGTGGGTCCCCTGAGGTACTCGGGCGCGCGCAGGCCGATTTCGAACGCGTTGACTGGCTGGAGGGCGGCGATCAGGCGCTTGTGACAGAAACGTCTGGCAGCCGCCAATGGAAGAAATCGACGACCAGGCTGGCCAGCGTCGGTCAGCCAGCTGAATCCTGGCCCAGGATTTTCGAGTACATCGTCGGCGACATGGCAGAGGATCCCGGGCTGCCGGCAGTAGAGTTCACTGCGCGCGGCGAGCGCCTGGTGCGCCAGGACGGACCATGGATCTACTTGAGCGGAATGGCCGAGAGCCCGGAGGGCGAGGATCCCTTCCTGGACAAGCTGAACGTGCGCACCGGCGAGAGGACCCGGATTTTCCGTTCGCGCCCGGGCAGCTACGAACGCTTCCTGGGTTTTGCCCCGGACTCTCCCGGGGAAATCCTGATCAGCCATGAGTCGCGGTTGGAGCCTCGAGGCTTGCGGCGATTCAATCTGTTGACGGGTCAGGAGTTCGTGCTGCTTCAGCCACCCAACCCGCACCCGCAGTTCCAGGGGATAACACGGCGGCTGGTGACCTACCCGCGGAACGATGGCGTGGGTCTGTCAGGCACCCTCTACCTGCCTGATGACCACAAGGCAGGAACACGCCTGCCCTTGGTGATATGGGCCTATCCCACCGAATACTCGGACAGGCGCGTCGCCAGCCAGATCCGGGTCAGCGCAAACCATTTCATGGATCTGCAGTTCACCAACCAGCAAGCCTTCAGGCAATTCGTGACCCAGGGTTATGCGGTCCTGGACATGGCCGAAATGCCGGTGGTGGGTGATCCCAAGACCCGGAACGATACCTACCGGGAGCAGATCGTGGGCAGCGCTCGCGCAGCCATCGAGTACCTCGACTCCCAGGGCATCATCGATCCTCGACGCGTGGGTATAGGCGGACACAGCTACGGAGGATTTTCGGTGGCCCACCAGCTGGCGAATTCCAAGTTGTTCTCTGCGGGTATCTCCACCAGCGGATCGTTCAACCGGACACTGGATCCCTGGGGCTTCCACGCGGAGCCGCGCAGCTTGTGGCAGGCGCCTGAGCGGTATATCGAATTGTCCCCCTTGCTGAAGGCGGACAGGATCTCAGCGCCGCTGTTGTTGGTCCATGGCGAAGCGGATGACAGTCAGTCCAGCAAAACCATTCATTCCTATCGAATGTTCCACGCCTTGAGAGGGCTGGGAGCGACAGCGAAACTCGTGCTGCTGCCGCTGGAGAATCATCACTATTCCGCCCGCGAAAGCCGCCTGCACGTCGCGGCCGAGATGATCGAGTGGTTCGATACGCATCTCAAGGCGAAGCCGTCGGAATGAAGAATTCCCGGCGCTGATTGCCGACCTTAGGCCGCGTGATCAGGCGCGGGGCGTGAGCCACCCGCGGTCGCCGCGCAGCTCGATCTGGGTGCCGAGCGGTTCACTCTGGGCCTGCAGGCGTCCGAGGATGCGCGCGGCATCGGTGCCATGGGCAATCCGTGGGCGGCCCCGGGTGGCCAGATGGCGTTCGGGCTCGTCCCCTTTGTCGTTGAGAAGGACGGGCACGAGTTCGAGGCCAGCAAGGCCGCCCTGGTCGAAGGTCATGTGTGCGATGACGCTTTCCCACACCGGCGGAGCGTAAAAGCCGATGGCCTTGGACGTCTGGAAGACCAGGCTGCCCAACCCGTGCAGCACGGGCTTGCCGCGATAGATCTCGATGCCCTTCAGCAGGGGCGCGCCGTGGCTGAAGAATGCGTCAGCTCCAGCATCCACACAGGCCTGGGCAAACCGCCGGGCCCAGTCAGGGAGCGACTGCATGTCCTCTTCCCACTCATGGTTGTGCAGGCAGACCAGCACCCGCTGACCTTCATCACGGGCGGCGCGTATGGCCGCGAGGTTACGGGCGACATCGCCGGCATTCAGAGTGCCCGGCTGGGCCATGCGGATTTCGTTGACACCCCCTCGCGTGTCGGTGGCGGCCGCACCCTCGCGGATCTTCCCGATGGCGACGGAGATCAGTGCAACATCCGGATAGCGTGCATTCCGCCCCCCGGCGGTCGCCGTCTGCCAGTCCGTTCCGGTGCCGGCATAACCAAAACCTGCAGAGGCCACGGCGTGCCGCGTGGCCGACACTCCCTGCGTGCCCAGGTCCCAGGCGTGGTTGTTGGCCAGGGCCAGCAGGTTGAAACCCAGTTTCGCAACGCAATCCAGCGTGCTGGGTTCGGTGGTATGCAGCAGGTCGGAACCCCGCGTTGGCGAGCCCGAGGATGCGGTGCGAATTGCCACCTCGAGGTCGGTGCTGATGACCTCGCCACGACTCAGTTCTTTGATGACCTCTGCGAGACCCTCATAGGGGTCGGCACAGATATCGTGCTTCAGCAGCAGCTGTCCGGTCACGGTCACATGCCGCAGCGGGCGGCCCGTTGCCGCAGCGCCGAAACACACAGGCAGGGGCAGGCACGCGACCAGCCCGGTCACCGACAGGTTTTGCGCAAAACTTCGTCGACTCAGAGTGCCCATGGATACCCCTGTAAACCACGGGAATTACAGCACAACGCGAACCATCCCGCGCGTCGGGTGCCGACAGTTTTGGACGGTGTATTCCGGATCTGCATGACGCCATACCCGCAGCGCCTGGCGGCGGGTTCATGGCGCGCCTGAGCGCCCGGCGTGTTCAATGATTTCGATGAGCATGCCGTTGGGCGCGAGCAGCGTCGCCACGCGCACCACGCCAAAACGGGGATCATCATGCTCCAGCGGTCCCGCGAGGATCGTCGCACCCTGCAGGCGGGCGCGCTCCAGGATGGCATCCACCGAGCGCACCGGGAAGCTCCAGGCGGCCAGGCCGCGGTTGGGTGGACGCGGCGGCACCCCCGAGGCGGGTTGCCGGTCGGCCACGGCATACTCGACGAGTCCGAGATTTCCCGTACGCGCACCCAGGGCGTGCAGCGTGAGGTACCGGAAGCGAGGCGAGAAGTTGGTCCACTCGCGGCTCGAGCGACGCTCGTAATCGAGCACCTGGGTGAAGAAGGACTCCATCGCCTCGACATCCTCGACGATGAGGCTCGAGTAGGCGGGGCCGCCGATCCCCGAGTCGGGCTCGACGCTGCCGTTCTGCGGCAGCCCGCCGCCGCGCGACAGCGCGACCAGGCGAGTGTTGTCGGTCACCTCATAGCTGGCTTCGCTGATGGGGTAGGGGGTGCCGTCACGCAGCTGCAGTTCGTAGCGGTTGATGCTCGGCAGGGTGCGTTTGAAGCCCAGGCCCACCATTCGACGGTCCACCGCATCCACTTCCCGCATCGGGAAGCCGAGCGCGTAAGGTCCGGTCTCTTCGCGCGCAAACGTGTTGCGAATGACCGGAGTGTCGCGATCGGGCACGAGGACGAGAATCCTGATGGCATCCGGTACAGAGACCCGCTCCATCACATAAACCTCCCATCCGAGGTCGGCAGGCATCCCCCAGAGGCGGCGGCGATCCGCCATGGTCTGCGGGTCCTGCGCAATCGGCCCCCGCATCGTCAGGCCCAGGCCCTCGACATAGGCTCTGCGCGCGGCAGCCAGGTCGCGCGTCACCACGATGGCGCCCGCGAGCGGCCCGGTCAGGGCCTGGGCGGCATCCGCGATCGGTTCCATGGGATCGTTGGGCAGCGGGAGGGCCGGCGCGGCTGTGGCGATCATCGGCACGATGGCCGCGAACAGCGAAGACCAGCCGAGTGCCGCGTACGAAAAGCTGAAAGACATGGTACGACCCCCGCCTGCGCGATCCGATGGGCAATGACTATACTCGGCGCCGTAACTCCTGATCGAGGGAATCGGCACCATGTGCAAGCCCGGTCGGCGCCACTGGCTGGCGATTCTTCTGGCCGCGTTTGCGGCTGCGTTTTTCCTTGCGACCCCGGTGAATGCGGAACCGGCCGCGCGCAGTGTTCTCGTGCTCGGAGGCACGGGGCAGCTGGGGCGCGCGATCCTCGCCGAGCTCTCGGCGACCCACGCGGTGGTCAGCGTTTTCGCCAGGGAAAACTCCAGCCGCGCGGGGATCCCGCAGCAGGCTGGCGAGGGCCGCACGATCGAGTGGCTGGTCGGTGACCTGCTCAACGAGGCGGACATCGACCGGGCGTTCGCGGGGCGCAGGATCGACATCGTGATCAACGCCGTGCGCGTCGAGGACGGCGATGTGCATTTCTACGAGAAGATCATGGGCCCGCTGCTCCGTAACTCACGCCGCGCCGGCGTGCAGCAGTTCATCCACCACAGCGCCGTGGGCGCTGGCGACAACGTCGAGAAATTCCGCAACCTGGGCTGGGAGCGCGTGCCGGGCATTTTCGAACGGCTGAAGGACCAGGGCATCGCGGAGACGCTGCTGCGCGAGAGCGGTGTGCCGTACACCATCATCCGGAACGCAAGGCTCTATCCCGCAAGTCAGCCGGCGACCGGCAAGGCGGTGCTTACCGAAGATGACTCGGTGATCAGCCCCATGACGCGCGCCGACCTCGCGCGTCTGACGGTGGGCTGCATCGGCGACCCCCGCTGCGTGAACCAGAGCTTCCATGTCTCCGATCCTTCGCTGCGCTGGCCCCTTCCCTAGGGGTGACGCCCTGCGCTGGCGTTGATCGCGCTGTTGGCGGCCTATAGAGTGTCCGAACAGGCGCATTCGCACTCCGTAAAGAGACCTACGACATGAAGAGTGTGAATGGCGTGGCCCATAGTCCTGCAACCGCGCCTGGCGCTCCGATCCCCACGACACCCTGGTATCGCCACCTCTACGCCCAGGTGCTCGTGGCGATCGCGGCGGGCATCGCTGTGGGTGCGATCTGGCCCGAGACCGGCGCCTCCCTGCAGCCACTGGGCGATGCGTTCATCCGGCTGGTCAAGATGATCATCGCGCCGGTGATTTTCCTGACGATCGTCACCGGAATTGCCGGCATGCGCGACGTGGGCGAGATCGGTCGTGTGGCGGGCAAGGCGTTCGGCTATTTCCTGGTGGTGTCGACCTTCGCCCTGGTGGTCGGACTGGTCGTGGCCAACCTGGTGCAGCCCGGCGCGGGCATGAACATCGACCCGGCGACCCTCGATCCCGCTGCCGTCAATGACTATGCGGGCAAGGCCGGTGAAGCGAGCATCGTCAAGTTCCTGCTCGATATCGTCCCGACGACCATGCTTTCGGCGCTGACGGACGGTTCCATCCTCCAGGTACTGCTCGTCGCCATTCTTTTCGGGATCTCGCTGGCGCTGGTCGGCCCGGCCGGCGAGCCGGTCACCAGGCTCCTGCACAGCCTCTCGACGGTCGTTTTCAGGCTCGTGTCGCTCCTGATGCGTTTCGCGCCCGTCGGCGCCTTCGGTGCGATGGCGTTCACCATCGGGAAATATGGAGTCGGCACGCTTGTTTCGCTCGGCTCGCTGATCCTGACTTTCTACCTGACCTCAGCCCTCTTCGTGCTGGTGGTACTCGGGTCGATCGCCCGGATGAACGGGTTTTCGATTCTGAAGCTGATCAGGTACCTGAAGGCCGAACTGCTGCTCGTGCTCGGAACCTCCTCCTCCGAGGCCGCGCTGCCGCCGCTCATGGAAAAAATGGAACGAGCCGGCTGCTCGAGAGCGGTCGTCGGTCTGGTGGTGCCCACCGGCTATTCGTTCAACCTCGATGGCACGAATATCTACATGACCCTTGCCGCGCTGTTCATCGCGCAGGCCACCGGCATCGAACTCGGCATGGGTGAGCAGATCGCGCTGCTCGCGGTCGCGATGCTGAGTTCAAAGGGCGCAGCCGGCGTGACAGGGGCCGGGTTCATCACGCTGGCGGCGACACTGTCCATCGTGCCGGCGGTGCCGGTGGCGGGCATGGCGCTCATCCTCGGTGTCGACCGGTTCATGAGCGAATGCCGTGCGCTGACGAACTTCATCGGCAATGCGGTGGCCACGGTCGTCATCGCCCGCTGGGAGGGCGCCATCGACGAACAGGCGTTCTCCGACGCCCTGGCGGGGCGGGCAAGAATTCCCGTGGCACCGCCGGCGGGCGGTCCCGTCATCGCACCGCCTGCCGGTCTGCGCGCCGGGGAGCAGGATCCGGACTGACACCAGACGGGTCCACGGCAGAAGCCGCTGCCGCTGCGCGACGCTCAGGCCACGCGTGCTGCGGCGACCCGCGGGTTCATCACCCTGAACCACAGGGGCGGCAGCAGGGTAAGCAGGATCATGCTGGGATAGCCGGCGGGCAGTTGCGGGGCATCCGCTGTGCTGCGCAGGGTTTGAAAGGCGCGACCGGCATTTCGATGATGGTCCGAGTGCCGCGGCAGTTCGAACAGCAGCCGCCGGCTGGTTGCGTGGTCGCTGTTCCAGGAGTGGCAGGGGCGCACGGGTTCATAGCGACCCTCGGCGGTCCGCGCGCGACGCAGCCCGTAATGCTCCACGTAATTGACGATTTCGAGCATGCCGACGGCGACTGCTGCGACCGCGAGAGCGGCGCCCAGCGTGACCACGCCGAACGCGGCATGGATGGCCCACAGCCAGCACCCCTGGAGGGCCACCGCAGTCCACAGTTCGTTGTCTGCACTGAAGGGTGTCTTGCCGCGGCGCCTCAGCCGGTCCGCCTCCAGGCGGATGGCGGAGCGCCACTGACCTGCGATGCTGCGCGGCAGGAAGTGGTAGATCGACTGGCCCAGTGTGGCGCTCGCAGGATCTTCGTCGGTTGCGACCCGGGGGTGGTGACCACGGACATGCTCGATGGCGAAATGCATGTACAGCGCCGGCAGCAGCAACAGTTTGCCGAGCCAGTAGTCGACCTTTGACCGACGGTGCAGCAGCTCGTGGGCGACCACGATCCCGCTGCCGCCGCACACCAGTCCCGTCGAGAGGATCCAGCCGGCCTGTACGAGCGCCGAGTCTGCGGTGTCCCAGCGATGCAGGAACAGCGCGATCACGGCGAACTGCACGGGGAGGATGCCGTACAGCAGCAGGTCGTGCCGGGGCGAGTGGGAGGGTGCCGGCGGGTCAGGGTTGGCCGGGTCGGTGCCTCGCAGGCGGTCGGCGAGCGGGACCAGGGCAAACACCAGGGCGACCGTGAGCCACGACCAGAGCCCGCCCAGGAGCAACCCGGCTGCGGTGGTCAGGGGGATCAGGTAGGCGGGCCCATAGCGTTTCACATTCGCTGCTTCCTGGTTCTCCGGGCAAGGCGCTGCGGGTCGGCCGCCCGGGAGTGTGTACGGACTTTCCGAAGCCCTCGCTCCTAGGGTGCCAGAGACCCATCGGCGCTGCCTATCGTCCCAATAGAAAAAAACAATGTCGTGGTGTACATGATCTGGTCATTCTGTTGCCACAACGAACAGCATCGTCCTTTCGTTTTTTCAAGACTCGAGGTTGTCCATGCACAAGCCCACTGTTTCCCTGATCGTCGCGACCGTGATCGCAATCTCCACCATGGCCGCATCCAGTCCCGCCGGCGCTGCGGGCAAGCCGATGTCCGACCAGAACTGGTGGCCGGACAAGCTGGATCTGCGGCCGCTGCGCCAGAACGCGCTTGAGTCCAACCCCCTGGGCGCCGACTTCAACTACGCCGCAGCCTTCAAGACTCTGGACCTCGCGGCCGTCAAGAAGGACATCGAAGCGGTCATGAAGACCTCGCAGCCCTGGTGGCCTGCGGACTACGGTCATTACGGGCCGTTCTTCATCCGCATGGCCTGGCACAGTTCGGGAACCTATCGCGTGGCCGATGGCCGCGGTGGCGCTGCCGGCGGGCAGCTGCGTTTCGAACCCCTCAACAGCTGGCCTGACAACGTGAACCTGGACAAGGCGCGTCGACTGCTGTGGCCGATCAAGGCGAAGTACGGCAGCAAGCTGTCCTGGGCGGACCTCATGGTGCTGACGGGCAACGTCGCACTCGAGTCCATGGGCTTCAAGCCTTTCGGCTTCGCGGGCGGACGCCAGGACGACTGGGAACCCGACATGGTGTACTGGGGCCCCGAGAGCAAGTTCGGCGCCGACGAGCGATACAGCGGCGATCGCAAGCTGCAGAACCCGCTGGCCGCGGTGCAGATGGGCCTGATCTACGTGAATCCCGAGGGCCCGAACGGCGTGCCCGATCCGCTGCTGGCGGCGAAGGACATCCGCGAGACTTTCGGCCGCATGGCCATGAACGACGAAGAGACGGTGGCGCTCATCGCGGGTGGCCACACCTTTGGCAAGGCGCACGGCGCGCGCAAGCCGGATGACTGCGTGGGCAAGGAGCCGGCCGCGGCCGCCATCGAACAGCAGGGCTTCGGCTGGGAGAACAAGTGCGGCACCGGCAAGGGCGCCGACACGATCACCAGCGGCCTCGAGGGCGCCTGGACGGTCAACCCGATCGCCTGGACGACCAGCTACCTCGACAACCTGTTCGCTTTCGAGTGGGTCCAGACCAGGAGCCCCGCGGGCGCGATCCAGTGGATCCCGGCGGGGGGCGCGGGATCGAACCTGGTGCCCGATGCGCACGATCCGTCCAAGCGGCACGCGCCGATCATGTTCACCACGGACCTCTCGCTCAAGATGGATCCGAGCTACCGGAAGATCTCCGAACGCTTCCGCAAGGATCCGCAGCAGTTCGCCGATGCCTTCGCCCGTGCGTGGTTCAAGCTCACTCACCGCGACATGGGTCCGCGTGCGCGCTATGTCGGGTCGTCCGTGCCTGCCGAAGTGCTGTCCTGGCAGGATCCGGTGCCGGCGGTCGACCACGCGCTGGTGAACGCCGAGGATGTGGCCCAGCTCAAGGCCAAGATCCTGGCCTCCGGCCTGAGCGTTTCGGAACTGGTGCGCACGGCCTGGGCGTCGGCGGCCAGCTTCCGCGGCACCGACATGCGTGGTGGCGCCAATGGTGCAAGGCTTCGCCTTGAACCGCAGCGCAGCTGGGCGGTCAACAATCCGCAGGAGCTGGCGACCGTGCTGCCGCGACTGGAGGCGATCCGCAAGGACTTCAACCTGGCGCAGAAAGGCGGCAAGAAGATCTCGCTGGCCGACATGATCGTCCTCGGAGGCGCTGCGGGCGTCGAGCAGGCGGCGAAGAACGCGGGGCAGAACGTGCAGGTGCCGTTCACCCCGGGT
>CAJACZ010000269.1 GCA_903938365.1 uncultured Pseudomonadota bacterium | reverse complement strand
TCCCTGATCACCGTCGCCGGGATCATCGCGCTGCGCGTGGCCGGCGCCAGCTGGCTCGATGCGATCTGCCACACGTTCTCGGCCATGGGGCTCGGCGGCTTCTCGACCCACGACGCCAGCGTGGGCTGGTTCGACTCGCTGGCCATCGAGCTGATCCTCATCGTGCTGATGCTGGCAGCCTCGATGAACTTCGCGCGGCATTTCGTGGCCATTCGCCGCCTGACCCTGAAACCCTACACGAAGGACTCGGAAGCCAAGGCGCTTCTGGTCATGCTCGGCTTCAGCATCCTCCTGATCGCAGCGCTGCTGGTGGCACGGGGCACATACCCGGATTTCGGCACAGCGCTGCGCCATGCGGCATTCAACGTGGTGTCGGTGGCGTCGACGACCGGCTTCGTCTCGCAGAACTACGAGCTGTGGCCGGTGTTCGCGCCGGTGTGGATGCTGTTCCTGAGCTGCATCGTCTGCAGCACCGGCTCGACGGGCGGCGGCATCAAGATGTTCCGCACGCTGCTGCTGGCGCGCCAGGCCTCGCGCGAGATGAAGCAGCTCGTGCACCCCTCCGCCGTCCTGCCGATCCGGATCGGTGGCCAGGTGATCCCGGACCGCATCGCGGCTTCGGTGCTCGCGTTCATCTTCCTGTACTTCCAGACCATCGCCGTACTCACGTTCGCCCTGCTGCTTTCGGGCATGCCGCTCGTGCCAGCGCTCACCTCCATCGTCGCGAGCGTCAACAACCTGGGCCCGGGACTGGGTCCGACCGGACCTGCCGGCAACTATCAGTCGCTGACCGACCTGCAGACCTGGATCTGCACGGTGGCGATGCTGCTGGGCCGGCTGGAGATCTTCAGCGTGCTCGTGCTGTTCACCGCGGCTTTCTGGCGCAAGTGACATGACCCAGGACGACACTCCCGGAATTCCCGCCATCGACCGCCTGTGCGAAGCCATCGGGCGCGGCGTCGCCTGGCTCACCCTGCTGCTGGTGGCCGTGACCTTCGGAGTGGTCGTGCTGCGGTACGGTTTCGACACCGGCCGGCTCTGGCTGCAGGAATCGATCACCTGGATGCACGCCCTGATCTTCATGCTCGGCGCAGCCTGGGCGCTGCGCGCCGGCGACCATGTGCGGGTCGACGTCTTCTACCGGAAGATGCACCCCCGCCGGCAGGCCTGGGTCGACCTGGTCGGCACCACAGCGCTGCTGATGCCGCTGTGCGGCTACATGTTCTTCGAGTCCTGGCCCTACGTGCTGCAGTCCTGGCAGGTCCACGAGAGCTCGCGCGAGGCCGGAGGCATGCAGGGCGTCTACCTGCTCAAGAGCATCATCCCCGTGACCGCGCTGCTGCTGGTGCTGCAGGGGCTGTCGGAAATCCTGCGCGCCGTGCGGCGCATCCGCGCCGGCTGAGGCAGACACTGCATGCTCGTTACCGAAATCGTCGCACTGCTGCTCTTCGTCACGATCGTCGTGGCCCTGATGGCCGGCTATCCCGTGGCCTTCACGCTCGGGGGCGTCTCGCTGCTGTTCGCGCTCGGCGCACAGGCGGCCGGCCTCTTCGACCCGACCTACCTCGAAGCGCTGCCGAGCCGGATCTTCGGCACCATGAACAACGAGACGCTGGTCGCCGTGCCGCTCTTCGTCTTCATGGGCCTCGTGCTCGAACGCACCCGCATCGCCGACGACCTCCTCGAGACGCTCGGCCTGCTGTTCGGCGGACTGCGCGGCGGCCTCGCCTACTCGGTGATCATCGTCGGCACGCTGCTCGCGGCGAGCACGGGCATCGTCGGCGCGACCGTGGTGACCATGGGCGTGCTGTGCCTGCCCACCATGCTCAAGCGCGGCTACGATGCGCGGCTTGCCACCGGCGCGATCTGCGCCTCGGGCACCCTCGGGCAGATCATCCCGCCCTCCATCATCCTGGTGCTGCTCGGTGACGTGCTTTCTTCGGCCTACTCGCAGGCCCAGCTGCGCCTCGGCATCTTCCAGCCCAAGACGATTTCCGTCGGCGACCTGTTCCTCGGCGCGCTGATTCCCGGACTGCTGCTGGTGGGGTTGTACCTCGCCTACATCGCGGTACTGTCGGTGCTGAAGCCCGATTCCATGCCGCCGATACCGCTGGCGGAACGCGAGGCCGCCCGTGCGGCCGGCATGGGTGCGCGGGTCGCGCGGGCGCTGCTGGCGCCCCTGGTGCTGATCCTCTCGGTGCTGGGATCGATCATGACCGGTATCGCCACGCCCACCGAAGCGGCAGCCGTCGGGGCGGTGGGCGCGCTGTCGATGGGGCTGCTGCGCGGGCAGCTCACGCTGGAGCGCCTGCGGGACATCATGGGCGGCACCGTGCGCATGAGCAGCATGGTGTTCATGATCCTGATCGGCGCCTCGGTGTTTTCGCTGGTGTTCCGCGGACTCGGCGGCGACGACGTGGTGCACGAAGTGCTGACGGACCTGCCGGGCGGTGCGCTGGGCGCCATGATCATCGTGATGCTGGTGATGTTCCTGCTGGGGTTCATCCTCGACTTCATCGAGATCACCTATGTGGTGGTGCCGATCGTCGCCCCGGTGCTGCTCGCCATGGGGCTCGACCCGGTCTGGCTCGGCGTGATGATCGCCATGAACCTGCAGACCTCGTTCCTGACGCCGCCTTTCGGCTTCGCGCTGTTTTACCTGCGCGGCGTGGCGCCCGAGTCGATCTCCACCGGGACCATCTACAAGGGCATCGTTCCCTGGGTCGGGCTGCAGCTGCTGGCGCTGGTGATCATCGCGATCTGGCCGCAGATCGTGACCTGGCTGCCGAACCTCGTGTACGGGGACACGCCGTGAGCGAACCGATGTCCGTCAGCGAGGCGGTCGACACGCGCATGTCGGCGCGGGCGTTCACGGACCAGCCGGTCGATGCGGCGCTGGTGCGCCGCATCCTGCAGACCGCCGCCCGCAGCCCTTCGGGCGGCAACATCCAGCCCTGGAACCTCGTGGTCCTCGGCGGCGACGAGCTGGCGCGCTTCAAGGCGCTGGTCGCCGAAAAACTGCGCGACGATCCCCGGCTCGAGGGCGAAGGCCACGAATACGCGGTGTACCCCGCGGGCCTGCAGGATCCTTACCGCGCACGGCGCTTCAAGTGCGCCGAAGACATGTACGCCACGATGGGCATCCCGCGTGCGGACAAGGCGGCACGCTACGCGTTCATCGCCGGAAACTACCGGTTCTGGGGCGCGCCGGTGGCGATCTTCACCTGCGTGGACCGCGGAATGGGGCCGCCGCAGTGGTCGGACCTCGGCATGTTCCTGCAGACCGTCATGCTGCTGGCGCGCGAAGCCGGCCTGCACAGCTGCGCCCAGGAGATCTGGACCAACCTGCACCGGACCGTGGGCGATTTCATAAGCATCCCGCCCGGGCAGATGCTGTTCTGCGGCCTGGCGCTCGGCTACCGGGACGAATCGCACCCGGCCAACACCCTGCGGACCGAACGCGCTCCGCTCGAGGAATTCTCGAGCTTCCGCGGGCTCTGAGCGCGCGGCCCGCGCGGGCCTCAGCCGTCGAGTTCGACGTAGTGCTCGACCCGCAGCACCGACGCATCGGCACCGATCACGCGCACGCGGGCTCCCGCCGGCGCGTCCGGACCCGACACCTTCCAGACCGAATCGCCCACCTGCACCTTGCCGAAGCCGTGGTCGATGGGTTCGACCAGCAGCAGCACCTGACCGACATACTGCAGGCCCCGCTGGTTCAGCAGCGGCTGCTCGGAGACGTCAGGATTGGCCTGCTTGTAGTTGCGGTACCAGACCATCGCGACGATGCCGATCACCGCGAACAGCACCCACTGCCACTGCCAGGGCATCGGCAGCACGACGAGCAGCAGGCCGACGAGTGCTGCGGAAATGGCGAACCAGACGGCGACCGCGCCGGGGACGAAGGCCTCGAGGGCGGCGAGCGCGACCGCACCCACCACCCAGTGCCACCACGTCATGTTCGTCAGGAATTCGACCATGTCCGGATACTCAGTTGCCGACCGGGGGCGCCACGCGCGGCGGGCGCGGCGCGTTGCCGCCGTTCTGCGAAGGCTGGCGCTGCATCGCATCCCTGGTCAGTTCGGCAACGCCCGCGAGCGCGCCGAGGATGCCCGTGGATTCCATCGGCAGCAGCAGCACCTTCTGGTTGGGCGCCGAAGCGAGCTCCTTCAGCGCCTCGACGTACTTCTGGGCAACGAAGTAGTTGATCGCCTGAATATCGCCCTGCGCGATGGCCTGCGACACCATGGTCGTGGCGCGCGCCTCGGCCTCGGCCAGACGCTCGCGGGCTTCGGCCTCACGGAAGGCCGCTTCCTTGGCGCCCTCGGCCTTGAGCACCGCGGACTGCTTCTCGCCCTCGGCCTTGAGGATGGCCGCCTGTCGGAAACCCTCGGCATCGAGGATGTTGGCGCGCTTGTCGCGCTCGGCCTTCATCTGCCGACCCATGGACTCCACGAGGTCGGAAGGCGGGCTGATGTCCTTGATTTCGATGCGGGTGCACTTCACGCCCCAGGGCATGGTGGCGTCGTCGACCACCCTGAGCAGGCGATGGTTGATCTCGTCGCGCTTGGACAGCGTTTCGTCGAGGTCCATCGAACCGACGACCGTGCGGATGTTGGTCATCGTCAGGTTGATGATCGCGAGACGCAGGTTGTCGACTTCATAGGCCGCCTTGGCCGCGTCGAGCGCCTGGTAGAACACCACCGCGTCGATCGACACCATGGCGTTGTCCTTGGTGATGACTTCCTGGCGGGGAACGTCGAGCACCTGCTCCATCATGTTGATCTTCTGGCCGATCTGCTCGATCACCGGCAGCAGCACGTGGAAGCCCGGTTCCATCACCTTCTTGAACTTGCCGAAGCGCTCCAGCGTGAACTGGAAGCCCTGCGGCACGGTGAGGAAGGCCTTGGAGGCCAGGACGATGAGCGCGATGACGATGATGAGGATCGCGGAAAACCCGATTTCCATTTCAGATGTCTCCTGGTGCAGGCCGTTTCAGGCCAGTTTGACGAGTTGCTTGCCGAGGTTGTCGCCCCGCAGCATGCCGACGAAAGCCGCCGGCGCAGCGCGCAGTCCTTGCGCGATGGTTTCACGATACCTGAGCTGGCCCGCGGCAAGCCAGCCCGCGAGCTCCCCCATCGCCTCGCGGTAGTCCGACTGGAAGTCGAACACGATGAAGCCCTGCACCCGGATCCGGTTCACCAGGATGCTGCGGAAATTCTTCACCCCGTAGGCCTCGGTCGCGTTGTACTGGGAAATCAGCCCGCACAGCGGCAGGCGCGAGAACGGGTTCATGCGGCCCAGCACGGCGTCGAGGATCGGCCCGCCGACGTTGTCGAAGTAGACGTCCACGCCGCCCGGGGTGGCCGCTTTGAGGTCCTCGACCAGACGCCCGCCCTTGTAGTCGATGCAGGCGTCGAAGCCCAGTTCCTCGACCACGTGCCGGCACTTGTCGGCGCCGCCGGCGATGCCGACCGCGCGCGCGCCCTTGAGCCTGGCGATCTGGCCGACGATGCTGCCGACCGCGCCGGCGGCCGCCGAAACCACGACGGTCTCGCCCGGCTTCGGCTGGCCGATCCGCATCAGGCCGCACCAGGCCGTGATGCCCGGCATGCCGCACACCGACAGCTGCGCGGTCTGGGGCAGCCGGGCATCGAGCCTGCGCAGGCCGCGCCCGTCGGTCACGGGGTGCGTCTGCCAGCCGAGGTCGCCGGCCACGAGTTCACCCACCGCGAACTGCGGGTGGCGGGACTCGAGCACCTCGCCGATCACCTCGCCGCACATCACCGCCCCGAGCTCGACCGGCGGCACATAGGAGCGCCCCTCGTTCATGCGGCCGCGCATGTAGGGATCGAGCGAGAGGTACTGCCCGCGCACGCGCAGCTGCCCTTCGGCGAGCGGCGCGTGGGGCGACTCCACCAGCTGGAAGTCCTCGGGTCGCGGCGTGCCCTGCGGGCGGGCCGCCAGCCGTATCTGGAGATTGAGGGCGCTCATGATCAATCGCTCCATTCTTTCCGGACCCAGTCCGGGCAGTGTACTTTGTTTGCATGGGGATCTATTCGAAATGGGTGCTGCCGCGCCTGCTGGAGGCGGCGATGCACGAACCGCGCATCGGCCGCTACCGCGCACCCGTGCTGGCCCAGGCTCGTGGGCGGATCCTCGAGATCGGCTTTGGCACGGGCGCGAACCTCCCGTACTACCCGGCGGAAGTCGGTCGCATCGACATCGTCGAACCCGATGCGGCCATCGGCGAGCGGGCAGCGAAGCATATCGCGGCCAGCGGGCGTGAGGTCCTGACGCACCGCCTGTCGGCGGAGCGCCTGCCCTTTGCGGCTGGCAGTTTCGACACGGTGGTCAGCACCTTCACGCTGTGCTCGATCCCGGATGTCAGCTCGGCGCTCGCCGAGGTACGGCGGGTGCTGCGGCCCGACGGGCGCTTCCTGTTCCTGGAGCACGGGCTTTCACCCGACCCCGGCATCGCGCGCTGGCAACGGCGACTGACCCCCCTGCAGAAGATGATCGGCGGCGGCTGCCACCTGGACCGGCCGATCGCGGCGCTGCTCGAGGCGAGCGGCCTTGCGACCGACCCTGCCACCTTCGAGGCCCGTTACGTCCCGCGCCTGCCCAGGGTGGTCGGATGGTTCAGCAGCGGCGTGGCGCGGCCTCAGGGCAGCAGTTCCAGATCCTTGCTGTAGACCACGTTCAGCACGTTGTCGTACCAGCCACGCACGCGCGGGCTGACGAGGTGCTTGTTGACGTAGAAGTAGAGCGGAATAAGCGGATGGGCGGCGAGCAGCACGCGCTCGGCCTCCTCCAGCGTGAGCCGGCGCTTCTCCACATCGACTTCGCGGGCCGCCTGCTGCAGCAGCGCGTCATAGCGCGCATCGCGGAACCGCGAGGTGTTGATGCCGAAGTCGCCCTTGAAGTACTGCAGGAAGGTGTAGGGATCGTTGTAGTCACCGATCCACGACAGACGGAAGACATCGAGCCCCCCCGCGTCGATGTCCTGCTGCAGCACTTTGAACTCCACCGCGACCAGCGCAACCTCGACGCCGAGGGCCTCCTTCCACATCGAGGCCACGGCGACGGCGAGGCGGTTGTGCGTCTCGCCCGTGTTGTAGCGCAGCTCGAAGCGCAGCGGCTTCGCCGCCGAGTAACCCGCCGCCGCGTACAGGCGTCGCGCCTCGGCGAGCCGCGCGCTCATCGGCTGCGCCGCGTAGTCCAGCGACTGGGCCGCGTAGTTGTACGTGCCGGGCGGCACCCAGCCGTGCGCCGGCAGTTCGCCGAGACGAGTCACCGAGTCGACCAGCCGCTGCCGGTCGATCACCATCGACAGCGCGCGACGCAGCGCGGGCTGGCTGCGGAAGGGCTCGCGCTCGAGGTTGAAACCGTAGAAATAGGTGCCGAGCTGCGGCCCGAGATGCAGTTCGTCGGCATGCTCGCGGCGGATCGCGTCGAACTGTCCGCGCGGCACGGTGTAGGTCACGTGCAGCTCGCCGGAGCGGTAGCGCTTGTATTCCGCGGACTCGTCGGACTGCGACACCCAGCGGAGCCGGTCGATGCGGGTCGCCGCGTCGTTCCAGTAGTTGCGGTTGCGCTCGAGGTCCACGTGGGCGCCCTGCACCCAGGCCGTGAGGCGGAACGCGCCGTTCGACACGTGGTTGCCCGGCTTCACGAAGGCCGCGCCATGGGCCTGCAAGCTGGGCCGGTGGACCGGCATCGTGGACCAGTGCGACATCAGCCCCGGCAGGTAGGGGGTCGGACTCTCGAGCTCGACCACCAGCGTACGATCATCGGGCGCCGCGACCCCGAGCTCCGCGGGCTTGCGCTGGCCGCGGATGATGCCCCCCGCGTTGCGGATCGAGTCGACCACCTGGGCGTACTGCGAAGCCGTCGCCGGATCGACCAGCCGCTGCATCGCGGCCACGAAATCCGCGGCGACGACCGGGTCGCCGTTCGACCAGCGCGCCTCGGGCCGCAGCCGGAAGGTCCAGCGCAGGCCGTCCTCGCTGACGGCCCACTCGCTGGCCACGCCGGGCGCGGGGGACCCGTCCGGGCCGACGATCGTCAGACCTTCGTACATGTCGCGCAACACGCTGGACGATTCGACATTGCGGGCGCGCTGGGGATCGAGCGAATCGGGCTCCGGCCCGTTGCCCCGCACCAGGTAGCGCGGCGCCGCAGGGTCGGCCTGCGAGGGCGTGGCGGACGCGGCTCCCGGGTCAGTTGAATCCCCGGGACGCGAGCAGCCGGCAAGCGACAGGACGACCAGCGCCGCCAGCAGCAGCGCGCGGGGAGCGACTCGGTTCATCCTCAAACCTTAGCACGCGATGCCGGATAGGCCCGGAAAGAAATCCTTAGCACAACCGTCAAACAGATGCAGTCCAGACGCGGGATGCTCTGGGATCATCACCGGAGGTCACGCCAGTCATGCGCCTCGCACTCGCCACGTATGCCAGGGGAACCGACATCAACGGCGTGATTTGCGCTCTGCATGCGACGGGCAGGCCGCGCAGCCGGAATACCGTGCACTTCAACCGATGAAGCCGTTCTCGATGAACCGCCTGGCCTCGTCAACGCTCGCCCGGCTGACGCAAGCCGATCGCCTCGAGCATATGTACCGCGAAGTCGATCCCGCTCTCGACGCCGCAAGCTTCTCGCGCGAGGCGCTGCGGGCTCTTGGCGTGAGCTTCTCACTGGATATCGCGGAGCTCGAGCGGGTTCCCGCAGAGGGGCCGGTCATCATCGCCTGCAATCACCCCTATGGCGGCATCGACGGCCTGGCGGCGATCGCCGCTCTGATGGCGCGAAGGCCGGACCTGCTGGTCGTCGCCACCTCAGTGCTGGAGCGAATAAGCCAGCTTGCGCCGCTGCTCGTGTGCGTCGAGAACCGCGGACCCCGCCCGTCCGTGCACCTCAACGCGTGCGCCCTGCGGCGCGCACTCCGCGAAGTCTCGGGCGGTCGCGCGCTGCTGCTGTTCCCCGCGGGCGTAGTGTCGCACCTCGACCTGCGGGGTCGCTGCATCGTGGATCCGCCCTGGCGGCGCTCGGTTGTGCGCTTCCTGGTCGCAGCACGCGCCCCGGTGGTCCCGATGCACGTGTCTGGATGCAACGGGCCGGGGTTCCAGCTCGCTGGCCTCATCCATCCGGCGCTGCGTACCGCGCTGCTGCCGCGGGAGCTGCTCAACAAGCGGGGTGCCCGGCTGCGATTGCGCATTGGCGACGCACTGCCCGCGGACAAGATATCTGCGCTGGACCAGAACGACAGGCTCGAGGCGCATGTCCGGGTCCGTCTGTACTCCCTGGCGGCTCCGAGGCACTTCGACGGCCCCTCCCGCACGGCGATCGAACCGGGAACACGCGGCGGCTGGGCGCCGATCGCGGCCCCGCCAGACAGCGAAACGCTCGCGCAGGAAATCACGACGCTCGCACCGTCGTCGCGGCTCCTGGCGCTCGGCCCGATTGAAGTGTACTGCGCGCCCGCGCAGGCACTGCCTTCGACCCTCAGAGAGATCGGCCGCCTGCGCGAAATCACGTTCCGCAGTGTCGGTGAGGGAACCGGCAAGGCTGTCGACCTTGACCCGTTCGATGCCCGTTACGATCATCTTTTCGCCTGGGACAGCAGTGCACGCTGTGTCGTCGGAGCCTACCGGATCGGGCGGATGGACGAACTGCGACGGGCACACGGCCGTGGCGCATGCTACCTCGAGACGCTCTTCGAATTCCGCGATCCTGTGTTCGCCCTGCTCGGTCCCACGCTGGAGCTCGGACGATCGTTCGTCAGGGCCGAGTACCAGAAAAGCTTCGCCCCACTGCTGGCCCTGTGGCGCGGCATTGGCGAGTACGTCGGCAGGCATCCGCGATACGTCCGTCTGCTGGGCCCGGTGAGCATCAGCGCCGACTACGGAATACTCGGCAGAGACCTTCTGCTGCGCTACCTGCGTCAGCATCACTACGACCCTTTGCTGGCGGCGATGGTGCGGCCGCGGACGCCCGCGCGCCCTGTCCCCGGACTGGCGACACTGGGCCCGGCACTCGCGACGGTCGCCAACGTCGAGGCAATCTCAGAGCTCATGGCAGACGGGACGGATACGGGCTCACAACGAGGCGTGCCGGTGCTGCTTCGCCAGTACCTCAAGCTCGGAGGCCGTGTGCTCGGCTTCAACATCGACCCGGCTTTCGGCGACTGCATCGACTGCCTGACTCTGGTGGATCTGCGGCGAACACCTCCCGACTCACTCTCTCGATTCATGAGTTCGAAGGCACGCGCAGCGACCGGACTGCAGGGCAAACGGCAACCGGACTAAGTATTTTCACAGACGCTGCCTCGCTCAGCCCGCTGCCATACTGGGTCCATGAGCATCATTTTCGGCACTGATTTCTCTCTTTCCGCCAGTCGTGCCGGCGAATCGGCCGCGGCGCTCGCGAAGTCCTGGGGCGAGCCGCTGCATCTCGTGCATGTCGTCGACCTGCGGGTGACGGACAAACTGCCGCCGCAGACCCTGAAAGCCTTCCTCGAGGAACGGCAGGGGGCGCTCGCGAAAGTCGCAACCGAGCTCGCGGCGTCCAGCGGCGCTCACGTTACCAGCGAACTGCTGCACGGCGTCGCGGATCTGGAACTCACCGAACTCGCCGCCGAGCGGGACGCGCGGCTGCTCGTGGTCGCGGCGCTGGGCGAGCGGCAGGCGCCGCGCTGGCTGATCGGCAGCACCGCCGAGCGCGTCGCGCGCGGCTCACGGGTGCCGGTGCTGGTAGTCCGCGACCCGGCCAGCCTCATCGAATGGGCCCACGGCACGCGACGGCTGCGCGTGCTGGCCGCCCTCGAGCAGAGCGCCTCCTCGAAGCCCGCACTGCGCTGGGCGGCGGACCTGGACGCCCCGGGCGGCATGGAGCTGATCGTCACGCAGGTCGTCTGGCCGCCGGGCGAACACTCGCGGCTGGGCCTGCCCGGCCCCGTCGCGCTCGACCGCCTGGATCCCGTCGTCGAGGACAAGCTCGCCGCCGGCTTCCGTAAATGGGCCGCCGACGTGCCGGCTGCGGCCAACGCGCGACTGGTGCTGGTTCCGGCGTGGGGCAAGGTCGACGCGAGCATCGCCATGCTCGCCAGCATCGAGGGCGCCAACGCCGTGGTGGTCGGCAGCCACCGCCGTTCGGATGTCGCCAAACTGTGGCACGGGTCCGTCTCTGCCGGAGTCATCCACCACGCCGACACCAACGTCTTCGTGGTCCCGCCCGACGTCTCCAACGCCCGGCAGGCGCCCGTCGAGTACCACGTCGTGCTGGCGCCCACCGATTTCTCGCCGCAGGCGGCACGCGCCGCCCAGTACGCCCTCGCGTTGCTGCAGTCGGGTGGCACCTTGCGCCTGGTGCATGTCACCGACTCCACCCGGCCCCCTCCGGGCGGCTCGGAGCTCGAGTCCGCCTGGCGGGAGGCCATTCCGCGGGAGGCCGCCGAGCGCCATGTCCGCGTGGTCACTGAAATCGCCACGGCCGACGAGGTAGCCCGCGGCATCCTGCAGGCCGCCGCCCGCTGCGGCGCCGACGCGATCTGCATGGGGAGCCAGGGGCGCGGCCGCATTGCCGGAACCCTGCTGGGTTCGGCGGCGCAGGCCGTGCTGCGCAGTTCCCCGATCCCGGTGATGCTGGTGCCGATGCCGCTCGACTGAGCCGCGTCAGCCGGTGCGCTTCTTCAGGTGCACCAGCAGGATCGAGACCGCAGCGGGCGTGATGCCGGGCAGCCGCGAGGCCTGGCCCAGCGTCCCGGGTCGCGCCTGGGCCAGCTTCTGCCGCGCCTCGGTCGAAAGCCCCGCGACCCGTCCGTAGTCGATATCCGCAGGCAGCGCCAGTTCCTGGTGGCGGCGCTGCCGCTCGATCTCGTCCTGCTGGCGCTCGATGTAGCCCGAATACTTGGCCCGGACCTCGACCTGCAGGCTGACCGCCGCCGGCAGCCGATCGTCCAGCGCCGCGAGTCCGGGCAGCGGATCGGCGCCACCGAACTCCGGCCATTCCTCGCCCAGCGCCAGCACATCCGCATAGCGCACCTCGGGACGGCGCAGCAGGTCGAAGGCAGAGACCTCGCGGGGCAGCGGCGCGCCCAGCACGCGCCCGGCCCAGCCGCTGACCTGGCCCGGACGGACCCAGGCCTTGCCGAGCCGCAGCACCTCGGCATCGGCCGCGTCGCGTTTGTGCTCGAACAGCGTCCAGCGCTCGTCGTCGACCAGGCCCATCGCGCGCCCGACCGGCGTGAGCCGCAGATCAGCATTGTCTTCCCGCAACAGCAGCCGGTGCTCGGCGCGACTGGTGAACATGCGGTAGGGCTCGGAAGCGCCGCGCGTCACCAGATCGTCAACCAGCACGCCCAGGTAGGACTCGCTGCGCGAGGGCACCCAGGCCTCCCGCCCCTGCACGCGCCGGGCAGCATTGATGCCCGCGACGATGCCCTGGGCACCGGCCTCCTCGTAGCCCGTGGTGCCGTTGATCTGACCCGCCATGAACAGACCGGGGATCGTCCGCGTCTCGAGCGAGGACTGGAGGTCGCGCGGGTCGAAGTAGTCGTACTCGATCGCATAGCCGGGCCGGGTGATGTGCGCAGCCTCGAAGCCGCGGATGCTGCGGACGAACTCGCACTGCACGTCGAACGGCAGGCTGGTGGAGATCCCGTTCGGGTAGACCTCGTGGGTGTTCAACCCCTCGGGCTCGACGAACACCTGATGCGAGGTCCGGTCGGCGAAGCGGTGGACCTTGTCCTCGACCGAGGGGCAGTAGCGCGGCCCGACACCCTCGATGACCCCCGCGAACATGGGCGAGCGGTCGCAACCGGCGCGGATGATCTCGTGAGTGCGCTCGTTCGTCGCGGTTATGTGACAAGGCACCTGGGTCGGGTGCTCATTGGCTCGCCCGAGAAACGAAAAGACCGGGATCGGGTCGTCCGAGTGCTGTTCGGTCATCACCGAGTAGTCGATGCTGCGCCCGTCGATACGCGGCGGCGTGCCGGTCTTGAGGCGGCCGACCCGCGGCGCGAGTTCGCGCAGTCGGGCCGCGAGCCGGTTCGACGGAGGATCGCCCGCCCGGCCGCCGGCGTAGTGGTCGAGGCCGACGTGGATCCGGCCGCCGAGGAAGGTACCGACCGTCAGCACGACGGTGGCCGCCTCGAAGACGATGCCGGTCACCGTGACCACACCGCCGACCCGCTCGCCGTCCAGCACCAGGTCCGCCGCTTCCTGCTGGAACACGACCAGCCCCGGCTGGCTTTCGATCAGTCCGCGGACCGCCTGACGGTACAGCTGCCGGTCGGCCTGGGCGCGAGTCGCCCGCACCGCCGGGCCCTTGCTCGCGTTCAGGGTGCGGAACTGGATGCCGGCGCGGTCGACGGCCCGCGCCATCGCGCCGCCGAGCGCGTCGATCTCGCGCACCAGGTGGCCCTTGCCGATGCCGCCGAAGGCCGGGTTGCAGCTCATCTGCCCCAGCGTCTCGATGTTGTTCGTCAGCAATAGCGTCGAGCAGCCCATGCGGGCCGCGGCGAGCGCCGCTTCGGTACCGGCATGGCCGCCACCGACCACGATCACGTCGAAAGCTTGGGCGAAGCGCATGCAGTGGATCCGGCGCGATCGGGCAGGTTTGGGGAAGTCCGTATTGTAGACTCAGCAGCCATGATGCGTACCGCGCGCCTGCCCACGCTCCTCGCCACCACCCTGCTCGCGGCCTGCGGCCCCGGCGAGGCGCCCAGGACCCCGGATCCCGGCAAGACCACGCCGCCAGTCGTCACCACCACCACGCCCCTGCAGCCCGCGGACGCCTTCCTGTCGCGCCTCCGCGAGCACTGCGGCCAGGCTTTCGCCGGATCGCTGCAGGTCAACGAACCCCCCGACGCTGCCGACCCGTTCGCGACCCAGACCCTGGTGATGCACGTGCGCGAGTGCGGCGAGAACGAACTGCGGATTCCGTTCCACGTCGGCACGGACCGCAGCCGCACCTGGGTGCTCACGCGCACCGGATCGGGCCTGCGACTCAAGCACGACCACCGTCACGAGGACGGCAGCCCCGACGAGGTCACGATGTACGGCGGTGACACGGTGGCGGCCGGAACCGCGGGCCGACAGGAATTCCCGGTGGACCCGGAATCGAAGACGCTGTTCCGGCGCGAAGGTCTGACCCCGTCGCTGGAAAACGTCTGGGCCATGGAAGCCGAGGCCGGCCAGCGCTTCGTGTACGAACTTTCGCGACCCGGCGGCCGGCTTTTGCGGGTCGAGTTCGACCTCTCGAAGCCCGTCCCGGCGCCCCCGCCACCCTGGGGGTTCAGCGACGCGGGCGCCGCGCGAGCATCGTCAGCCACGCCACTGACAGCGGTGGGCGGCCCCGTGTTCACGAAATGCCGGCTCGAACATCCCAGCGGCCTCGCCAGCTTCGCGGCCGAATGCGCCACGCTCAAAGTGCCGGAGAATCCGGCCCGGCCCGCCGGGCGCCAGATCAGCCTCGCCATCGCGCGGGTGCCCGCCATCAGCAGACGCAAGGCGGCCGACCCGATCTTCCTGATCGCCGGCGGCCCCGGCATGGGCAGCAGGGCGATGTATCCGACCGTGGCGGCGGCCTTCGCCCGCGTCGGCCGCGACCGCGACATCGTCCTGGTGGACCAGCGCGGCACGGGCGCTTCGGCGCCCATGACCTGCAGCATGGACGAAGACGCATTGATGGAGGCGAGCCCGGCCGAGGTCGAAAAGGCCATGCGCGACTGCCTGGCAGCACTGCAGCCCAGCCACGACGTCGCGCAGTACACCACCAGCATCGCCGTGGGCGACCTCGAGCGCGTGCGCGTCGCGCTCGGCTACGACCGCATCAACCTCTACGGCGTCTCGTACGGCAGCCGGGTGGCGCAGCACTACCTGCGCCGCCACGAAGCGCGGGTGCGCAGCGTGATCCTCGACGGCGTCGTACCGCCCGGCCTCGCCCTCGGCCCCGGCATGGCTCTGGATGCCGAGGCGGCACTCGGCCGCATCCTCGCCCGCTGCGCGGCGGATCCCGCCTGCGGCAAGGCCTTCGGCGATACCACCGCACTCTATCGCGACCTGCGCAGCCGCCTGCAGGCCGAGCCGAAGGCGGTCACGCTGGCCGACCCGCGCACGGGTGCGCCGCGCCCGCTGCAGTTCACCGCGGATCACCTCTCGACCGTGCTGCGTCTGTCCAGCTATGCCTCCGCACAGGCCTCGCTGCTGCCGCTCGCCCTGCATGAAGCGGCCGTGAAGGACAACTTCACGCCACTCGGCGGGCTGTTCCTGATGAGCACCGACGGGCTGCGCGATGCGATCGCCATCGGCATGCACAACACCGTGGTCTGCTCCGAGGACCTGCCCTTCGTGCGCGACATCGACATCGATCGCAAGCGCCTCGAGGCCACCTATTTCGGTACCGGATTCCTCGACTCGCTGCGCAGCCTCTGCGCCCTCTGGCCGCGCGGCCCGGTGGATGCGGACTTCCGCCAGCCACTGCGCAGCCCGGTGCCGGTGCTGCTGCTCTCAGGCAGCGACGACCCGGTCACCCCACCCGCCAACGCGGTGGCGGCGATGGCCGGTTTGAAGAACTCCCGCCACCTCGTGCTCGAAGGCGAGGGTCACGGCCAGGTCGGCGCACATTGCATGGATCGCGTGCTCGCCGGCTTCCTGCGCGATGCGGCACCGGCGACCCTCGACACCGCCTGCCTCGCGCGGCGCAGCCCGACCCCGTTCTTCATCGGCACCGCCGGGCCGGCGCCATGAACAGGAGTCCCCCATGATCGAGGCGCGCCAGCTCGCCCGCCGCTTCGGCAAGGTCCAGGCCGTGCGCGAAGTCAGCTTCACCGCGCAGGACGGCCGGATCACGGGACTGCTCGGCCCGAACGGCGCCGGCAAGTCCACCACGCTGCGCATGCTCTGCACCGTGCTGCGTCCCGACTCGGGCGCCGCCCTGATCGACGGCGCGGATGTCGCAGCCGACCCGCTCGCCGCCCGCCGGCGGATCGGCGTGCTGTCGCACGCCTCCGGCCTCTACCCGCACCTCACCGCACGCGAGAACATCCTCTACTTCGGCGAACTGCACGGTATCCCGCGCGCCGAGCGCGAACGCCGCGCCGACGAACTGATCAGCCTGCTCGACCTCGGTGACTGCGCCGACCGGCACGCCAAGGGCTTCTCGCAGGGACAGCGGCTCAAGACCGCGCTGGCCCGGTCGCTGGTGCACGCCCCGCGCAACGTGGTGCTCGACGAGCCGACCAACGGGCTGGACGTCATGGCCGTGCGCGGCCTGCGCGCGCTGCTGCGGCGGCTGCGCGAGAACGGCTGCTGCGTGCTGTTCTCGAGCCATGTCATGCAGGAAGTCGCCGCCCTCTGCGACGAGGTCGTGGTGATCGCGAGGGGCACCGTGGTGGCCACCGGCACGCCCGAGGCGCTGCGCGCGCAATCGGGCGAGGACGCCCTCGAGGACGCCTTCGTGCGCCTCATCGGCAGCGGCGAGGGGCTGGGCTGAGCATGCACACGATCTTCACCGTGTTCCGCAAGGAATTCTTCGAGAACCTGCGTGACCGTCGCACCATCTTCGCGGCGCTGGTCTTCGGCCCGATCTTCGGCCCCCTGCTGCTGGCGCTGTCGCTGCAGCTGATGATGGATCGCGGCGAGGCACGCCTCGACAAGCCCTTCACGATCGCCGTCGCCCACGGCGAGCGGGCACCCAACCTGGTGGCCTTCCTGCGCCAGCGCGGCATCGACGCCGAGGCGCAGGACCTCGACGATGCGGCCGCGCGCGCCGCCGTGCTGGACAAGCGCTACAGCGCCGTGCTGTTCGTGCCGGAAGACTACGGGACGCGCCTGGCGGAGGCGCGGCCCGCACCGCTGCAGCTCTACGCCGATGCCTCGGACACCTTCAACCAGCGCTACACCGGGCGGCTGGAGCGGGTGCTGGGACAGTACGGCCAGGGCCTCGCGCAGCTGCGACTGCTGGCGCGCGGCATCGACCCTGTGTCCATCGTGCCGATCGCCGTGCAGGACGTGGACGTCTCCACGCCAGCCAGCCGTGCGGTGCTGGTGCTCGGCCTGATGAGCTACCTCGTGATCTTCGCGACGCTGATGGGGGGCATGTACCTCGCCATCGACGCCACCGCGGGCGAGCGCGAGCGCGGCTCGCTCGAATCGCTGCTGACCACCCCCGTGCCGCGCTCGCGGCTGATCTACGGCAAGATCGCCGCGACCTGTGCCTACATGTTCGTCTCACTCGCGCTGACGGTCACCGCCTGTGCCATCGCCGTGCGCTTCGTGCGCCTCGAGGAGTTCGGCATGACGGCGAACCTGGGGCCGGCGACCGCCCTGGGCATCGTGCTGCTGACGGCGCCGCTGATCCCGGCGGGCGCCGCACTGATGACCCTGGTCGCCTCCTTCACCCGCAGCTACCGCGAGGCGCAGAGCTATCTCGGCTTCGCCACCCTGGTGCCCACGCTGCCTCTGGCCTTCATCGGCATCCTGGGGCTCAAGCCAACACTGGCCCTGATGGCCGTGCCGTCGCTGTCGCAGCATTTCCTGATGAACCAGCTGCTGCGCGGCGAGGCGCCTGCAGCCCTCGAGATCGCCGTATCAGCCGGGGCGAGCCTCGCCCTCGGCGCCCTGCTCGCCTGGATCGCCGGCCGCCTGTACGAGCGCGAGGCCATCCTCGGCTGAGCGCATGCGCTGCTGCGCGAGCAGCCACTCGAAGCGCTTGCGCTGGCCCGCGGCGAAGGCCCGCGCCTCGACCTCGAACGGGTTCAGCCAGTAGCCGCGGCGCAGCCATTCCAGGACGTAGCGCCAGACGGTCAGCCGACCCGGCTCCCATTGGCGCAGCACATGGAAATACTCATGCAGCACGAAGTCCGCGTCGGCGAAGAACTGCGCTGCGCTCCCGCGCAGGTAGATGCGCCCGCGACGCGTAGTCGCCGCCGCCCTGGGATGCCAGCGCAGGACCCAGGAGTGCTCGATCACCTCGACGCGCTCGACGTCGGCATCGGGAAAGACCTGCCGCAGCGTGGCACTGAGCTCGGCTGGCAGCGACACGCGGCGACCGCTCACGGAGCCTCCGCGGCATACGAAGCAGGCTGGCAGACGCTGCACAGGTAGAGCTGCCGGCCGCCGTGCACGATGCGGTGCACGGAGTCCGGAGTCCCGCAGCGGTGACAATCCGTGCCCTGGCGTGCGAACACGAAGTGCCGGTACTGGCCACGACTCACGCCCTCGCGGCGCAGGCGCGCCGCGAGCGAGGGGCTGCTGGTGATGCCGCCCGTGCGATACGCCCGGCGCGTGATCGACAGCGCGGCCTGCGCGAGGCGGCGGCGCTGCGCCGCCCCGAGCGTGGCGGGCTTCGCATCGGGGTGCAGTCCGGAGACGAACAGGATCTCGCTGCGCAGGTAGTTGCCGACACCGGCGAGGAAGCCCTGGTCGAGCAGCAGTGCACCGAGCGGCCTGCGCGCGAAGCGCGGGTCCTCCACCTGGGCCAGCACAGCGTCCACGGTCGTGCCCCGCGCCAGGAGCTCGACGCCCAGCCTGCTGATGTAGGGATGCTGCCCGAGCTCGTCGGTGCGCAACAGCTCGATGTCCGAGGCGCTGTAGAGCAGCGCTGCATGCCGGTCCGTCTCGAGGGCGAAACGCAGGTCGCGCGTTGTGTCGGGCCGCTGGCCGGTGGGCCCGACCAGCCATTTCCCGTACAGCTGGTTGTGCGTGTAGACGGCGCTGCCGTCCTCGAAACAGACGATCAGCGCCTTGCCGCGCGCTTCCACGCCATCGACGCGCTGGCCCTCGAAGCGGCGCGCCGCTTCGGCAAGGCGCGGGAACTTGAACCACGCGTGGCGGATCCGCTCGCCGCGCAGCACCTTGTCCAGCGCATCGGCGGCCCGCCGCATCTCGGGACCTTCAGGCATGCGGCAGATTATGCGGCCGCTGCGGGCGCGCCGTCAGCCGCTTGCGTCAGGGAGCCGCGGCACCCGCCCAGTCCGACTCGTAGATGTAGAACCGCCGCGGGACGGATTCGTCCACACCGACGCGCCGCCAGCCCGGCAGGACCTGCTTCTCGACGAGCTGCCCGTCCGCGGTGACCTCGGCGTAGCCGGCCATCGGCTCCCGCAGTACACCGCGCTGGCCGTGCACGTTCTCCGTATTCATCACGAAATACCGGACCTTGCGATCGCGGAGGTAGGCATTGAAGGCTTCGATCGAATCGACGTAAGGGGTGTAGATGATCGAGACAGGGTTCCGGACGAGCCACAGCGCGCCATAGAACTCATCGGTGGGTCCGAGCAGAATGCGGTCGCCCGGACGCGGCACGCGCTCCATCCACTGCAGGAGGCGCTGGTAGGACGGACTGATCTCCATCAGCGGCGGCGACGTGGTCGCCACGACATTGGCGCTCCACGCACCCGCACCGATCGCCAGGAGGGCGCAGGGCAGCATCACCAGCCGCCGGGCGTTGGCCTCGCTGAAGACACGACACAAAAGGGTCCACAGCATCCCCGCGGCAAAGGCGATCCAGATGGGCACAAACGGCGCCAGGTAGCGGATATCGGGGAACATGTGGTTCCAGCCGAAGAACACCAGGAACGCCGCGGAGCTCACGAACAGCAGTCGGCCCTCCCAGCTGCGGCGCCGGAACCACCAGCCCGCCATGGCCAGCCCGAGCACCATGAAGCCCCAGGCTGCCGCCGCGATCGCGGGAACCGGAGCCGTGGGCGCGACCGCATTGCGCGCCACCACGGTGACCTGCCGTACCAGTCCGCGGACCAGCCGCTTGCCGATATCCACGGCATCGTTCTTCGCCAGGTAGTCGGACATCGTCGGCAGGCCGTTTTTCTCGATGACGATGTAGGCATACGGGCCGTAGTGCATGACCGAATCAGGGCTCCCGGTCTCCGCCCAGGAATCCAGCCACATGATGTGCGCGTTCATCCCCTCGTGCAGGGGCGTCCCGAAGGCGATCACGTTCCGGACCAGCAAGGGCGAGGCGACCAGCAGGGCCGCCGCAGCGAGCAGCCACGGGCGCGAATTGTTGACGAGGTTCCAACGCAGGTGCCAGAAGCCCGCGATCACGAACGACAGCGCAAAAAGCGAGATCGACGATTTGATCAGGAACGCCAGCCCGAACAGCAGGCCGGCGATTACCCAGCGCCGCTTCTTCTGCGAAGGTTCGGCGGCGACGCCCGGTTGTGCCGGGACATCAGTCAGGAACCACCATATCCAGAGCACACACAGGGTGAACTGGGTCTCGTGGTTGACGTGTGAACTGGCGATGACCAGCGAGCTGCTGATGGCATAAAGCAGTCCCGCGATGAGGGCCTGCGGCGCACCCAGGCGCTTCCTGACCATCCAGATCACGGAAAGCAGCAGCGCCAGGCCGCACGCGAGGTCAAAGATCTTTGCGTACCAGAAGAAGCTCGCCGACCGGCTCGCAAAGGCGGCCAGCAGCAGCGAGTAGAGCGGATGACGCTCGACGATGGGGAATTCCCCCGTGAAGCACTGTTCGAGGAAGCCCCAGAACCCGCCGTTCTCGGCGATGTAGAGGGCATGCCCAAGATAGCCCTCGGTGTCCTGCCATGCCGGCGAGGTCGCCGCGCGCAGCGCCGCGTAGGACCAGGCAACGAAGCCGACCACGATCATCGTGACTGCGGCCCACCAGAGGCGATCCACAGCGCGGCCGGAGCCGACGGAGTCAGGAGGAAGCATCGCCATCTGGAAGGTCAGGTTGCACTGAAAGCACAATTATTCTTTCATTCTACGGCGCCGGGGGCGCCTTCGTGTAGCACTCACGGCCGGATCCAGCGGCGACAATTATGACGCGCTTAACAATTCCCGCGGCTCGCGGCCGCGGGCCGGTCTAGCCCAGGTCGCCGAGGACTTCGAGCGCCGCGCGTTCGGCGGACTCGAGTGCCGCTTCCATGCCGCGGCTGCCGAGCGCCGTGTGCTCGCCGCAGAAGTACAGGCGCCCGTGCGGACGGGCGAGCGACTGCGCGAAGGCGGTCACCTGCCCCGGCTGGAAGATCGACCACGTGCCTGCGGCGAACGGGTCCTGACCCCAGGAGTGCACGGCCGCCACCTCCAGCTGCCCCTGCGCCGCCGGCCGCAGGCGCTCGTACTCGGCCACCAGCATCCGGCCACCCTCTGCCGCACCAAAGCGGTCGACGTACTGCGCCATCGCACCGCCGACCCAGGCGGTCAGTGTGGTGACCTCGTCGTGATCATCCGCGTCGCGGTTCGCAAGCACCGAACCCAGCACGCCATCGGTCCACAGCGCGGGACTGAGGCCGTCGTCGCGCCAGAACGGTCGCTTCGGCACCATGTGGAACTGGGTGATCGGCTTGGCGCCCAGCGTCATGATCGCCTTGTACTGGCTCGGCGGAGGCAGCGGATCGATGGCCACGTGGCGCAGGACCGTGAACGGCAGCGCGCACACCACAGCCCGGGCACGATGCCGGCGCCCGTCGGCGCAGTGCACCGCCACGCCCGAGCCGTCCGTCTCGATGCCCTGCACGCGCTGACCGAGCAGCAGATCGCCGCGCAGGCGCCGTGCCATCGCCTCGGGCAAGCGCTGGTTGCCGCCGCGGAACACACCAACCAGCGAGTCAGCGGTGACCCGGCTGCGGCGATTGATGGCCTGCCAGTGGTCGACGAAGGCCAGCTGCAGCACGGAGACATCATGGGCGTTCGTCCCGTAGGGCACGTTGGTCTCGTAGCCCAGCGCGATCTGCGCCGGTGTCGCGCCCAGAGCGCGCAGGAAGCCGTAGACCGACACATCGTGGGCCGCATGGCGCGGGTCGTGCCAGTTCTCGAGGTCGCTGAACGGCATGTTCTGCCGCAGCATCGAGCGACCCCAGGCCCCAGGGAGCAGCTTTCGCTGGGCTTCCTCGAAGGGGTTCCGCGGGTGCGCGGGCCAGTCTTCGGCACGGATGTGCTCGCGGCCCAGGTAGAGTTCCTGCCGGATCGGATGGGCCGCGAAGCGCGGCCCCCGGTTCACCAGCTCCACTCCGTACTTCCGGCCCGCCGCGATCATGCGGCCGTAGGCGCCGGCGATCGTGTTGCCGCCCGCCTCCGGGCTGCCGGGCAGGCCAGAGAGCGAATAGACCCGCCCCCCGACCCGCTCACGCGCCTCCAGCACACGCACCCGCAGGCCGTTCTCCTCGAGCAGCAGGGCCGTCTCGAGTCCGGAGAGACCGGCACCGATCACGATGACATCAGGCGTCCCGACAGAGCTATTCGGCATGGTTCAGTGCTCCGGCGGAACGGTGGGGAACGGCGGCCCGCTCAGGCAGGCGCAGCAGGTTCAGCGACTCGCCGAACACCGCGCGCGCCTCGTCGATGATGAAATCGTGATGGGTCAGGAACAGCACCTGAGTGTGCGCCGAAAGGGCCTGCAGTTCCCGCAGGCCCGCGGCGGTGCGCTCTCGATCGAAGGTGATGAACAGGTCGTCCGCGACGAACGGCAGGGCGGGCCTGCCGTCGAGGTGCATGTCGAGCGCGGCGAGGCGCAGCGCAAGATAGAGC
>CAJACZ010000268.1 GCA_903938365.1 uncultured Pseudomonadota bacterium | reverse complement strand
TCGACCGCCTATCTGTACTCGACCTACGAGGAGGAGTGCGAGGCCCGGCCGACGCAGCGGCGCAAGATCGTGATCCTGGGCGGCGGTCCGAACCGCATCGGCCAGGGCATCGAATTCGACTACTGCTGCGTCCATGCCGCGCTCGCGCTTCGCGAAGACGGTTTCGAAACCATCATGATCAACTGCAACCCAGAGACCGTGTCCACCGACTACGACACCTCCGACCGGTTGTATTTCGAGCCGCTGACGCTGGAGGACGTCCTCGAGGTGATCGCCCTCGAGAAGCCCGAGGGCGTGATCGTGCAGTACGGCGGACAGACGCCGCTCAAGCTGTGCCGGGCGCTGGAGCAGGCCGGCGCGCCGATCATCGGGACCAGCCCGGAGTCCATCGACGTCGCCGAGGACCGGGAACGGTTCCAGAAGCTGGTGCAGCAGCTGGGACTGCTGCAGCCGGCCAATGCGACTGCCCGCAACGAGGAACAGGCGATCGGCCTCGCCCGTGAGGTGGGCTTCCCGCTCGTCGTGCGTCCCTCCTACGTGCTGGGCGGGCGCGCAATGGAAATCGTCTTCAACGAGGACGACCTGCGCGCTTACATGACGGACGCGGTCAAGGTCTCGAACGAGAGCCCGGTACTGCTCGACCGGTTTCTCGATGACGCGATCGAGGTCGACGTCGATGCCGTATGCGACGGCAAGGACGTCCTGATCGGCGGCATCATGGAGCACGTCGAGCAGGCGGGCGTGCATTCGGGTGACTCAGGCTGCTCGCTGCCGCCCCATAGTCTGTCGGCGAAGATCCAGGACGAACTGCGCGAGCAGACCCGCCAGCTCGCCCTGGGTCTCAACGTGATCGGCCTGATGAACATCCAGTTCGCCATCCAGAACGGGGTCATTTTCGTGCTCGAGGTGAACCCGCGCGCCTCGCGTACCGCGCCCTTCGTCTCCAAGGCGATCGGCCTGCCGCTGGCGAAGATCGGCGCCCGCGTCATGAGCGGGCGCAGTCTCGAGTCGCTCGAGGCGACGGTGGAGCGGGTGCCGAAGTACTTCTCGGTGAAGGAAGCTGTTTTTCCGTTCGTGAAATTCCCGGAGGCCGACCCGATGCTCGGTCCCGAGATGAAGTCCACGGGCGAAGTGATGGGCACGGGTCGCAGCTTCGGCGAGGCCTACGCCAAGGCCCAGAGCGCCTCGGGCGTCCTGCTGCCCCGGGCCGGAACCTGCTTCATCAGCGTCAAGGAGCGGGACAAGCCCGGCGCGGTGGATCTGGCGCGCAAGCTCGTGGAGCGCGGCTTCCATCTGGTGGCCACCGAAGGCACCGCGCGCATGATCACCGACGCGGGAATCGCGTGCCGCACGGTCAACAAGGTCCGTGAGGGCCGTCCTCACTGCGTGGACATGATCAAGAACGGCGAACTGGTCCTCATCGTCAACACGACTGAGGGCAAGCAGGCCGTCCGTGAGTCGCACTCTATCCGCCGAGAGGCGGTCCAGAGGCGGGTGACCTACTATACGACGCTCGCCGCCGCACTCGCGACGTGCGAGGCTCTCGACTCTCTCGACAAGGTCGATGTCAACCGCCTGCAGGATCTGCACCAGGAGGTGCACGCATGAAGCGCAACCCGATGACCCTCCAAGGTGCCGAGCAGCTGCGCATAGAGCTCAAGCGCCTCAAGTCCGAGGATCGCCCGAACGTCATCAAGGCGATTGCCGAGGCCCGCAGTCACGGTGATCTGTCCGAGAACGCCGAGTATCACGCCGCGCGCGAACAGCAGGGCTTCATCGAGGGGCGGATCGGCGAGATCGAAGCCAAGCTGTCGACGGCCGACATCATCGATGTGACCAGCCTGTCGCCTGGCGGCAAGGTCGTGTTCGGCGCTACGGTCGAACTCGAGGCCGAGGAAGACGGCAAGCGGGTCACCTATACCATCGTGGGCGAGGATGAAGCCGACCTCAAGAAGGCCCGGATCGCCGTCACTTCGCCCATCGCGCGTGCCCTGATCGGCAAGGCGCAGGGCGACGTCGTGGACGTGGCCGCGCCGGGCGGAACCCGCAGTTACGAGATCGTGGCGGTTCGCTACGGCTAGCCGGGCGCGCGGCCGAGGCCGCGGCCTCAGTCCGGGATGACGATGCGGGGCAGGTCCTTGCGCGGCCGGTACAGCACGGCGACGTGCCCGATGCGCGTGATCATCATGCTGTCGGTACGGCCCGCCAGTTCAGCCAGGGCAGCGTCGCGTTCCTCCCGGTCCTTTCCCGGCAGGCGGACCTTGATCAATTCGTGGTCGTGCAGGGCACGGGCGGTCTCTGCGACCACCCCGTCAGTGACCCCGGCGTTTCCCATCAGGATCACGGGTTTGAGGGGGTGGGCGAGGCCACGCAGATATCGGCGTTGTTTTTCGGTAGGTTCCACGGGGAGATTCTAAACCTTTCAGGGCCCTGCATGGCGGTCCGGACGCCTTTAAACGTGGCCCAGTCCCGAACTTTACGGGTCCCTCCGGGTCCTATCAGGCAAGCGTTTTCCGCACTCGCTGGCTGAGCCGTCCGGGATCGTGTAAGGTCAAGATTGCGCATGGATGCGCCACCGCCTCTCGAGGTCATCCGCT
>CAJACZ010000267.1 GCA_903938365.1 uncultured Pseudomonadota bacterium | reverse complement strand
TGCGTGGCGGTCACCCAGCATCCCGAGCCGGGGCTGATCGCGGAAATCCTCGACGTATTCGGGCCCGACCTCCTGCAGACTGACCTGCAGGACATCGCGACGCTGGGCCTGCAGGGACGGTGCGCGCTGCTGCCGGTGCTGCGCCATGACGTGGCGCTGCCGCAGCCCCTCCCGCCACGGCTGTTGTTCGAGGGGCCGGTGAGCGGCAGCGGGCAGACCGCGGACTGGTCCCGCGCCCGCGGCCTGGCGGCGGGCACCGAACTGGTGCTGGCCGGCGGGCTCAGTGCCGCCAACGTGGCCGCGGCCATCCGCGCGGTCCGGCCGTTCGGGGTCGATGTGTCGAGTGGCGTCGAGTCGGCGCCGGGCCTCAAATGCCCACTGAAAATTCTGGAATTCGTGGCGACCGCACGCGCGGCCGCCCTGGAGTACGCGTCATGAATGCCCACGTGAGATTCGCAGCCGACGAGCAGCAGCGGCTGCTCGCCGACGAAATCGCCGGCCGCTTCCCGGACGCGCGCGGTCGCTTCGGTCCGTACGGCGGCCGCTATGTGCCCGAGACCCTGATCCCGCCGCTCGAGCGGCTGGAGGCGGGCATCCGCGAGCACCTGCACCGCGCGGATTTCCAGGCCGAGCTGACGCACGAGCTGCGGACCTGGGTGGGCAGGCCCACGGCGCTGACCTATGCGCCGCGGCTCTCGGCGGCCTGGGGCGCGGGGATCTGGTTCAAGCGCGAGGACCTCGCGCATACCGGTGCGCACAAGATCAACAACGCGCTCGGCCAGGCCATGCTGGCCAAGCGCCTCGGGGCGAAGCGCATCGTGGCCGAAACCGGCGCGGGCCAGCACGGCGTGGCGAGCGCCGCGGCCTGCGCGCGTCTGGGCCTGCCCTGCATCGTCTACATGGGGGCCATCGACATGGAGCGCCAGGCGCCCAACGTGGGGCGCATGAAGCTGATGGGCGCCGAGGTCGTACCGGTCACCGGCGGCGACCAGACGCTGCGCGCGGCGATCGACGAAGCGCTGCGCGACTGGGTCGCGGATCCCATGGGCACCTTCTACCTGCTGGGCTCGGCGGTCGGGCCGCATCCCTATCCCTACCTGGTGCGCGAGCTGCAGGCGATCATCGGCCGCGAGGCGCGCGCGCAGTTCCTCGCCGAGCGCGGGCGCTTGCCCGATGCGATCTACGCCTGCGTCGGCGGCGGCTCGAACTCCATCGGCATGTTCCATGCGTTCATCCCGGACCGCGACGTGGAGATCGTCGGCGTCGAGGCCGGCGGCCGCGGCAGCGGGCTCGGCCAGAACGCCGCCAGCCTGTCCTACGGCTGGCCTGGCGTGCTGCAGGGCTGTTACTCGCTGCTGCTGCAGGACGAGAACGGCCAGATCCGCGAGACGGACTCCATTTCCGCCGGCCTCGACTACCCCGGCGTGGGGCCCGAACACGCGCTGCTGCTCGCATCGGGCCGGGTCGGCTACGAATCGGCCACGGACGCCGAGGCGCTGGCGGCGCTGCAGGAATGCAGTCGCATGGAAGGCATCCTCCCGGCGCTCGAGACCGCGCATGCGCTGCATGGCGCCAAGGGCTGGGCCGCGCGCAACCCGGGCCGGGACGTGGTGATCTGCATGTCCGGACGCGGGGACAAGGACATGCCGACCCTGCAGCGCGCGATCATCGAGGGGATGTCCAAGTGAAGCCGCGCGAGCGCATCGAGGCGGCCGTGCGCGCCGCCGCAGCTTCCGGCGAACCGGCGCTGGTCGCTTTCCTGACGGCAGGCTATCCCGGCATGGAGCGTTTCCGCGCGGATCTCGCGGCGGTGGCGGCGGGCGCCGACGTGGTCGAGATCGGCGTGCCGTTCACCGATCCGATGGCCGACGGCGTGACCATCCAGCGCTCCAGCCAGTCCGCACTCCGGCAGGGGGTCAGCCTGCGCTGGATCCTCGCCGAACTGAACGCGATGCAGCGACCCGCGGCGCCACTGGTGCTCATGAGCTACCTGAACCCGCTGCTGCAGTACGGCTACGAACGGCTTGCGGCGGATGCGGCCGCGGCGGGCGTGTGCGGATTCATCGTGCCCGACCTGCCCTTCGACGAAGGCGATGAACTGCGCGCGGCGCTCGACCAGGCGGGTGTCGCGCTGGTGCAGATGGTCACTCCGGTGACCACGCCCGAGCGGCTCGCTCGGGTCTGTGGCGCCAGCCAGGGCTTCGTGTACGCCGTCACGATGACGGGCACCACAGGCAAGAGCGTCGTCGTGCCCGATACCGTGCTCGACTACCTCGAGGCCGTGCGCCGGGTGTCGCCGGTGCCCGTGTGCGCGGGCTTCGGCATCCGCACGCGCGAGCAGGTGGAGAAGTTGCGTGGTCACGTCGAAGGCGTGGTGGTGGGCTCCGCGCTGGTCGAGGTGCTGGAGCGGGGCGAGGATCCGACCGCCTGGCTGCGCGCCCTGCGCGGCGCGTGAGCGGGTCGCTGCCACCATGACCGCCGAGCCCACCGGCCTGCTGTCGATGCCCGTGCTGGTCGTGTCGCTCGTGGCGCTCGGGCTGTCCTCGTGCTGCGTACTGCTGCATTACGAAGCCCTTTCGATGCTGAACCGCGTTCTGCCGCGGCTGCACATCCGGCGGCGGCCGCACATGCTGGTGCTGGTGTTCTCGATCCTCGCGCTGCACAGCCTCGAGATCTTCCTGTTCGCGCTCGGTTACATGTGGATGCCCGATCACCCGGCGTACGG
>CAJACZ010000266.1 GCA_903938365.1 uncultured Pseudomonadota bacterium | reverse complement strand
GACCTGCGGCAGTTCCTTGATGTCGAGGCCGCGCGAGGCGACCTCGGTGGCGACCAGCGCCGTCAGCTTGCCTTCCTTGAAGTCGCTGAGCGCGCGCACGCGTGCCGCCTGGCTCTTGTTGCCGTGGATGGCAGCGGCACGGATGCCGGAGGCCTCGAGCTGCTGCGCGAGTCGGTTGGAGCCGTGCTTGGTGCGGGCGAACACCAGCGCCTGGTGCCAGGGGCCCTCGCCCGCGGCGCCGTTCTCAAACAGGTGCACCAGCAGGTGGCGCTTCTGTTCCTTGCCCACGCGGAAGGCGACCTGTTCGACCCGCTCGGCCGTCTTGTTGCGCGCCGCGACCTCGATGGAGACCGGGTTGCGCAGCATGCGCGAGGCAAGCTCGCGGATGTCCTCGGAATAGGTGGCCGAGAACATCAGGTTCTGGCGTTCCTGCGGCAGCAGGCGGGTGATCCGCTTGATGGCGTGGATGAAGCCCATGTCGAGCATGCGATCGGCTTCGTCGAGCACGAAGCAGCGGACCTGCGAGAGGTCAGCCACCCGCTGCTCGCACAGGTCGAGCAGCCGGCCGGGCGTGGCGATGAGAATGTCGCAGCCGGCGCGCAGGCCGTCGATCTGCGGGCGTTCGCCCACGCCACCGAAGATGACGAGCGAACGGATGTTGGTGTGCGCACCGTAGACACGCACGCTTTCGGCCACCTGGGCCGCCAGTTCGCGGGTCGGCGTGAGCACGAGCGCACGCGGCGCGCGGCCCTCCGCGGCGCCGAGCTTCTGCAGCAGCGGCAGCACGAAGCCGGCCGTCTTGCCGGTGCCGGTCTGCGCGCCCGCAAGCACGTCGCGGCCGGAGAGCACGGCCGGGATGGCCTGGACCTGGATGGGAGTCGGAGTTTCGTAGCCTTTGTCGGCCACAGCACGAAGCAGCTCGGGCGAGAGCCCAAGATCGGAAAACGTCATGGAATGTTCCTGGAGATCGAAGACTCGCAACGCGCAACCTGGGTCACGCAGCGGTCAGAAGCGAGGGGTATGTAGGTCGAGGACGGTCGCCGCGCAAAGCGGGGCACTGACTCACGAACAAAGGGGGCGCTGACCGCGCGACCCTGATTTGGTGGACGTACTATACACGAATGCCCGCCTCTTTGCCTGCCTTGCTCGAGATCGAGAACCTCGTCAAGCGTTACCGGAGCGATCGCGGCGCCGTGCTGGACGGCGTTTCGCTTGCGTTGCAGGCCGGCGAGTACGTCGCGATCATGGGGGAATCCGGCGTCGGCAAGTCGACGCTCCTGAACCTGCTCGCGGGGCTCGACACGCCGGATTCGGGTCGGATCCTCTTCGACGGCTGCGACATCGGCGCGCTCGACGATAACGCGGCGACGCTGCTGCGCCGGCGCAGCATGGGCTTCGTGTTCCAGGCCTTCCACGTGCTGCCCTATCTCACGGTGGCGCAGAACGTGGCGCTGCCGCTGCAGCTGCTCGACACCGGCGACCGCGAGACCCGTTCGCGGGTCGCGGCGATGCTCGAGTCGGTCGGACTCGGGGCCTTCGGCGCGCGGAGCCCGCGCGAGCTGTCGGGTGGTGAACTGCAGCGCGTGGCGATCGCCCGCGCGCTGGTGCACCGGCCGCGGCTGCTGCTGGCGGACGAACCGACCGGCAACCTCGATCCCGGCACGGCCGCACAGATCCTCGCACTGCTGCGCGGACAACTGCGCGCCAACGGCGGCGCCGGCATTCTCATCACGCATTCGCGGACGGCTGCGGAGAGCGCCGACCGCATCCTCGAACTCGACGGCCGCAGCCTGGCGCCGCAACCGCCCCGGGATCGCGCCGCACCGGGCGCCGGGTGAGCGCGCGGCACTGGATCGCGCTCGTCGTGGCGCAGTGGCGCGACCAGCCCTTGCGCCTGCTCGTCACGCTGCTGGCGCTCGCCGCGGGCGTCGCCCTCGCCTCGGCCGTCTACTTCGTGAACGCCGGCGCGCTGGGCGAATTCGACCGGGCCACGCGACGACTCGTCGGCGAGTCGGAGCTCGTGCTGCGCGGCCCGCCCCGGACGGGATTTCCCGAGTCGCTGTTCGCCACGCTCGCCCGGCTTCCAGAGGTGGAGGTCGCGAGCCCGGTGCTGGAACTCGAGGTGGCCCTTGCGGCACGCGACGGAACGCCCGGCGAGGGCCGCGTCGCGCCACTGCGCATCGTGGGGCTGGACCCGTTCCGCGCCGGGACCCTCCAGCCGCAGCTGTTCGCGGAAATCGCCGACGGGTTCCTGCGGCTGTTCGAGGCAGACGGCATCTTCCTCAGCGAGTCTGCCGCAGGCCGTCTCGGCGTCGCAAAGGGCGATCGTTTCGAGATCCTGGTCGGCACCGAAGCCCGCAGCCTGCGCGTGCTCGGCCTGCTTTCCAGCGATGCCTATCCGCAGCCGCTGGGACTGATGGACATCGCTTCGGCGCAGTGGCTGCTGGGGCAGGTCGGCAGGTTGAACCGCATCGACCTGCGACTGGCCCGCGGCGTGGATCCGGTGCGCTTCCGCACGGCACTCGCGCCCCGCCTGCCGCCGGGTGTGCAGGCCATCGAGCCGCAGGTGGAGCGCGAGCGTGCAGTGTCGGCGACTCGCGCCTACCGCGTGAACCTCAACATGCTGGCGCTGGTGTCGCTGCTCACCGGTGCCTTCCTGGTGTTCGCCACGCAGTCGCTGTCGGTGCTGCGCCGGCGGCGCTCGCTGGCGCTGCTGCGGGCGCTGGGCGTGACGCGCGGCCAGCTGCGCAACCTGCTCTTCGGTGAAGGCCTCGCGCTCGGTGCAACGGGGTCGCTGCTCGGCGTGCTGCTGGGCCACCTGCTCGCTGCGGCCGTGCTGGAGCGACTGCGCGGCGACCTGGGTGGCGGCCAGCTGTCGATCTCGGACACCGCACTCGCACCGCAGCCACTGGCGGCGCTGGCGTTCTTCCTGATAGGCACCGTTGTCGCCGGCGCAGGCGCGTGGCTGCCGGCACGGGAGGCCGCGGACCGCGCCCCGGCGGCAGCCCTCAAGGCGGGCGACGCCGAAGTCGCACTGGCGCCGCTGCAGGCTGCCTGGCCCGGCGTGGCGCTGCTCTGCGGTGGCGCGCTGCTCGCGCTGCTGCCGCCACTCGGCGGCATGCCGGTGGCGGGCTATGCGTCGGTGGCGCTGCTGCTGTTCGGTGGCGTGCTGCTGGTGCCACGGCTCGCTGGCGCGCTGCTCGCGCGCCTGCCCCGCAGCGGTTTCGTGTCCCTCGACACAGGGCTCGCGCAGCTGCGCGGCGGCGTGGGCCAGTTCACGGTGAGCCTCGCTGCGATCATCGTCAGCTTCAGCCTGATGGTGGCAATGGCCATCATGGTGCATTCGTTCCGCGACTCCTTCGAGCGCTGGCTCGGCGACATCCTGCCCGCCGATGTCCAGCTGCGCGCCGCGCAGGGCAGCGACACGGCGTCCATCGATGCGGCGGAGCAGGCCGCGATCCGCAGCCTGCCGGGCATCGAGCGCGCCGAGTTCCGGCGCCTGCTGCCGATCTACCTAGACCCTGAGCGCGCTGCGGTGACGCTGATCGCCCGCGACCTGCCGGCCGCGCCCTCCGCGGAGGCGCTGCCGCTCCTGCGGCGAGCCGGCGCCGCCGCTGCGGGCTCGCCTGCAGCGACGCTGCCGCCGCTCTGGATGTCGGAGGCCATGGGCGACCTGTATGGCTGGGCACCGGGCCAGCTCGTCACGCTGCCCATCGGCAACACGGCACGGCGCTTCCGCATCGCCGGAACCTACCGCGACTACGGGCGCTCGAGCGGCTCCGTGATCGTCACCCGCGACGACTACCTGCGCAGCGGCGGCGATGCACTCGCGACCGAGGGTTCGTTGTGGCTGCGCGGTGGTGGCACGTCGGCGGCTGCGGCCATCGCCGCGGTGCGCGGTGCGCTGCCGCGGCCCGAGGCTCTCGAACTGCTCGAGACCACGCAGGTGCGCGAGCTGTCGCTGCGGATCTTTGATCGCGCGTTCCTGCTGACTTACGCGCTGGAAGCGGTCGCCGTGGTGATCGGCCTGCTCGGCGTGGCGTTCGCGGCGAGCTCGACCGCCCTCGCCCGCCGCGCTGAATTCGGCATGCTGCGGCACATCGGCCTGCTGCGGCGGCAGGTGCTGGCCATGATCGGCGCGGAAGGCCTGCTGACCAGCCTGATCGGAGTCGGCTTCGGCCTCGTGCTCGGGGGGGTGCTGTCGCTGGTGCTGGTCTACGTCATCAACCGTCAGTCGTTCAGCTGGAGCGTGGAGCTCGCCGTGCCCTGGCTGCAGCTGGCGGTCATGAGCGCGGCGCTGCTGGTCGCGGCGGCGGCGACGGCGGTCGTCAGCGGCCGCGCGGCGATGGGCCCGGCTGCACTGCGTGCCGTGCGGGAGGACTGGTGAACCCGGTGCGCGGCCTGCCGGGACTGCGCGCAGTGTGGCTGTGCGGCCTCGCGCTGCTGTCGGCCACGGGCACAGCCGCCGCCACGGAGCCGCCGCCCGCGGCAGCGCGCGCGGGCCACGCGCCCTATGCCGACGTACTGCCGGGTTCGGACCTCGAATTTCCGCGCGACCACGGCAGCCACGACGCGTTCCGTACCGAATGGTGGTACGTGACGGGCTGGCTGCGCACGGCGGGCGGCGAGGAACTCGGCTTCCAGGTCACGTTCTTCCGCACCCGCCCCGACATCGACACCCGCAATCCCAGCGCGTTCACGCCGCGGCAGCTGATCATCGGGCACGCGGCGCTCAGCGATCCGGCACGCGGCCGCCTGTGGAAAGCCCAGCAGATAGACCGCGCGGGCTTCGGACTGGCCGAAGCGGCCACCGGCGACACGCGCCTGCGACTCGGCAGATGGCGGCTCGAGCGGCGCGGCCAACGCTACGACACGACCGTACAGGCCGAGGAGTTCGGCTTCACGCTGCAGCTCGATCGCAGCCAGCCGCCCATGCTCAACGGCGATCGCGGCTTCAGCCAGAAAGGACCGGCACCACTTTCGGCAAGCCACTACTACAGCGTGCCGCAGCTGCGCGTGCGCGGACAGATCGAGCGCGGCGGCCGCCGCGAGGCCGTCACGGGCGAGGCCTGGCTCGACCACGAATGGTCCAGCGCCTACCTCGACGCGCAGGCGAGCGGCTGGGACTGGATCGGGATCAACCTCGAGGGCGGCGGCGCGCTGATGGCCTTCCGCATCCGCGACGCCGCGGGCCAGACCCGCTGGGCTGCCGGCAGCCTGCGCCAGCCGGATGGCCGGCAAAGATCATTCGGCCCCCGGGATATCGAGTTCAGGCCGGGGCGGCGCTGGCGCTCGCCGCGGACGGGCGTGGAGTATCCCGTAGAGTTCCGGGTGCGCGCCGGCGAACTGGAACTGGCGCTGCAGCCGCTGATGGACGACCAGGAGAGCGACACCCGCGGCTCCACTGGCGCCATCTACTGGGAAGGCGCCGTGCGGGCCTTCGATGCACAAGCAGGCGGCCGCCGCACATTGATGGGCCGCGGCTACCTGGAGCTCACCGGCTATGGCACCCCACTGATCCTGCCCTGAGGGCCTGAGCGCCTGGGCGCCGCGCGAGCCTCAGCCCATGCGGTGCAAGGCGCAGAGCTTGTTGCCGTCCGGGTCGCGCAGGTACGCGAGATACAGCTTGCCGATACTGCCCTCGCGAACCCCCGGCGGGTCCTCGCAGGGGGTGCCACAGCCTGAGGCAGTTCAGTGCGCTGGAGCGCCGGCCGCTGAGTTGGAAGCAGTCACGTACCCATCTGGCGATTTCCCGGCGTCGTTTTGACCTGCTGGGAGATTTTCAGACCAGTTGATTCCTGAGACGAGGGCTCCCGACGGGCAGCGAGGGACCCATGAAGAAGACCCGGTTTAGCGAAGAGCAGATGGTGAAGATCCTGCGCGAGGCCGACCAGGGAACGGTGGGCGCGACCGCTGTATGTTGAACTTCCTCCAACGAAAAAACTGTACTTCATCAGACCATCAATTTGGTGGGGGGATTTCCATGGCCTCAGCTTGGTAGCTCTGCGCGCTACACTGCCAAGAGAACCACTCTCTTCTCACGCAAAACTGGCAGGCGAAAGGGCACGGGGGATCTCATGCCCAAGGCAGAGTAAACATGCTCTGCGCTGAAATCCACGCCAGAACCCCCGCGGAAATGGCAACAAAGAGACTGGGTTTATCGCGCAGCGCAAATACGACCGGGTCGTCATGCAACTCGCCGCGGTGGGTCTTCTGCCAGACCCGGCACACCCAGTACAGCAGTAGTGGACACAACAGCCACAGCGAATGCGGATCCCGGTACAAGTCGTTCGCGCCAACATTGATGTACAGCGCAAGAACCAGCACGCTCAGAAAACCAGAAGAAATCCCGCATGCCAGCAACAGTGGCAGGTCGTCCGTCGTGTAACCGCGCCCGGCGGCAACAGACTTACCGGTGGCCAGCACAGAACGTAGTTCGGTGTAACGCTTCACCATGGCGAGGCTCAGGAAAACAAACATTGAAAAAGCCAGCAGCCAAAAGGTCGGCATGATCGCGATCGCTGCCCCGCCGGCAATGACGCGCACGGTATACAGTCCGGCCAGCGAAAGCGCATCAACCATCGCGATCCGCTTCAGTTTGAAAGAATACAGCAACGTCGCTGCCAGATAGACCAGCAAGGCAACGGAGAACCAGTAACTCAGCGTCAGTAGTGCCCCGATGAAAGCACCCGTGATCAGCGTCAGGGCAGCGGCTATCCCGTGCGTGAGCGGAATGGTTCCCGCTGCCAGAGGACGCGCGCGCTTTCGAGCGTGCATCCGATCAGCGTCCAGGTCGAGGAGGTCATTGATCAAGTAAGTGCCGGAGGCGCAGAAGCCAAACCAAAGGAAGGCGAGCACCGATGCGGCCATCACGCCCGGATCGAGGATGGTGTGGGACGCCAGCGCGGGCACGAAAACCAGCACGTTCTTCGCCCACTGGTGGACACGAAGTGCGCGCGCCCAGGTCGAAAGGCTCGGCGGTTCGGTCGTGAATACCTGCTCGACGCGTGCCACTGCCTTAAGGCGCCGCTGAAGCGCCATGGATGGAGCGACGACGATCGCGTTGCGCGCTGTACGCCAGACATTCAGGTCCTTCAGTTCGTTCCCTGCGTAATCGAACCCGTAGACACCAAACTCCTGTGCCAGCCTCGAGGCCTTCGCTGCGCCGGATAAGTTGGTAACGGCATCACTGCTCAAAACGGACTCGAAAATCCCGAAATGCTCGGAAATCTTCGTCGCCTCCGTGGCGTTGGCCGCCGTGCACAATACAAGGCGACGCCCGCGGCGATGCTCTCCCCGCAACCAGTGCAGAAACTGATCGTGTACAGGCAGGAGCGCCACCTCAAGAAAAGCACGGCTTGCGATCTGAGCCTTGAGGTGCGCCTTGCCGCGCAACAACCAGAACAGCGCCAGGACCGCGTAGAAGAAATTGGCCTTCACGCAGCGAAGGTATCCCTCCACGAGAAGGTCACCCCTGATCAACGTGCCATCCAGATCGACGCATAGGGGAACGCCGTCGGTTTGCCGAGAATGATCTTGCGTCTGAGCACTCATGGGTCCGCCTCAGGAACGGGCCACGCACACAACGCCGGCCATGATCAGGACGACACCGGAAGCCCGCAGCAGGCCCACCGACTCGCTCATGGCAAAGTGTCCGTAGATAACGGAGAAGACAAAGCCGAGACTGAGCAGGGGCAACGCATAACTCAGTTCAGCGCGCGCGAGGACAACGAGCCAGAGTACCGTGCTGACCGCATACAGGGAAAGCCCGCCGAAAACCAGCGGATGGACAATCGCTCTCGCGAAAAATCCGGGCAAATCGCCGCTGGCGAGCGACGCCGAGAGCGCCGGATGGGATACGCCCATCTTGAGCAGGACCTGCCCTGCAGTCGTCAGGAATGCGCAAAGGATTGCGAGAACAATTATCCGGGCATTAAGCATAACTGCCTCGCGGAAGTGGATTCTTCCTGCTGAGCCAGTTCGGGCCAGCATGGGACCAACGACGCTCTCGGCCAAGAATTCCGCAGCGGAACCTGCGCAGCGGTCGGACGACCCGCACCGTCCCAGGTGACTCATGGAGAGACATTTCGATGGGCATCGGGCAGCGAACCAGCATGTGTCTATTAACCGAAAAATATCCGAAAAGTGTCTACAGGCCTCAGTTCCCGGAACCGGCGGTCCCGGCCTACAGGCTTGCTCGAAACCGCTTCCCCAGCCATCGCTATTTTAGGCGCTTCTTTTATGATGCCCATCTCGCGAATAGCTGATATCCAATTCGTGGTCCCGGAACCAGCTATGCATCCCTGTCGTTTTCGGTAAAAAACCGGATCCCACGCACTGTCCCGCAACAAGCAGGAACATTCAAGGCCAGATGCAACACCCGTTGCTTCGGAGAGACGCGCCGACGTCCCCATGCTCTCAGTCGTAGTCGCTCGGGCGCAGATTGCCGGGCGGTCCGAGCGGTCGGCAGTGATTGTGGTCATGCCTCCATGCATTCAAAATGAATTACACACGGTGCAACGTGACAAACCCGCTCTCGCTCAGACTCTGATCGCGCAGCCGCGCGTTGAAGGACTCGATCATCCCGTTCTCGGTGGGACTGCCAGGACGGATGAAGTCGAGTTACGTCTGGGTTGCCTCATGGATGTCCTTCCTCCTGTCACGTGGGTGCCCGGCTCAAAATCCACCTATAGCCGTGCCCGAATTAGCGAAGCCGGCTCTCTATTCCGTGGAGCGCGTTCGTGGGGCCATCATTTCAGGCCGCCAGTCGCACTGTTCGTCGGCACCCCCGCCACCTGCAGGATGCAGAAGTCGTCGTTGCAGTACCGAATGGCGAGCCCCGGCGCGCCATCGATCCTGTAGAGACGCCGATCAAGCGAGAGATAGGGGATCCCCGCTTCGCGTGCCAGCGCTACCAGACCCGGAAGGTCGTGCACTTGCCTGACCCTTGCCTTGCGCTGCGACCACTCGGCATAAAATGACGGCTTCCACATCACTGCTGCGAACGCATTGTCTTCCCACCAGAGTGGTCGGCGGGAGAGCGTCGCGAACCCAGGCCGGTCCGGCGCAAGAAAATAGGTGCCGGGTGGCGTGTTCGCGCGAGCCCAAAGCTGTGCCTGCTTCCAATGTTCGTTACGAGGACTTCTCGGAAAATCGAATCCGAGTTGCCCCCCGCGCCAGAGTCCCAACGCAATGAGCAGGACGAGTGCGCTCGCGAAAATGGGAAAGGGTCTCGCCAGCCTGTCGAAACTCGCAGCGCGCATTACCGGAACCAACAAGGTGATACCTGCAATGCCCATCAGTCCCGCGAGCAGGGTGCGATCCAATCCACCGCCTAGCAGCGATTGCGCCGCGAGACTGGGTACCGCAATACCGCAAAGGATCCAAGCGGCGACACGCGAGGAACCGGACGGCTGTGCAACCAATGCTGCCAGCATCGTCGCGGCGGCCGCGAGCGGGAGTGCTACCGCCGGGCGTCCTACGAGCGTGACACCTGCAACGAGCCATAGCAGCAGAGCGGTGAGCCAGCGATCACCGCTGGTACGTGCGGGCGCAGTCGCAATGACCGTAGCGCCGACGAGGCACACGATGATGAATGCAGGGATCTGCCCGATCGAGGAACTTTTGGGATATTGCACACGGCCATCCGTGAGCGCCGGCATCACCAGTGCGACGGCGAGCGCGAGCAGAATTGCTAGGTCGCCCAGTTTGCGTCGCGCACCTTGCGGCTGCGGTCGCATCAACAGCAGCCCGAGGATGCTGGCCGCCGGCGAGGCTAGAGCGAACCCGAGCACTGCCACGGCGCCGTATTGCGCACGTTCCGAGCCTTCGCGTTCAAGCCAGTCCCACGCGGCAATGACGCCCGCGGCCGCGATCCAATGGGCCACCGCTGCGTAGCGGAGCGGGTACAGATTCTGGATCATGCGATCGTCGCTGACGTACACGAGGATCGACCCCAGAGCGACGGCAAGTGCGGCGCCTGCGACCATGATCCCGATCGACGCTTGAGAACCACCGCGTGCGATACGCCCAATCACCACGCACACTGCGACGACGAGGCCGGCGAATGCCAAGGATGTCCACAACTCAAGGTGAATAAATGAGTGGTAGGGGAAGGTCTCGTAGATGTACTCAGTGAACGAGAAGCCGTCGGATGCCCTTCGATCGACTGTGCCAAGCGCCCAGATGATCGTTGGCGAGGCAGCGGCGAGCCACGCGGCGCTCATGGCAAGGCCGCCGCGCCACGGAACTACTCGCTTGTGCAGCCAGGACACGAGCGCTCGTGCCAGGACCAGGTTCACGATCGCCCATGCGCCAAGAAAGAGGTTCAGATCCGCGGCGACGCCGCACAGAGCCGCGGCCCAAATCCAGCGCTCACGTACACCGAGCGCCGCGGCGAACAGCACTGCGGCGGTTGCGAACTGGCTGTGCGTCACGAAGCCGCTAAACAGTTCTCCGCCACCGAACTCCATGATGTCGCGGCCCGCGAACGCGAACGCCAGGAAGCTAGCCCCAATAGCAGCCGTATGCGCGCGAGCGCCTGCGGCGCGGGCCAGTGCATAGCCCCCAAGTGTGGTCAACAGCGAACCCGCAAGCAGGAGCGCGAGGAAGACCGAACGTATGTTCTGCTCGGTAACTACGGCAGCTACGCCAGTCCAGAAATACGAAGTGAAGTTGCCGAACGACTTATGGTAGGCATCGTGGGGTCCTTCCACACTGCCCGCGTAGTCGAGCACTAGCGGAATATGGTAAACATTATTACCGCCTGGAAAATCGCGCGCCGAAAGCCATGTTGCCGCCACGGCGGCGAGCAACACGAGGCACCACCACCAACGCTTTCCCTTTGACTCGAGTTCTTCTTCCATAGACAGGTAGACAGGTCCCAGGTAATCCCCCCCTCTTTTCGGTGGTCCGAGAAGCAGAGGTTAAGTGGGCATGGCCAGCCGTTGTCTTGGGTTGATGCCGCCCAAGGCCATATTCGGGCGTTCGTTATTGTAAGTCCATGCCCAGCGTGTTGCGTGCTCCTGCGCTTCGCTCATGCTCTCGAACAGATACTGCGTCAGCCAGTCACCGCGCACTGTCCGATTGAGCCGCTCGACATAGGCGTTCTGCTGGGGCTTCCCGGGTTGCGTGTATTCAACCCGGATACCTTGCTCGCGAGTCCAGTTGATCAGCGCCTCGCTGACGTACTCGGGACCATTGTCACAGCGCAGCATCGTCGGTTTTCCACGCCACTCGATGATCTGCTCAAGACCGCGGTTCACCCGTTCTGAAAGCTGCGACCGTCCTGCAACTGGTCGTGCATGAAGTCCATTTACCAGGTCTGGTTGAGCGCCTCGGGCACTGCCAGCGGTTCTGGCTTGATCCTGACCAGGCGCCTCTTGGGCTTGATGCGCAGATTGAGCCCCAATTCCCGGTAAACCCTATACACGCGCTTGTGGTTTCAGCCAAAGCCCCGGACGTTGCGCAGGCGCAAAAAGCACAGCCCAAACGCCTCGCAGGCCAGTCGGATGCTAAGCCCCTTCTCCTCGACTGCCCATCTGGCCACGTCGCGCCGGCGAGATGGCCTCAGAGTTTTTTTGCGAGCGCCTCCGCAACGATATCGACCGTGATCTGCGCCTTGACGTATAACTTCTAGAGCCGACCGTTCTCCTCCTCCAGCTGCTTCATCCGGGCCATCAGAGAAGCGTCCATGCCGCCAAACCTGGTCCGCCACCTGTAACACGTAGCCGAACTGATGCCGTGCTCGCGGCACAGATCCGGCACCGCAGTGCCCACTTCGGCTTGCTTGAGGACAGCCAGGATCTGGCTGTAGCGCGACTTGGGTCGGGTCATGCGGGACTTCCTCCAGGTGAGAAAATTCCTAGACACCCAGTTGGATGGAGGGATTACCCCAGCGGCCACATCCCTCGATGCTTCGCGATGAAAGAGAATCCTATACCGACTCTTCCGCGAAGTAGATCGCGGCTTTTTCAAGGATGTCCCGTTCGGCCTTCAGCTTGATCACTTCGCGCTTCAAGCGCTCGATCTCGGCCTGCTCGGCAAGAACGCCTTCCTGGCGTCTCCACCGGCCTCACGAACCCAGCGACTGAGCACGTTCGGACCAATCCCCAAATCCCGGGTCACCTGCGCGCTGGCAACTCCGCGCTCGCGCACGTGCCTGACAGCCTAGAGCTTGTACTCGCGGCTGAACCTCTGCCTTTTCATGTTGCAGCTGGTTAAGCATCATCGCTCTTAACCAGGTGCCAGCGGAACCGGTAGCAGGCCACAGCTCCACTGGCGCCATCTACTGGGAAGGCGCCGTGCGGGCCTTCGATGCACAAGCAGGCGGCCGCCGCACATTGATGGGCCGCGGCTACCTGGAGCTCACCGGCTATGGCACCCCACTGATCCTGCCCTGAGGGTCTGAGTGCCTGAGCGCCTGGGCGCCGCGCGAGCCTCAGCCCATGCGGTGCAAGGCGCAGAGCTTGTTGCCGTCCGGGTCGCGCAGGTACGCGAGATACAGTTTGCCGATGCTGCCCTCGCGAACCCCCGGCGGATCCTCGCAGGGGGTGCCACCGTGCGCCACGCCGGCGGCGTGCCAGGCGTCGGCCTGCGCAGGGGAGTCGCACGCAAAGCCCATCGTGGAGCCATTACCCGCGGTGGCGGGCTGCCCGTCGATCGGCCTGGACACCGAAAAAATGCCGCCGTTGAGGAAATAGAAAATACGGTGGCCGTCGAGCATCGCGGGTTTCGCGCCCAGCGCGCCGAGCACGGCGTCGTAGAACGTCCTGGCGCGATCGAGATCGTTGGTGCCGAGCATCACGTGCGAAAACATGCCGCTTCTCCGAGTTGATCTGGGGCCGTCAGGATGATCCAAGTGGCCGGATGAAGCCAGAGCCGGTTCGTCCAGGCTTCGACCGGCGGTCAGACCAGAGTCGCGAGGTACTCCTTCAGTGAACGTCCGGGACGGCCCATGAGCTGCTGGAAAGTGTCGGTCCTGTGGCCCGGAGTGCGGTCATCAGCGATTTCAGCGAAGAGCCGAGCAACGGCGTCGGAGTGCCACTCGTTGCGGTGGAACGGGCGGATAGCCGCCTGGAAGGCCTTCGGATCGCAATCGTCATAGGCCACCGGCTGCCCGATCGCCTCGCCGATCGCCTGCGCGACCTGGTGGAAGTTCATCACTGGATCGGGGCCGGTGATGTCGTAGCACTGGCCGTGGTGCCGGGCCGACTCAGGGTCGGTGAGCACATGGGCGATGAACTCGCCCGCGTCGTTGTTGTCGGTGAGCGCGACAGTGCCGCTGCCCATCGGCATCGACAGCTTGCCGGTCGCTCGCGCACTCTTTACGGAGCCGCGGAAGTTCTGCATGTAGAAGCTCGGCCGCACGAAGGTCCAGCTCATTCCCGAAGCCCTGATGGCATCCTCGGCGGCAATGTGCGCGAGCGGGATCGGGCTCGTGGTGCCACGCACCGCCTCGGGCGAAGACAGCTTCATGATCCACGGCAGGCCCGCCTCTCGAGCCGTGCGGACGAACGACACTTCCACGCGCTCCTGGAACTCGCCATTGGGCATCACGAGCAACGCCCGATCGACGCCCGCGAGCGCCCGCCGGACCGCTGCAGGATCCTCCAGATCGCCCTGCACGATGTCCACCCCCTGCTCCGCCCATGCGGCGGCCTTGACTGGGTCGCGAACCAGCGCCCGGAAGTGCTCGCCCCTGGCCAGCAAGGCCCGCGCCGTCGCGCCGCCGATATTGCCCGTGATCCCTGTGAGCAGAATCATTGCCATCCCTCCTTGAAAATCCAGCGCTTCCGACGAGCCCGTCGAAGCTGCCGCATCGTATTACACGCCTGGGTGCGTCGGGGTCCACGGTGCGGAGAACAGCCGGATCCGCTCCGGCAGGCGGCCCCAGTCATCGTGTCGCTTAGCACAGATTTGTTACAAAACGTTGACAATGCAGGCGGTGAGCGTAAGTTGACACTGGAATCGTCTCCTCAAACGTCGATTGGGAGGAAGTCATGCGTAGCACAGGCACATCGAAGGCGGCACTGGCCGCGATCCTCGGGTGTATGGCTCTCCAGGCGTCCGCTGCCGGGCCAGATGGCTGGACCCTGGATTTGGCGGACTCCTCTCTGGTGGACAATCCGGCCGGTTGCGAGCAATGCGTCCGTGCCAGCCCGGAGACGGTCAAGCTGATCATGGCGTCCACCGGGGTCGCACCGCGCGGCGATGAGCAAGCCCTGCGGCTTGACGGTGACGAGCTCCGCTACTCCTCGAACGTCAACTTTCGTGCGCGCCTCGACGGCCGCGAATATCCGGTCGGGGGCCTCGCGTTCGCCGACGGACTGGCCATCCAGATGCGTGACGACGGGGATGTTTCTGCCACCGTCAGGGCAGCCGGCAAGCCCGTGTCCACTTACCGTCGCACCATGACCGGCGACAACAGGATGGTGATCACGGTCCGTCACATCGGCTTGCGTGGCGCCGGGTCACGGGAAGTACTCGTCTTCCGCAAAGACCTCTGAAACCGTGGCCGGAGGGCCTCCGGCCGAACCGCATTCAGGCAGATCCTGAATCGGCCTGCTGGAGGAGGTGGGCGCGTCGAACGCGCTGCACTACCCCGGGATCATTCGTCTAACGGCGCCTGGTGGACTCCAGATAGCGGAAGAAATCCGACTTGGCGTCGATCATGAGCGTGGTGTTCTCGCCCATGGCGTCGTAGCTCTCCAGCGTCTTGAAGAACGAGTAGAACT
>CAJACZ010000265.1 GCA_903938365.1 uncultured Pseudomonadota bacterium | reverse complement strand
TGGCCGTCACGATCAGCCTGGTCGGCATCCCTGCGGCCGCCTACGCGGCCGGCCTGATTTTCCTGTGGTTCTATCGCGTGCCGGAGCGGGTCGGCGGCGCCGCTCGCAGCTGAGCACTCCCTGACTTGTTCCTGAGGTGACCGAATGCGTTACGCCAGCCTCGTCCTCGGCACACTGCTGATCCTCTCCCCGGGACCCGCCGCCGCTGGCGACGCGCCCCAAGGGGTGCGGGTCAGCGACGCAGGCCACAAGGCGCAGGGCCCGGAGATCGCGCTGGGGCCCGATGGCGCGGTCTATGTCGTCTGGATCGACGAGGACGCCGCGCCCAAGGCCGTGGACCCCCAGCACGGGCATTCCCACATGGCGGCCACCAACCTGCTGTTCGCGCGCTCGACCGACGGCGGGCGCAGCTTCTCGGAGCCCGTCCAGGTCAATTCGAAGCCGGGTGAAGTCTGGGGATTCACCGTCAGCAAGCCGCGCATCACGGTGGGCGCCAACGGCACCCTCCACGTGTTCTACCCCGCCAACGACGTCAACCCGGGCAACGGCAAGCCCGAGGCCGTCGCGCTCTACACGCGCTCGACCGACCAGGGACGCAGCTTCTCGGCCCCGCAGCGCCTGAACACCATGGCCAGCACGGACGCCAGCCACCTGGTGCACGGCGGCCTGACGCATGCCCATGTCTTCGGCACGATCGCGGTCGACCGCAAGGCGCAGGTTTACGCGCTGTGGACCGACACCCGCGACATGACGCGCGAGAGCGACTTCGCCAAGGTCTTCATGGCGGTGTCCCGCGATGACGGGCAGAGCTTCGGCAAGGATGCCGAGGTGTTTCCGGGAGACGTCTGCCCCTGCTGCCAGCTCACCGCCTTCGTCGATTCACGGGACCGCCTGTTCATCGGCTCCCGCCAGGTCGAGGGCACCTTACGCGACAGCACTGTCGCGATGTCCACCGACGGCGGCCGCAACTTCAGCGCGCGGCAGCGCATCGTCGGCGAGCAGCGCTGGTCCATCGAGGGCTGCCCGCTCAAGCCCACCAGCGTGGCCGCCGAAGGCGGAAACCTCTACGCCACCTATTTCTCGGGCGGCGAGAGCCCCGCGGGGGCGTACTTCGTGCGCTCCACCGACGGTGGCGCGAACTGGTCGGCCCCGATGCTCGCGCATCCCGGCGCGCTTACGTCGGATGCCCCGGTGGTGGCGCTGGCGGGCGGGACCCTGCACCTGTTCTGGCACGCCAAGGTCGGTGACGGCCCGCGCCGGCTCTACACCCGCGCCTCGACCGATGGCGGCGCGGGCTTCGGACCGGTGACGGAAATCCCCGCGCCGCCTGGAGCGGCGCAGCTGCCCGTAGTCGCCGGGCGGCCGGACGGCAGCGTCCAGCTCGCCTGGCAACAGGGGACCGAAATCCGCTCGATGGCCTGGCGCTGATTCAGCCGGCCACCTGGATCATCTTCGTCGCCGGCGTCGGCGCGGGCCAGCCCGCCTCGGCGCAGGTGCGGACGATCGCCTCGTTGGTGTCGAAATAGACCTGCCAGTAGTGGTCGTTGTGGCAGTACGGGCGCACGGCGATCACCGGCCCGACGAGGTTCATGTCGAGCAGGCTGATTTCCGGCGCCTTCTCGGTCGACACGTTCGGGATCTTCACCACCGCGGCGCGGAAGCGCTCGATCGCCTCGACCGGATTCACGCTGCCCGCCAGCTGCGCGGTGCGCTCGACGCGACGCGCCGGCAGGGCGGTGAAGTTCTGGATGGTGTCGGCGAAGATCTTGCCGTTGCCGACCAGGGTCATGACGTTGTCCGGCGTGATGATCGTGGTGCCGAACAGGCCCAGTTCATGCACCGTGCCGACGATCCCGCCGACCTGCACGAAGTCACCGACCTTGAACGGCCGCAGCACCAGCATGAAGGCACCGGCGGCAAAGTTGCCGAGCATGCCGCTCCAGGCCGCCCCGATGGCCAGGCCCGCGCCCGCCAGCATCGCCGCGACCGAGGTGGTCTGGATGCCGAAGTAGCCCAGGATGCCGAGCACCAGCGCGATGTTCAGCGCGATGGCGACGATCGAACCGAGGTACTTGGTCAGCGTCGGGTCGATGTCGTTGCGGTTCATCGCTGCCTGCATCAGCGACACCACCTTGCCGATCAGCCAGCGGCCGATGATCCAGAAGGCAACGGCGGCGAGCACCTTGATGACCAGCTCGGTGGCCGTGGTGCGCAGGAAATTTTCGATCGATGCAGCGTCCATGTCGTCCCCTGTTGTTTTTGACCCCGACGGGCCTTTCAGCCGCGGATCATACGGGGCGGAACGGCGCGCCGCAGCCTGCCCCGGAGGGCAGAACGGCCGGCCTCAGGCCTCGGGGATACCCGGCCAGGGCTCGGGACGGTCGCCGGCGTCGGCGCGGGCGATGTCCCATTCGATCAGGTTGATCTTCTCGCCATCCGGGCCGCGCAGGGTCATCTCGCGCTGCTTGACGTGGCCGCGGACGCGCAGCGGCATCGGCGGCGCCAGCACGGCGAGGCCGCGGCGCTGCGCTTCCTCGTACACCGGGTCGAGGTTCTCGCAGTAGAACACAATGCAGAACTCGCCCACGTTCGAGCTGTCGTTCTGGCGCTGGATGCGCGGCGGCTGCGGGTTGCGCACCTCGAACAGCCCGACCATGCCGTACGCCGGCTTGCCAGGCACCTTGAGGATGCAGGTGCGGGTCGTGATGGTGTCGGGCATGCCGAGCAGGCGGTGCATGGTGCCGCCCTGGGCGACACCCTCGGTATAGACCTCGGTCAGGCCCAGCACCCGGGTATAGAAATCGCGACTCGCGTCGAGGTCCGACACCATCAGGGCGGCGCGGACCATCTGGCTCACCTGGGTCATGGTTTTCAGCTCATCAGTCGGCGCAGCCGCGCATGGAGCGGGCTGCTGCGGGGGAAATGCGCGATCAGGTAGGCCATCTGGTCGAACAGCACCCGCCGGCCCTTGAGGAAGATGTATTCCGCATAGGTCGGCGTGAACGGCACCGCCAGGAGCTGCATCTTCGCCTGTTCGGGGGTGCGATAGGCCTTGTGGTTGTTGCAGCGCCGGCAGGCGGTGACGACGTTGGTCCACACGTCGAGGCCGCCCTGGCAGAACGGCCGGATGTGGTCCCGCGACAGCTCGCGCGACTGCAAGCGCTCGCCGCAGTAAAGGCACAGGAAGCCATCGCGCCGGAACAGGGTTTCGTTGTTGAGCGGCGGAACGTAGTCCTGCCGCAGGTGGCCGGGATTCCCGGTGTGGCCGCGGGTCGCGACGATCGAGTTGACCGCGAGGACGGTGCGGGTACCGCTCCGCGCATTCGTGCCGCCGGTGAGATGGAAGATCGGGGTGCCGCAGGTGTAGGCCACCTGCTGCTGGTGGTAGAGCCGCGCCGCCTCGCGGTAGTCGATCCATTCCAGCGGCATGCCGGAGACATCGGTGCGCAGCACGTGCTGCTGCAGTGAAATGCCCGCAGCCGGGCTGGCGACGATGCGGAAATCGTCGTCCAGCGCTCGATCCGTCGTTTCGAGGGCGATGTCGGTCATCCGACAACTAAGATAAGGACCCCGGTGCCAACATTCAACGCCCCACGACCCTCCTGACACTGACGCGATCGCCAAAGGCACTGCCGAGGAACAGCCGGTCGCCATCGCGGACGGCCACGGATGCCCCGGGCGTGCGCAGACCGGGATCGTCCAGCACCGTGCTCAGGAGCGGCGCCGCAGCGCCGACCGGCGCGCTCAGCTGCGCGACGGCGAACGGGAAACCGCAGGGTGCCGCGTCGGGCGGACGGCAGGGATCCACGCCCGTGACCGGCACGCCGGTATGCCCGGCGACGATGAAACCCGCGGCGCCCGCAGGCGTC
>CAJACZ010000264.1 GCA_903938365.1 uncultured Pseudomonadota bacterium | reverse complement strand
CGCATGGAACGTGGGCGAGCTGTCGCGCATGGCGCTGCAGCCCTGCCACGCGTTCTTCCAGTTCTACGTCGCGGGTGGCCGGCTCTCCTGCCAGCTGTACCAGCGCAGCGCGGACGTCTTCCTCGGCGTGCCCTTCAACATCGCTTCCTATGCGCTGCTGACCCACATGATGGCGCAGCAGTGCGACCTGCAGCCCGGCGACTTCGTGTGGACCGGCGGCGACTGCCACCTCTACCTCAACCATCTCGAACAGGCCGACCTGCAGCTTGCGCGCGAGCCGCTGCCGCTGCCGGAGCTGCACCTGCGGCGGCGCCCGGCCTCGCTGTTCGACTACGCCTTCGACGATTTCGAGTTCCGCAACTACCAACCCCACCCCGCGATCCGTGCGCCGGTGGCCGTCTGAACCGAGGAGTACCTACCGAATGTCGACAGCCCGTACGCTGCCCTGGATCAGGGTCCGCAATTCGAAGATCCACGGCAAGGGAGTCTTCGCCGCCCGCTTCATCCCGAAGGGCACCCGGATTTCGGAGTACGAGGGCGAGCGTCTCTCGCACGCGGAGGCGGACACGCGCTATGCCGACAACCCGATCGAGGACAACCACACGTTCCTGTTCATCGTGGACCGCAAGACGGTGATCGATGCCACGACCGGTGGCAACGACTCGCGCTTCATCAACCACTCCTGCGATGGCAACTGCGAATCCGTGGTCGAGGACCGGCGCGTGTTCGTCGAGGCGGTGCGTGACATCCAGAAGGGCGACGAGCTGGGCTACGACTACGAGATCGGCCGCGACAAGGACGATCCGCCGAACGTCGACGAGATCTTTGCCTGCCACTGCGGGTCGCCGAAGTGCCGCGGCACCATGCTGTGGCCGGCCAAGCGGCCCAAGCCCCGTGCCAAGGCCAAGGCCAAGGCAAAGACCAAGCTGAAGGCGAAGACCAAGCCAAAGACCAAGCCAAAGACGAAGGCCAAGCCAAAGACGAAGTCGACGCCGAAGACCAAGGCCAAGACCAAGGCTGCGCCGGCACGCCGGCGCTGAGGGTGAGCCACGCCGGGCCCCCGTCGCCCCGCGTCACGCTGGTCGTCGCCGTGTCCGACAACGGCGTGATCGGTCGTGATGGCGGGCTGCCCTGGCGCCTGCCCGAGGACCTCAAACGCTTCAAGGCCGCGACCCTCGGCAAGCCGGTGCTGATGGGTCGACGGACCTTCGAGTCGATCGGCCGCGCGCTGCCGGGTCGGCACAACATCGTGCTGACCCGGGCTGGCGGGTTCAGGCCCGCCGATGCGGCGGTCACCGTCGTTCATGACCTCGACTCGGCCTTGCTCGCGGCGGGCGAGGTGCCCGAGATCATGGTGATAGGCGGAGCGGAGGTCTATGCGCTCGCGCTGCCGCGTGCCGCGCGCGTGCTGCTGACCCGCGTGCACGCCCACATCGAGGGCGATACGCGACTGCCGGACTTCGACCCCGCGCACTGGCGCCGGGTGTCGGGCGAGGAGCATGCCGCCGACGACCGGCATGCTTTCGCCATGACTTTCGAGGAACTCGAGCGCGCCTGAAGGCGCTGCAGACGAGGCGGACCTGCAGGTCCGCCTGCCCGGCGCTTCCGTCCTAGCGCTGCTTCACCGGGATGCCGGCCGCGATCTTCTGGCTCCATTCGGCCGGGCCGCTCTGGTGCACCGAGGTGCCCTCGGCGTCCACCGCAACGGTCACGGGCATGTCCTTCACCTCGAACTCGTAGATGGCTTCCATGCCGAGGTCCTCGAAGGCTACGACCCGTGAGGACTTGATCGCCTTGGACACCAGGTACGCGGCACCGCCGACCGCCATGAGGTAGGCCGCCTTGTGCCTGCGGATCGCCTCGATGCCCGTGGGGCCGCGCTCGGCCTTGCCGACCATCGCGATGAGCCCGGTCTTCTCGAGCATCATTTCCGTGAACTTGTCCATGCGCGTGGCCGTGGTCGGGCCCGCAGGGCCGACGACCTCGTCGCGCACCGGGTCCACCGGGCCCACGTAGTAGATCACGCGGTTGCGCAGGTCCACGCCCTCGGGCAACCCCTTGCCGCTCGCGTACAGGTCGGCGATGCGCTTGTGCGCGGCATCGCGCCCGGTCAGCATGCGGCCGTTGAGCAGCAGCCGCTCGCCGGGCTTCCAGCTCGCGACCTCGGCCGCCGTCAGGGTGTCGAGGTTGACGCGCTTCGATTCGGGGGAGGGCTTCCAGTCGATCTTCGGCCAGCGTGAAAGGTCGGGAGGCTCGAGCTGCGCCGGCCCGGAGCCGTCGAGCGTGAAGTGCAGGTGTCGCGTCGCCGCGCAGTTCGGGATCATCGCGATCGGCTTGGACGCAGCGTGCGTCGGATAGTCGAAGATCTTCACGTCGAGCACGGTCGAGAGGCCGCCTAGCCCCTGTGCGCCGATGCCGAGCGCGTTGACCTTGTCGTACAGCTCGATGCGCAGTTCCTCGAGCGGCGTCTGCGGGCCGCGGGCCTTCAGTTCCGCCATGTCGATCGGTTCCATCAGGGATTCCTTGGCCAGCAGCATGGCCTTCTCGGCCGAGCCGCCGATGCCGATGCCCAGCATGCCGGGCGGGCACCAGCCCGCGCCCATCAGCGGCACGGTCTTGAGGACCCAGTCGACGATCGAATCCGAGGGATTGAGCATCGCGAACTTGGACTTGTTCTCTGAGCCGCCGCCCTTGGCCGCCACCGTGATCTCGAGTGTGTCGCCTGCAACGAGTTCGGTGTGGATCACCGCGGGCGTGTTGTCGCGGGTGTTCCGGCGCGTGAAGGCCGGGTCGGCGACGATCGAGGCGCGCAGCTTGTTGTCGGGGTGCATGTAGGCGCGGCGCACGCCCTCGTTGATCATGTCCTCGAGGCTCAGCGTGGCATCCCAGCGGACCTGCATGCCGACCTTCACGAAGACCACGACGATGCCGGTGTCCTGGCAGATCGGACGATGCCCCTCGGCGCACATGCGCGAGTTGGTGAGGATCTGCGCGATGGCGTCCCGCGCGGCCGGCGACTGCTCGAGCTCGTAGGCGCGGCCCAGTGCTTCGATGTAGTCGATCGGGTGGTAGTAGGAGATGTACTGCAGGGCGTCAGCGACGCTGTCGATGAGGTCCTGCTGCTTGATCACGGTCATGGGCGCATCCGGCGGTTCGGGAGACAGGACCCCAGTTTACCGCGGCCCGGCCCGATCATCGAAAAGCGCCCGTGCGCCGGTCAGCGGGCGAGGGCGAGTTCCGGAAGGCGCTCGAGGATCACGGCGTCGAAGGGCGCAAGATCGAGGCTCGCGGGGTCCGTTCCGCCGCAGCCCCGGTCGATGTCGGCAAGGATGTCCTGCTGGATGGCGCCGCGCGCCAGCGCGTCGGCATACGGGATTTCAGGGTGGAAGGTGACCATCGAATAGCGCGGGATGAAGCGCCGCGGGTGGCGCTGCTCGAGGCGCAGTCCCAGGGCCTTGCGGCGCAGGAACCCCGCATCGAGCACCGTCTCGCGCATCTCGACGTAGTTTTCCAGCGCCATCTGCGCGATCGCCGCGGCGTTGGGCCGGCGCTGCCGCTCGAAGGCCGCGAAGGCGGCGGGCCAGTCGAGTCCTGCATCCAGCAGCAGGGCGAACTCGGCGCAGTCCTCGAAGGCGCAGTTCATGCCCTGGCCGTGGAACGGCACGATGGCGTGCGCCGCGTCGCCGAGGAGCAGCACGCCGCGGCCCTGCCAGCGCTCGCAATGCAGCGTGCCGAGCGGGCCCGCGGGGTTGGCGAGGAACTGGCGCTCCAGGTCCGGCATCAGCGCCAGCGCCGTCGGGAATTCGCGGGCAAAGAATGCGCGGACGGCCTGCGGTTCGCGCAGCGCTTCGAAGCCGTGGTCGCCGCTGCGCTGCAGGAACAGGGTCGCCGTGAAGCTGCCGTCGTTGTTCGGCAGCGCGATCAGCATGAAGTCCGCGCGCGGCCAGATGTGCAGGGCGTACTTCTCGAGTCGGTAGCCACCGTCCGCGGCCGCCGGGATCGTGAGTTCCTTGTAGGCGTGCGCCAGCGGTTCCTCGCGCGAGCGCGTGAGGCCCGCGGCTTCCAGTGCCCGGCGCACCGCGGAGCCCGCTCCGTCGGCGCCGATGGTCGCTTCGCCCTCGGAGTCGAAGGTCGCGCCGCTGGCCTCGTCGCGCAGCCGCACGGTCCCGGGGCGTTCGCCCAGCCCGATGCAGCTCTGCCCGAAGTGCAGCTCGACGCCGGGCACGCGTGCCGCGGCCTCGATCAACGCGAGGTTGAGCCCCGAACGCGACACGGAGTGGATGATCTCGTGCGGCCGCTGGCCGTAGGGCAGCAGCGCATAGCCGCCGCTTGCATCGTGGATGCCGCGGCCGCGCATGGCGATGATCTCGTGGCCGACCTCCTGCATCAGCCCCGCCATTTCGAGGGCGCGGATGCCCCGTGCGGCCAGCGCGAGGTTGATCGACCGTCCGTGGTCGGTGGGGCCGAGACGCGGGTCCGGGCGGCGCTCGTAGACGGTCACGCGCAGTCCGCGCCGTGCCAGCAGCACGGCGAGCAGCGCCCCTGCGAGCCCTGCACCGACGATGCTGACGCTGCGCGGCGCCGGCGACATCAGGCGGTGGCCTCGAGTGCGGTGCGCAGTCCGTCGACAAAGCACCAGACGTCCTCGAAGCCGTTGTACAGCGGCACGGGCGCGATGCGCAGGATGTCCGGCTCGCGGAAGTCGAGCAGGAAGGCGTCCTGCTCGAGTCGCGCGAGCACGGCGCGCGCCCGCTCCCTTCCGCCCCTGAAGCGCAGGGAGAGCTGGCAGCCGCGACCCGTGAGCTGCGTTGGGGTCACCTGCTCGATGTCCTGGCCGCCGAGTGCGGCCAGCAGCGCATCGGCGTAGGCCGTCAGTTCCACGGACTTGCGACGCAGCGCTTGTGGCCCCGCGGAGCGGAAGATCTCGAGCGCGGCGAGCAGCGGCGCGGTGGAGAGGATCGGCGGATTGCTCACCGCCCAGCCGGCTGCGCCGGGCGCGGGCACGAATCCCGGCTGCATCGCGAAGCGCGACGCCGGGTCGTGGCCCCACCAGCCTGCGAGGCGCGGCAGCCCCTCCTGCGCCGAATGACGCGGGTGCACGAAGGCGCCGCCCACCGCGCCGGGTCCCGCGTTCAGGTACTTGTAACTGCACCACACGGCGAAGTCGGCGCCATCGGCTTCGAGTTCCAGCGGGATGTTGCCGATCGCGTGGGCGTGGTCGAAGCCGCAGAGGGCACCGACGGCATGCGCGGCGCGCACGATGCGGCCGCAGTCGAAGGCCTGGCCGGTGAGGTACTGCACGCCGGGCCACAGCACCAGCGCGAGGTGTTCCCCGCAGTCGCGGATGGCCGCCTCGAGGTCCTCCGCGGCGAGTGTGCCGCCCGCGTCGCGCGGGCGCAGTTCCACGAGTTCCCGTGCCGGGTCCAGCCCGTGCCATTCGATCTGCGAGGCGACGGCGTGCCGATCCGAGGAGAACGCGCCGGCTTCGATGAGCACGCGCGTGCGTTTGCCCGTCGGCCGGTAGAAACTCGCCATCATCAGGTGCAGGTTGGCGGTCAGCGAGTTCATTGCGACGACATCGACGGGCTGCGCGCCCGCCAGCAGCGCGAGGCCCTCGCGGGCGGCGTCCGCATAGTCGATCCACGGGCGCCTCGACTCGTGATGGCCGAGTACGCCGAGGCGCGCCCAGTCCTCGAGTTCCTCGAGGACGAGTGCGCGGGCGGCCAGCGGCATCAGCCCCAGCGAATGTCCGCACAGGTACACGGCCTCGCGACCGTCGCGCGCCAGCGGCTGTGCGAACCGCGAACGGTAGTGTCGCAGCGGATCGACCGCATCGCGTTCGCGCGCCTGCTGCCGTGGTCCCCGCAGCTTCATGTCGAGTCTCCTGCGCCCGGGGCCAGCGGGAAATACAGGGGCTGGCTCGGCACCGCGTCCCCCGCGATCCGCGGCATGGCCAGTTGCACGAAGCACGGACCATCGGCCAGTTCCGGCGGCACCTCGGCGAACTCCGTGATGGTGCACTGCGCGCGGCGGGCTTCCGCGAGCCGGGTGCTGCCCGCGGGCAGGCCGAAGAACAGGCGGTGTCCGCACAGCACGCCGCCGTCATGCCCGCGGTCGATCGAGGGCAGTTCGACCACCAGGTGCTCGATGCCGCGCTCGACCAGCAGCGCGACGGCCTGGCGCGAGAAGAAGGTGGCGGGATCGCCAGCGGCGCGAACGATGAGCGCGCGGGGCGTGAAGCCTGGAATGCCGCGCCAGGCTGCGAGCAGCGCGGCGCGCGTCAGCAGCCGATCGCCCGGCTGGGGCGGCGGATCGCTGTCCTCGCCGCTGGTTTCGGCAGCCACGGCGGCCACGCTCGCCAGCCAGCCCGGCACGAGCCCGCGTGGTGCGGTTTCGCAGGCATCCAGGGGCTCGAGCGTGAGGTGCGCGGCAGTCTCGGTATGGGTGCCGTGGCAGTGCGGCACCAGGGTGATCGCCCGGCAGTTGCAGCTG
>CAJACZ010000263.1 GCA_903938365.1 uncultured Pseudomonadota bacterium | reverse complement strand
GTGTCGTGCGCCGCGGTCTCGAGCCGGCGGGCGGCGAGTCCGTAGCCGCCATTGCCGTCCGCCATGCAGCGCGCCACCCTGCCGATGGTGGTGACGCTGACTCCGGTGATGCGGTGGATTTCCCGATAGGGCATGCCGCGGCCCAGACAGGCGACGACCGCCCAGCGATCCGCCATGGCTTCGAGCTCCGCGGGCGTGCAGAGATCGCGGAAGAACGCCTGGCATTCCTCGAGGTCGCGCAGGGTCAGGATCGCGCGGTACAGGCTGCGTTCGGTGGGCGGGTCCTGGCGCGGGGACAGGTGACGCGGATGCTTCATCGTGATCCAGTGTAATAACGTGTTAATACGTTATCACACCGACCCGAATACCGGCAAGCGCCGTCCGCCGCAGCCTGCCGCCCACGGCGTTGACGGCAGGAAATCCGGTTCGTAGACTCGCGACCACTCATCGAGACCGGCTGAGGGAAAGGCCCTTTGACGCCGGGGCAACCGCCGAAACCAACCATTTCGGAAAGGTGCCAACTCCTGCGGCAGTGAGCTCCGGTCACAGCAAGATGAGCAGTCCGCATGGCGACCCCGCCGGGTCGATGGCTGCGGATTTCCCGCTGTTGCGGGTGCTCACGCAGAGTGCCGATGGGTTGACGGAACAGACGTCGACACGAGGCCGAGCCAGAGCATGTCCGAGCAACACGCGAACCCCCCATCGTCGCCCCCGGGCGCGATTGCGTCCGATGAGGCCGTCGGCCTGCCGGCGAACACTGTGCGTGAGGGTATTCTCGAGGTGCCCGGCGAGATCGCCCTCCATCACGGCGGGCGCCTGCCGGGTATGCGCATCGCGTGGCGGCTGGTCGGACCCGCCAGTGCCCCGGTGGTGGTGGTGCTCGGGGGGATCTCTGCCCACCGCCGCGTCTATTCCACCGAAGATCCCGCGAGCGGCTGGTGGAGCGAAATCGCCGGCCCCGGGCGCGCCCTGCCGGCCGAGAAACTGCGCATCCTGTCGTTCGATTACCTGGGCGGCAGTGGCGACACCACGGGCCCGCGCAGCGGCGAGCCTTTTCCCAGCGTGTCGACCTACGACCAGGCCGAGATCCTGCTGCGGCTCGCCAATCACCTCGGCATCAAGTCGCTGCGGGCGATCGTGGGGGCATCCTACGGCGGCATGGTGGCGCTGGCCTTCGGCGAACGCCATCCGGAGCGTGTCTCCCATCTCGTGGTCATCAGCGCCTCGGATCGCACCCACCCGATGTCGACCGCATGGCGCAGCGTGCAGCGCCGCGTCGTGCGCTTCGCCACGGAGTGCGGGCGACCCGCGGATGGGCTGAAACTGGCGCGTGCGCTGGCCATGTCCACCTACCGCAGCCAGGAAGAGTTCGCGGCGCGATTCTCCGGCAGTCCGCGCCCGACCCCGGAGGGCTTCGTGTTCCCCGTCGAGGACTACCTGATCGCGCGCGGCGCGGACTACGCGCTGCGCTATCAGCCGGATTCCTTTCTGTGCCTCAGCGAGTCCATCGACCTGCACCGGCTGGACGTCGGCCGCATCTTCGTGCCCGTCACCGCGGTTGCGGTACGCGAGGACCAGCTGGTCCCCGTCGCCGACATGCGTGCCATGGTGGCCCGCCTGCCGCACGCCAAGCTTCATGAAATCTCGTCCTTTTTCGGACACGATGCATTCCTCAAGGAGGGTGAATTGCTCAAGCCCATCTTCGCGCGCCTGCCCGGAGCGCAGTCATGACCCGTCCGCTCGATCCGCGTACCCGTGCGGTGCGCGCGGGCCTCGAGACCGATCCGGTCACCGGCGCCGTGGTGCCGCCCATCCACCTGAGTTCCACCTTCGCCTTCAAGGGCTTCGGTGAGAAGCGCAAATACGATTACTCACGCTCGGGTAACCCCACCCGCGACCTGCTGGGCGATGCGATAGCGGATCTGGAGGGCGGCGCCGGTGCCGTGATCACCGGCTCTGGCATGGGCGCCATCACGCTGGTCGGGCACCTGCTGCCCATCGGCGCCCGGATCGTTGCACCGCACGACTGTTACGGTGGCACCTTCCGGCTGTTCACCGCGTGGCAGAAGCGTGGCGAACTGGCGGTCGAGTTCGTGGACTTCGGGATGCCCGGGGCACTGGAGCAGGCGCTGTCGTCGCCCGCCCATCTGGTCTGGATCGAAACGCCCAGCAATCCGCTGCTGCGCATCACCGACGTCGAGGCCGTTGCGGCGCTCGCGCGGCAAGCCGGCGCCCTGGTCGCCGTGGACAACACCTTCCTGTCACCGGTGCTGCAGCGGCCCCTGTCACTGGGCGCCGACCTGGTCGTGCACTCCACGACCAAGTACCTGAACGGCCACAGCGACGTGGTCGGCGGCGCCGTGGTGGCGCGCACCACCGAGCAGGCGCAGCAACTGGCCTGGTGGGCCAACGCGCTCGGCCTGACGGGTGCGCCGTTCGACGCTTTCCTGACGCTGCGCGGGATGCGCACGCTGCACGCCCGCATGGCGATCCATGAGCGCAATGCCGGCGAACTCGCGCAATGGCTGCAGGGACGGCCCGGTGTGCGCCGGGTGTTCTACCCGGGGCTCGTGGCGCATCCGGGCCACGAGGTCGCCCGTCGGCAGCAGGCGGGTTTCGGCGCGATGCTGACCCTGGAACTCGAGGGGGGCACGGAGGCCGTGCGGGGTTTCGTCGAGGGGCTGGAGCTGTTCTCGCTGGCGGAGTCCCTGGGCGGTGTCGAGAGTCTGGTCGCCCATCCCGCCACCATGACCCATGCGGCCATGGACCCCGCCGCAAGGGCGGCCGCGGGGCTGACCGACGGCCTGGTGCGGCTGTCGGTCGGCATCGAGGAGCTGGGCGACCTGCAGCGCGACCTCGAGGGCGGTCTGGAGCGCGCGCTCAGCCGCCGCTGAGGGCCGCCAGCACGGCATCGCCCATCTCACGGGTCGTGAGCGGGGTGGTGCCGGCTGTCGCCAGATCGGCTGTGCGTGCGCCTTGCGTGATCGCACCGGCAACGGCCGCTTCGATCGCCGCGGCTTCGTTGTCCAGGCCGAGCGAGTGCCGCAGCAGCAGCGCTGCGCTGAGTAGGGTGCCGCAGGGATTGGCGATCCCCTTGCCGGCGATATCCGGAGCCGAGCCGTGGATCGGTTCGTAAAGGCCGCGACGACCGTCGCCGATGGCCGCCGACGGCAGCATGCCGAGCGAGCCTGCCAGCATAGAGGCCTCGTCCGTCAGGATGTCGCCGAACAGGTTCTCGGTCAGGATGACGTCGAAATCGCGCGGTCGGCGGATCAGGTGCATTGCGGTCGAGTCGACCAGCATGTGTTCGAGTGTCACATCCGGGAATTCATCGCGCACCAGCCGTGTGGTCACTTCGCGCCACAGGCGCGAAGTCTCCAGCACGTTCGACTTGTCGACCTGCGTGATGTGCCCGCGACGCCCGCGCGCGAGGCGCCCGGCAACGCGAGTGACGCGCTCGATCTCTCCCACGGTATAGGCACACTCGTCCACGGCGCGGTCCGCCTCGCGCGACTTGCGGCCGAAATACAGGCCGCCGGTGAGCTCGCGCACGAACAGCAGGTCCACGCCGTCGAGGACTTCGGGCTTGATGGAGGAGGCATCGCGCAGCGCGGGCATGACCTTCACGGGCCGCAGGTTGGCGTAGACGCCCAGCTCGGCGCGCAGCCGGAGCAGGGCGGCCTCCGGCCGGACCGGCGCCGACGGGCCCCACTTCGGGCCGCCTATGGCGCCCAGCAGCACGCCGTCGGCCTTGCGGCACAGGTCCAGGGTGGCCGGCGGCAGGCCGTCACCGTGCAGGTCTATGGCGACGCCCCCGAAGGGCGCCTCGGTCAGTTCGAAATCGTGCCCGAAGCGCGCTGCGACGGCGCGCAGCACGCGCAGCCCCTCGGCGATGACCTCCGGCCCGATGCCATCACCGGGCAGGACCGCGATATGTGCCTTCATTGCGCGTGCCGGGCCTCGTAGGCCCGGATGGCCGGATCCTTCGCGAGCAGGAAGCCCAGCTCATCCACGCCGTTGAGCAGGCAGTAGCGCGGGAACGATGCGATCGGGAAGCGGACCGACCGGCCGTCCGGCAGGGTCAGGGTGGTCGACTCCAGGTCGATGGTGACTTCCGCGCCCGGGTTGGCCAGCAGCCACGCGTGCGTGGCCTCGTCGACGATGACCGGCAGCAGGCCGTTCTTCAGCGAGTTGTTGCGGAAGATGTCCGCGATCTCGGTGCTGACGACGGCCAGGAACCCGTAGTCCAGCAGCGCCCAGGGCGCATGCTCGCGCGAGGAGCCGCAGCCCACGTTGCGCCCCGCCACGAGGATCCGGCAGCCCTTGGCCGCCGGCTGGTTCAGGATGAAATCCGGGCGAATCGCGCCGCTCGCATCGTAGCGCCAGTCGGCGAACAGCTGCTCGCCGAGGCCTTCCTTGGTGGTCGTGGTCAGGAACCGGCCCGGGATGATCTGGTCCGTGTCGATGTTCGTCGAGGGCATCACGACGGTCGTCGAGCGAATGGTCTTGATCGGTTGCATCGTGGATCGCCTCAGCCGTTCATCAGTTCGCGGGGATCGGTGACCCGGCCACGGATGGCCGAGGCCGCTGCCGTTTCGGGGCTGGCCAGCAAGGTGCGTGCACCCACGCCCTGCCGACCCTCGAAGTTCCGGTTGCTGGTGCTGACCGAGTACTGCCCCTTGGCGACCGTGTCGCCGTTCATGCCGAGGCACATGGAGCAGCCCGACTCGCGCCAGTCGGCGCCGGCTTCGCGGAACACGACATCCAGGCCCTCGGCCTCCGCAGCGCGCTTGACGTCCTGCGAACCCGGCACCACCAGCATGTGCACGCCGGGCGCTACCTTGTGGCCGCGAAGGACCGCGGCTGCGGCCCGCAGGTCGCTGATCCGGCCGTTCGTGCAGCTGCCGACGAAGACGACGTTGATCGGTGCATCCTGGATGGGCTCGCCGGGGTTGAGCCCCATGTAGCGCATCGCGGCATCGAACACCGGATCGCCGCGGTGGTCGGGAATCCGGCTCGAGATCGGGACCACCATGCCGGGGTTGGTGCCGTAGGTGATCATCGGTTCGAGTGCGGCCGCGTCGATCGTGACGCTGCGGTCGAACACCGCGCCAGCATCGGTCGGAAGCTGGCGCCAGCGCTGCAGGGCTTCCTGCCAGGCTGCGCCCTTCGGGACGCGCGCGCGGCCCTCGAGATAGGCGTAGGTGGTGTCGTCCGGTGCGATCATGCCGGCGCGCGCGCCGGCTTCAATGGACATGTTGCAGACGGTCATGCGCTGCTCCATCGACATGGCGCGCACCGCCGCGCCGCGGTACTCGAACACATGCCCCGTGCCCCCCGAGACACCGACCTTGCCGATGATGGCGAGAATCAGGTCCTTCGGGGTCACGCCGGGTTGCAGCAGTCCTTCGACTTCGACGCCGAAAGTCCGCGCCTTGTTCTGGAGCAGGCACTGGGTCGCCATGACATGGCCCACCTCAGTGGTGCCGATGCCGAAGGCGAGGGCGCCGAACGCACCGTGGGTGGAGGTATGGCTGTCGCCGCAGACAATGGTCTTGCCCGGCTGGGTGACGCCGAGTTCAGGACCGATGATGTGCACGATGCCGCGGTCGCGGTGCTGCATGCCCAGCAGTTCCACGCCGAAATCAGCGCAGTTCTTCTCGAGCTGGCGGATCTGCTTCGCGGCCGAGTCGATCGTGATCGGGGCGCCGCCGAACACCTGCTCGGTACGCGTGGGGGTGGCATGGTCCATTGTCGCCAGGGTCAGGTCCGGGCGACGCAGGCGCAGGCCACGCTCGCGCAGCACCGAGAACGCCTGGGGCGAGGTGACTTCATGCGTGAGGTGCAGGTCGACGAAGATCACCGCCGGTGTGTCGGCGGTCTCCGGTACGACCTCGTGGGCGGCCCAGACTTTCTCGAACATGGTCATTGGTGTGGTCATTCGGGGTTCCTTCAGACGGCGGCCTGTGCCACGCGGACCGCGTTCGCCGACTCGTCGATGGCGCGGGCAGTGGAGGCTTTCTGTGAGAGCTCGATGCGGTTGATGACCTCGAGGAAGGCGCGGGTCGCCGATTCCACGATGTCTGTGCTCACGCTCGAGCCACGGTAACTGCGGGAGTTGAAGTCGACATAGACGATCGCCTCGCCCTGGGCGTCCTCGCCTTCGGAGACGCTGCGCAGTTCGAACTTGCGGAGCACGGCCGCAATGCCCGTGATCCGCTCGATCGCCTTGAAGGCGGCGTCCACCGGCCCGTCGCCGGAGGCGCCGAGCTCGACGGTCCGACCGTCGGAATGGTGCAGCGCCACGGTGGCCTGGGCCGTGCCGCCGCCGGAGGTGGTGTGCAGGCTCTGCAGGGTCCAGGGTCCGGAGGCGCTGCCTTCAGCGCGCAGGACCAGGGCCTCGATGTCCCCGTCGAAGAGTTCCTTCTTCTTGTCCGCGAGGGCTTTGAATTCCTCGAAAACGCGCGCGAACTCAGCCTCGTCGAGCTCGAACCCAAGCTCACGGACGCGCTCGCGGAAGGCGTGCCGGCCACTGTGCTTGCCCAGCACCAGGCTGGAACGGGGCAGGCCGACGTCCTCGGGACGCATGATCTCGTAGGTGCTGGCGTGCTTGAGCATGCCGTGCTGGTGGATCCCCGCCTCGTGGGCGAACGCGTTTTCGCCGACGATCGCCTTGTTGCGGGGGATCGGCATCCCCGTGATGCTCGACACCAGTCGCGACACCGGGTAGAGCCGCTGCGAGTTGATGCCGGTGTGTGCGTTGAAGAAAGCCTCGCGGGTCTTGATGGCCATCACGACTTCCTCGAGCGAACAGTTGCCTGCCCGTTCGCCGATGCCGTTGATGGTGCATTCGACCTGCCGGGCGCCGTTGACGACCGCCATGAGGCTGTTGGCCACCGCCATTCCGAGGTCGTCGTGGCAGTGGACGGACAGGGTGACGTTCTCGATCCCGCGCACGTTCTTCCGCAGGTAGCGGAACAGTTCCGAAAATTCGTGCGGTACGGTGTAGCCCACCGTGTCCGGGATGTTGATGGTGGTGGCGCCCGCCTCGATGACCGCTTCCACGACCTGCGCGAGGAACTCGAGTTCGGTGCGCGAGGCATCCTCGGGCGAGAACTCGATGTCCTGGCAGAAGTCACGGGCGATCTTCACGCCTTCCACGGCGCTGCGGATGATCTCGTCCTTCGCCATGTTCAGCTTGTACTGGCGGTGGATCGCGCTGGTGGCGAGGAACACGTGGATGCGATGCCGCTCCGCGTCACGCAGTGCTTTCGCCGCCGCCGTGATGTCGTCGCGATTGCAGCGCGCGAGGCCGCAGATGATCGGCCCCTGGACCTCGCGCGCCACGCTGTTGACCGCATCCCAGTCGCCCCGGGAGGCAGCCGGGAAGCCCGCTTCGATCACGTCCACCCCGAGCTCGGCTAGCGCCTTCGCGACCCGCAGCTTTTCGGGCTGCGTCATGCTGCAGCCGGGCGACTGCTCGCCGTCGCGCAACGTGGTGTCGAAGATCATTACTCGATCGGGGCTGAGTGACATCCTGATGGACTCCCTGGTTGCTGTCTGCTGGGTGCCGCTCAGCGGCCCTGGTCGAGCCAGGGCATGCGCGAACGCAGCGCAAAGCCGACTTTCTCGATCGGGCGGTTGAGGTCGGCCTTGAGCATCTTGTCGTACTTCTTGCGGCCCGTGGCGTTCTCGCGGATCCACTGCTTGGCGAACTTGCCCTGCTGGATCTCCTTGAGGATCTTGCGCATCTCGGCCTTCGTCTGGCTGGTGATCACGCGCGGGCCGCGGGTCAGGTCGCCGTACTTGGCGGTTTCGCTGATGAATTTGTGCATCTTCCAGATGCCGCCTTCATGCAGCAGATCGACGATCAGCTTCAGTTCGTGCATGCACTCGAAGTAGGCGACCTCAGGCTGGTAGCCGGCCTCGACGAGCGTCTCGAAGCCCTTGACCACCAGTTCGGTGGCGCCGCCGCACAGCACGGCCTGTTCGCCGAACAGATCCGTCTCGGTCTCTTCCGCGAAGGTGGTCTGCAGCACGCCGCCGCGGGTGCCGCCGATGCCGTGCGCATACGAGAGGGCCTTCTTGAAGGCCGTGCCGCTGGCATCCTGGCTGACGGCGACCAGGCAGGGAACGCCGCGACCCTGCTGGTACTGGCGGCGCACGAGGTCGCCCGGGCCCTTCGGCGCGATCAGCACCACGTCGAGGTCCGCGCGGGGCTTGATCTGGTTGAAATGGATGTTGAAGCCGTGGGCGAACAGCACGGTGGCACCGGTCTTCAGGTTGCCGACCACGGCCTCGTAGAGGCCTTTCTGCGCCAGATCAGGGGCCAGCATGGCCACCAGGTCGGCGTCCTGCACCGCCTTGATGGGCTCCGCGACCGGGAGGCCGTCCTTCTTGGCCTTCTTCCAGCTGTCGCCCTTGCGAACGCCGATCACGACATCGAAGCCGCTGTCCTTGAGGTTGAGCGCGTGCGCGCGGCCCTGGCTGCCATAGCCGAGGACGCAGATGCGGGCTCCCTTGAGGGCCTTCTTATCGACGTCCTTCTGCGAATAAAGCTTCATTACCAACACTCCGGTTTGCGTACGAACAAAAAAAACCCCGCATCGGCTTGCAGGCCGGTGCGGGGTCTTGGTGATCCTCTGGTCGCCTCGAGTACTGACCCTCTAACGGTTCAGACCCCGGCAACCGACCCGCGCCGGCTGCAGCAGGCTAGCGATAGCGCGCGCACGCGGGCCACGGCAATGCCGGGCAGTGCGTGGCAGCGATCGAGGGGCGGCGTGGCGCGGCGATTCATCGTGCCGGATTAGACCGTGATCGGCGCTGCATTGTCAATTCAGCCTGCATCCCGGGGCGCAGGATTCGCCGCCGCGATTCGGTACCATGCGCCGCGTGAGCGCAGAACTTGTTTCCGCCGGCGAAGCTGGCGATGTCCGTGCCCTCTGGCTGCTGCCGGAGAACCGCCTCGAGGCCTGGCTTGCCGCGCAACCTGAAGCGACGGTCGCCTGGGTACGCGCCCACCAGTTTGCCGCCGAGCGGCATCGGGTGCTCGCCCTGCCGGGAAAGGATGGTGCGATCACGGGCGCGCTGCTCGGGCTCGGCGGTCTCGAGTCCACCGAGCGGTTGAACCTCTGGCACAGCGCCGGCTTGCCCGAGCGACTGCCGCCAGGGTCCTACCGGCTTGCCGAGCCGCTGTCCGCGGCCGCTGCGACCGCGTTTACCCTGGGCTGGCTCACGGGCCACTATCGCATGGCCCGCTATCGCGGCGGCCCGGCGCCGGTGCGGCCCAGGCTGGTGGCTCCGCCCGGGGCCGATGTCGTGCACGCGACCCGGATGGCCGGGGCCACTGCACTGGCGCGCGACCTGATCAACACTCCGGCGAACGACATGGGTCCGGCAGAGCTCGCGGCGGTCGCCCAGGAACTCGCACAGCGGCACGGTGGGCAATTCTCGTGCATCACGGGTGAGGACCTGCGGGCGGCAAACTATCCGCTGATCCATGCCGTCGGGCGCGCCAGTTCACGCGCGCCGCGGCTGATCGACCTGCGTTGGGGGCAGGAGTTCCATCCCCGGGTCACCCTGGTGGGCAAGGGGGTGTGTTTCGACACGGGCGGGCTCGACATCAAGCCCTCAGCGGCGATGCTCCTGATGAAAAAGGACATGGGCGGCGCCGCGGTCGCGCTTGCGACAGCCCGCGCCCTGATGGAGCGCGCGGCTCCGGTCTGCCTGCGCGTGCTGATCCCGGCGGTCGAAAACAGCATCGGACACGATGCCTATCGTCCGGGCGACGTGCTGCGCTCGCGGCGCGGCCTGACGGTGGAAATTGGCAACACGGACGCCGAGGGGCGCCTGGTGCTCGCCGATGCGCTCAGCGAGGCCGACAGTGAGAGCCCTGAACTGCTGATCGATTTCGCGACGCTCACCGGTGCCGCGCGAACCGCGCTCGGGCCTGAACTGCCCGCGGTTTTCTCCAACGACGATGCGCTCCTCGCGCGGCTGCGCGCCTGCGGTGACGCCGAATGCGATCCGGTGTGGCCCATGCCGCTGTGGGATGGCTACGACGAGGAACTCTCGAGCCGGGTCGCGGATCTGGGCAACGTGGCTCCCACGGCCTTCGCGGGCGCCATCTTCGGCGCGCTGTTCCTGCGCCGTTTCGTGGCCCGGACGCGCTCCTGGGCCCACATCGACCTCTACGCCTGGAACCCCCGCGAGCGTCCCGGCCGCCCCGTGGGCGCCGAGGCGCAATGCGTGCGGCTGGTGGAGCGCCTGGTGCGCGAGCGTTTTGGATGACCCGAGTGCGTCCGCGCGACCTTGCGATGCTCGTCGTGATCACGCTGATCTGGGGCTTCAATCTGATCGTCAGCAAGTTCGGCGTGTCGGAGATTCCACCCCTGCTGTTCACGGCGCTGCGTTTCGGTGTGCTCTGCGCCCTGCTGTTCCCCTTCCTGCGCGTGGTTCCCGGGCAGATGAACGCGATGGTGGTGGCGGCTCTGCTGTCCGGCGCGATCAATTTCGCATTGCTGTTTGCCGGGATCGCGATCGCGAAGAACGTGAGCGCCGTGGCCATCGCGGCGCAGCTCGGGGTGCCCTTCACGACCCTCCTCTCGATCGCGCTGCTCGGCGAAACCGTGCATTGGCGGCGCTGGACCGGCATCGGGCTGTCTTTCGGGGGTGTCCTGGTGATCGGCCTGGATCCCCAGGTCTTCTCGCACTGGCCCAGCCTGCTGCTGGTGATCGCTTCAGCCTTCGTCGGCTCGCTCGGACTGATTGCCGTCAAGCGCCTCTCCGGGTTCTCGCCGCTCGAGCTGCAGGCCTGGTTCAGCTGGGTCAGCCTGCCGCTGCTGGTGCTGCTGGCGGCTGTCGTCGAGCGGCCCGGGCTCGAGGTCCTCGCAGGGATTTCATGGCCTGGCTGGGGCGCTATCGCCTACACGGCGGTTCTCGGCAGCCTGGTGGCGCACACGGGGTTCTACTACCTCGTGCAGAAGTATCCGGTCACCAGCATCGCGCCCATGACCGTCCTGTCACCCGTTTTCTCGGTGGCGTTCGGGGTGTGGCTGCTCGGCGACGAACTGACCGGGCGCATCGCGGTCGGCGGGGCGCTGACCCTTGCGGGCGTGCTGATCATCAACCTGCGGGAGCGCCGCCTGACCGATACCGGCAGCTGACGGAGGTGAAGGGCAGGGGCGGGCAGGGGTGCTAACCTTGCAAGCGGTTCGCCGGACGGCCATCAAACTGTCGTCCGGCAGTCACGAAAACGTAAATGGCGCGCTGCAACATGCCGCCGGCAAAGAGGACTCCGATGAGCAGGATCACGAAAAAGGGCAATGAGGTCGATCCGCGTCGCTGGTCGCGGCAGGTGGTCGATGGCCCGAAGCAGACGCCGTCGCGCGCCATGCTGCGCGCCGTGGGATTCAAGGACGCGGACTTCTCCAAGCCGCAGGTCGGCATCGCCTCGACCTGGGCGAATCTCACGCCCTGCAACATGCACATCAACGAACTTGCGCAGGAGGCGGAGGCTGGCGCCAACGCCGCCGGCGGCAAGGGCGTGCTTTTCAACACGATCACCGTGTCCGATGGCATCTCCATGGGTTCGCCGGGAATGCGCTATTCGCTCGTTTCGCGCGAGGTGATCGCCGACTCGATCGAAACCGTCGTCGGCGCGGAAGGTTTCGACGGGCTCGTCGCCATCGGCGGTTGCGACAAGAACATGCCGGGTTGCGCCATGGCCATCGCCCGCCTCGACCGGCCTGCCGTGTTCGTCTACGGCGGGACCATCCGTCCGGGTGCCCAGCGGCGCGACATCGTCTCGGTTTTCGAGGCGGTGGGTGGCCACGCCGCAGGGAAAGTCTCGGATGCCCAGCTCCTCGAGGTCGAGCGGACCTCGATTCCCGGTCCCGGCAGCTGTGGCGGCATGTATACCGCCAACACCATGGCCTCGGCGATGGAAGCGCTCGGCCTGTCCCTTCCGGACAGCTCCGCGCAGGAGGCCGTGGGCGACATCAAGCGGCTCGACTCGAGGCGTGCGGGAGCGGCGGTGGTCAACCTGCTGAAGCTGGGCATCACGCCCCGCACGATCCTCACCCGCAAGGCTTTCGAAAACGCGATCGCGGTCACCATTGCCGTCGGTGGCTCGACCAACGCCGTGCTCCATCTGCTGGCCATTGCGCGGGCGGCCAAGGTCAAGCTGAGCCTGGATGACTTCACCCGGATCGGGCGGCGCGTGCCGGTGCTGGCGGACCTGCGCCCGAGCGGGCGTTACTCGATGTCGGAACTGATTGAGATCGGCGGGATCCAGCCGTTGATGCGACGGCTGCTGGACAAGGGCCTGCTGCACGGCGACTGCATGACCGTCACGGGTCGCACGATCGGGGAGAACCTGACCGCCGTGGGCGACTATCCCGCGGGCCAGGACATCGTCCGGCCCTTCGCAGACCCCATCAAGAAAGACAGCCATCTCGTTGTGCTGTATGGAAACGTCGCCCCCGAGGGCGCGGTGGCCAAGATCACCGGCAAGGAAGGCCTGAGCTTCAGCGGCAAGGCTCGTGTGTATGACGGCGAGGAGCGCGCCACCGCGGCCATTCTCGCCGGCAAGGTGAAGGCGGGCGATGTGGTGGTGATCCGCTACGAAGGCCCGCGTGGCGGCCCCGGCATGCGCGAAATGCTCAGTCCGACCGGCGCGATCGTCGGCCGGGGGCTCGGCGACAAGGTCGCGCTGATCACGGATGGACGCTTCTCGGGGGGCAGCCACGGCTTCGTCGTAGGCCATATTTCTCCCGAAGCCGCCGTGGGTGGTCCGCTGGGGCTGCTGCGCACCGGCGATCGCATTACCATCGACGCGGCCAGACGCCGCATCGAGGCTGATCTGACGGCTGCAGAGCTGCGGCAACGCAGAAAAACATGGCGCGCGCCGAAGCCTTACGCCACCTCCGGCGTGCTGGCGAAATACGCCCGCGTGGTCAGCAGCGCCTCCGCTGGCGCCGTGACCGACTGACGCCATGAATCATTACGACATATCGATTCAGGTACACGGTTGTCACTGCTGCAGAGTGCGGTTACAGTTGACCGCGTCGAGGCGGCGAAAGAGCGCCACACGACGGCACGAAGGGGTGCGGCACGAGGGGACGTGCCATGCCTGTGGCAACAGACAGCAGTTGCATGCAAGGAAGGTAGTAGCAATGCGCACTCGAACCCAGGACGGGACGAAGTGCGGTTCGACATCGCCGAAGGGTCTTCATCGCACGCCAGGACGGCACGCTGAAGTTCAGGTTGCGTGCGCCATCGAAGCTCGGTAATTTGCCGCGCCCGATTCGCCGTAACCACAAGTTAAACAGGTTCTTTGCGACCACGAGAGCACATGGCCGCCTACGTACAACAGAATTCTCAACGCCGCATGGTCGTCCTTGCGGTCATCGTCGCCTTCCACGTGTTGCTGATGTACGGTCTCGTGACCGGCCTCGCACGCAAAGTGGTGGAAGTCGTCGCTGCCCCTCTGGTCACTGACCTGATCGAGGAAATGGAGCAGGAAGACAAGCCGCCGCCGCCGCCGCCGCCGCAGCTCGAGCGTCCGCCCGTGCAGGTGCCCCCGCCGGAAGTGTCGATCGACATTCCGATGGACAGCAGCAACACCACGGCGATCTCGGACGTCACGGACCGGCCGGCACCGCCCGCTGCGCCTCCGGCGCCGCCCGCACCGCCCGCGGTGGTCAGGGTTGCTCCCAAGCTCGACGTACGGCGTTCGCCGCCTACGGACGACTTCTACCCGCCTTCTGCCCGCCGGGCAGAGATCGAGGGCGTGAGCACCGTTCGCGCCTGTGTCGGCCCCGATGGCCGCACTTCGGGTGAGCCTACGGTCACGAAGACCTCGGGCAACACCTCGCTCGACGAGGCGGCGGCGAAGTGGGCGAAACGCGCTCGCTGGACCGCTGGCACCGAGGACGGGAAAGCCGTCGAAATGTGCTCGCAGTTCAACGTCCGCTTCAAGCTCACAGACTGATCAGGAAACTATTCAGGGCGGCACCTCGCGGTGTTGCCCTCGTTTAAAGCAGAGGAACCTATGGAAAACCAAGCCACCACCGTTGTTGACAATCCCTACGGTCTCGGTGCCCTTTGGGCGCAGGGAGACTTCGTCGCCAAGGGCACGCTGATCATTCTCGTGATCATGTCGCTCGCCACCTGGTACATCCTGTTCATGAAGATCTGGGACCAGCGCAAGCTGGGCCAGTCGGCGCGCCTCGCCGAACAGAAATTCTGGACCGCGAGCTCCATCAAGGACGCCGTCGAGCGTCTGCCGAAGGGCGACCCGTACCGCGGCCTTGCCGAGGACGGTCTCCGCGCTTCCACGCATCACGAGGGTCGGCTGACGGATCGCGTCGAACTGCACGAGTGGATCACCCTCTCGCTGCATCGTTCGGCCGAGAGCATCAACGGTCACCTGCAGTCCGGCCTCGCGGTGCTCGCCACCGTCGGTTCGACCGCGCCTTTCGTGGGTCTGTTCGGCACGGTGTGGGGCATCTACCACGCGCTCGTCGCCATCGGTGTGTCTGGCCAGGCCAGCATCGACAAGGTGGCCGGCCCGGTCGGTGAGGCACTCATCATGACCGCCATCGGCCTCGCGGTCGCCGTGCCTGCGGTTATCGGTTACAACTGGCTGATCCGCCGGAACAAGGCGGCCCAGGAAGACCTGAGCAACTTCACGTCGGACCTGCACGCCTATCTGGTGAGCGGCGCCCGCGTGGCGACTCCGGTTGCGGCCCCGGCCGCGGCCGCTGCGCCTAAGAAGTAAGTCAGGGAACAGTGGTGGTCGGCGCGCCGGGCTTCGGCCTGGCGCGCCGGATTCCCCAGAACGACTGAGGTAATGCCGAAATGGCCATGAGTGTCGGATCCTCGGGCGACGATGACGCCCCGATTTCCACGATCAACACGACGCCGCTCGTCGATGTCATGCTGGTGCTGCTGATCATCTTCCTGATCACCATCCCGGTGATTGCGAAGACGGTGAAGGTGTCACTGCCCAAGGCAGCGAATATCGCCACCCAGACCAAGCCCGAGAACATCACCATCGCGGTGGATGGCAACGGCGTGGTCTATTGGAACAACGCGGCGGTCTCGGACCAGGCGCAGCTTCTGGAACTGATCAAGGTCGAGGCGGTCAAGGACCCTCAGCCCGAGATCCACATCCGTGGGGACTCGAACGCACGTTATGAAGACGTGGGACGTGTGCTCAACGCCGTGCAGCGGGGTGGAGTGGTCAAGGTGGGCTTCATCACGGAACCCGACCGCGGCATCCGCGGTACACGGTAACAGCAGCGCTGCTGTTTGAACTGCAGGATCAGGAGACTTAGATCATGTCAATGAACGTAGGTTCTTCGGGCGGCGACGACGGTGCAATGTGTGACATCAACACGACGCCGCTCATCGACGTCATGTTGGTTCTGCTCATCATGTTCATCATCACCATTCCGATCATGACGCACGCCGTCAAATTGGACATGCCCAGACCCACCGATGCTCCGCCCCCGCCTGTCAAGCCGGAGGTGATCGACATCGAGATCGATTTCGACGGGACGATCATCTGGAACGGCACTCCGGTTTCGGGTGTGGATGCGGTCGAGGGCTTCTTCCGCTCGGAGTCCCAGAAGGACCCGCAGCCGGAATTGCACCTTCGCCCCGACAAGCGCGCCAAGTACGATGTCGTCGCGCGCGTGCTGGCAGCCGCCCAGCGCAACCGCATGAAGAAGATCGGATTCGTCAACGTCGCTGAATTCAGCGAGTAATTTCACGGTTTCGCAGAAACATGGGCCGCTTCGGGAACCCGACGCGGCCCTTTGCGCTCTTAATCATCAACGCACGGGTCCGCTCGGCTGACCCTGGGACGAGGGTTTTCATGAAGAAGTCAGTTTGCGTCTGGGCCGCCGTCGCGATCGCCCTGGTTTTCAATTTATCGGGCGAGGCTGTCGCCGAGAGCGTCAGCAAGGGTATTGCCAAGACACTGCAGTCGGCCCAGAACGCCAGCAAGGCGGGCAAGTGGAGCGCGTGTCTCGCCGACCTTCGGCAGGCCGAGGGCGCCGGACTCACGGCTTACGACACCTTCATCATCAACGAACTGCGCGGCTTCTGTGCCTTCCGCTCGGGCGACAACGCCACCGCCAGTCGCGCCTATGAAGCGAACCTGGGTTCGCAGTATGCGACCAAGGCCTCCATGCCGGGCCGCGTCAAGTCGCTGATGCAGATCAATTACAGTTCGAGGAACTACGCCAAGGCGATCGAATACGGCAAGCGCGCCATCAGCAACGGCTACGGCGATGGAGACGTGTATACGCTGGTGGCCCAGTCCTATTACGTCCAGGACGATTTCAAGAACACGCGTGAGTTCACCGGCAAGTGGATAGCCGACCAGGAAAAGCGGGGTCAGGTGCCCCGCCAGAACGCACTCGATCTCTACCTCACTTCCTGCCTCAAGCTCAAGGACGAGGCCTGCACCAGCGCGGGCTTCGAGAAGCTCGTGTCCTACTATCCGAACCCGGACGCGTGGGCGAACCTCATGACCTCGCTGTTCAAGACGGGGACGGAGTCCAGCATGCTCCAGACCTATCGCCTGGCCACCGAGGTCGGGGCGATGCGCCGGGGCGACGACTACACCGAGATGGCCCAGTTGGCGTTGGAGCAGGGTATCCCCGGCGAAGCGCAGGCTGCGATCGAAGCCGGCTTCGCCAGGAAGGCGTTCCCGACCCAGCGTGACATCGACCGCAACAACCGTCTGCTCGCGACTGCGAAGACCAAGGTCGCAGCGGACAAGGCCTCACTGGCGCAGGCCGATCGCGAGGCTGCGGCGGGCAAGGCGGGCGACGCCGATCTGCGGGTCGGGCAGGCGTACATGAGCTATGGGCAGTATCCCCAGGCGGTGACTGCGATCCAGCGCGGTATCGCCAAGGGCAACGTGGCGAGCCTGCCGTCGGCGCAGATCTCCCTGGGTCTTGCTCAGTTCAAGGCGGGAAACAAGGCGGAAGCCCTCAAGGCATTCAAGGCGGTCAAGGGCGACGCGAACCTCGAGCGCATCGCCAAGCTCTGGTCGCTCCGGGTCAAGTGATCCCAAGGCTGCAGGCGAGGTCAATCATGAAGCGAACATCAGTTTTCCTGCCGGCTATCGTCGCAGTGCTGGCCATGGGGCCGCTCGACGCCCTTGCGCAGGACAAGGCCGCCCCCAAGCCGCCGACCATCAGCAAGGCGGTCGCCAAGCCGCTGACCGCCGCCCAGGCGGCGACCAAGGAAGAAAAATGGGCGGACTGCCTGGCGAACGCGCGTCTGGCCGACGCGGTTCCGGCCAAGACGCCCTACGACATTTTCGTCATCAACGAGATGATCGGCTTCTGTGCGGTCCGCGTCGGCGACAACGCCGCTGCAGCCGGCGCCTTCGAACAGGTGCTGAACTCCGGGTTCGCGGATGCAGCTCGTTCTGCCACCCTCGTGCGGGTGCTGATGCAGTTGAGTTACACGGCCAAGGACTATCCCAAGGCCATTTCCTGGGGCAAGCGGGCTATCCAGGAGGGGTCGGCGAACGACGAAGTGCGGCTTCTCGTGGCGCAGTCCTACTACCTGCAGAACGATTTCAAGGGCACGCTCGAGTACACGCAGGGCTGGGTCGGCGAGGTCGAGAAGGCCGGTGGGGTTCCCCCGGAGCTTTCCCTGCAGATGTACCTCAGTTCCTGCATCCGGCTGGATGACGACGCCTGCACGCTGCGGGCCCTCGAGAAGCAGGCCCAGTACCACCCGAAGCCCGAGACCTGGTCGAACATCGTCGTGCTCCTGCTCCGCGAAGCCACGGACGAGACGACGCTGCACATCTACCGGTTGGCGAACGAGGTCGGTGCGATGCGGCGCGGCGAGGACTACCTGGAGATGGGCCAGTTGGCACTCGAGAAAGGGCTTCCCGGCGAGGCGCAGGCGGTGCTGGAAGCCGGGGCTGCCCGGCAGGCGTTCACCGATCCGCGCAATGCAGAGAGCAGTGCACGGATGCTTGCGACAGCAAAGACCCAGGCGGCCTCCGACAAGGCGACTATAGCCAAGCAGACTCAGGCGGCGGCGGCCGGCAAGAGCGGCCAGGTGGACGTGCGCATGGGTCAGGCGCTCATGAGCTACGGTCAGTATCCGGAGGCTCTGCTCGCGATCCAGCGCGGCATCACCAAGGGGGTCAAGAACCAGGGCGAGGCACAGCTCGCGCTCGGACAGGCGCAGCTGAAGCTGGGTAACAAGACTGAGGCCGTGACTGCCTTTAACGCGGTGGGTGGCGATGTCATGAT
>CAJACZ010000262.1 GCA_903938365.1 uncultured Pseudomonadota bacterium | reverse complement strand
CGCGCCGGGTCAAGCGAGTGGAGCGTGACGCCGATCCCCAGCGGGCAGCGACCGATGGCGATGATCCATTCCGTGAGCAGCGCACGGTGCTCAGGCGTGATGCCCAGCGCATCGCAGCGACGGCGCAGCAGCGAGTCCCAGACCGCGACAGTCGCGGTCGCGCTCGCGCTCGCAGTCGGATCCAGGATCGGCCAGCGCTGCTGCACTTGCCACTCCAGCAGCACGTGCAGCAGGTCGCCATACCGGGCCCCGCGGGGGAACGCGGCGTAAGGATTCGTGGCGGTCCCGTCCGTCCGCAAGCCCACCCCGGCATCGCGGGTCTCGGGCGGGTTGTCGGTCTGCGAGTCGCTGTAGCGTTCATCGGCTTCGGTGGGGGCAACCGTCAGGCGCACGGGCGGCTCCAGCCGGCGCGTCAGGGAACTGAAACTGGCGCTGCGCCACGCGCTGGCATGCCGGCGCTGCGGCACCTCGGCAGTACGCCGACCGGGCGCGGCAGGCGGCCCCGCGTAACAGGCGCCGTCGGCCTCGGGCAGCGGCGCGACGACAATGTCCGCGCACTGCGCCCAGGTCGCGAGGCGCTCACGCAGGTCCTGCGCGTTGCGACGCCCGAGCAGCTGGCCGAGCGCGCTCTTCGACTCAGTGCTGTCCTTGTTGAATTCGGTGGCGAGCGTGGTCGCGCCGACGAACACTGCGCGCTCTGCACGCGTGAGCGCGACGTACAGCAGCCGCACGTCCTCGGCGCGGCGCGACAGGTCGTCATCCTTGTCGGTCATGAAGCCGGAGGCAAACGGCAGGAAGACCACCGGATACTGCAGCCCCTTGGACTTGTGCAGGGTGACCACCTTGACGAGATGCGCATCGGTCTCGAGGCGCATCTGCGCGGCATCCGCGCCGGTCTCGCCGCCCGCCGCCGTCGCGCTGTCGCGCAGGCGGTCTGCAAGGTGGCGCACCACGGCGCTCTCGCCCTGGAGGCCGAGGCTGGCCTGCTGCAGCAGATCGCCGAGATGCAGCAGGTTGGTGAGGCGTCGCTCGCCATCGGACTGCGCCAGCAGCCGCGAGGGGATGGCCTGTTCGTGCAGCACCGCGTAAAGCATCGCGAGGAATCCCTGGCGCTGCCAGATCGACTGCCACTGCGTGAACCGCTCGACCTGCTGTTCGAGCGCGCGTTCATCGGCAAACAGCGCGTCAAGCGTCGCCAGCGGGAGGCCGAAGCTGCGCGTGCCGAGCGCGGCGCGCACGAAGCGTTCGGTGCGCGGCGCGTTGACGGCGCGCAGCAGGGTCCAGAGGTCGAAGGCCTCGCGCGTGCCGTAGACGCTGTCGCGATCCGACAGATACACGCTGCGCAGGCCTCGCTGGTCGAGCGCGGCGCGGATCGCGCGCGCTTCCTTGCCGCTGCGCACCAGCACGGCAACGTCGGCAGGCGTGGCAAGACCCTCACCAAGCAGCTTGATGATGCGGGTGGCGAACACCGCCGCCATGAGCGCCAGGTGCTCGGCGGCCTTGACAGGCTCGTCACCCGGCGTGTGCCACACGGTCATCGCAGGATGCACACTTCCGTCGCGCTGCCGCAGCGGCGGGACATCTTTCTGCGCGGTCACCGGCTCGTAGGGGATGGAGCCGAACGGCTCAACCGCCGATGTGAAGATATGATTGACCGCTGCGACGAGGGACTGCGTGGAGCGGTAGTTGCCGGTCAGGGTGTGGATGCAGTCGGCCGTGTTACGCGCCGTCACGTAGGTGTCGAGATCCGCGCCGCGGAAGCCGTAGATCGCCTGCTTGGGGTCGCCGATCATCAGCAGCGCAGCGGACGTCTCGGCCTGCGGATCGAGATAGATACGCTGGAAGGAGGCGTACTGCCAGCGGTCGGTGTCCTGGAACTCGTCGATCAGCGCCACCGG
>CAJACZ010000261.1 GCA_903938365.1 uncultured Pseudomonadota bacterium | reverse complement strand
GCCGAGCCGCGCCACGCGCTGGCGCGCGCCAGCGCACGCCTCGAGGCGCAGGGCCTGCGGCCCGTGCTCGCCTGCGAGCTGGAGTTCTACCTGCTGCGCGACGAGCAGCCGGCGGGCGGCCGCGGGCGCGGCATACAGGCCTACAGCCTGGCGCGTCTGGACGAGCTCGCGCCCCTGTTCGACGCGGTCTATGCCGCGGCCGACCTGCAGCGCCTGCCCGCCGAGACCCTGATGTCCGAATACGCGCCCGGACAGTTCGAGATCACGCTTGCGCATCGTGCCGACGCGCTGCGCGCCGTGGACGAGGCGCTCGCCTTCAAGCGCCTGCTGCGCGGGGTGGCCGCCCGGCATGGCTACGTGGCGACCTTCATGGCGAAGCCCTTCACGGAGCTCGCGGGCAGCGGCCTGCACCTGCACGTGAGCCTCGAGGACGGGCAGGGCGCCAACCTGTTCGCGGACCCCGACCCGGCCGGCAGCCTCCTGTGCCGCCACGCCATCGGTGGCCTGCGCGCCACGATGGCCGAGAGCCTGCTGGTGTTCGCGCCGAACGGGAATTCCTACCGACGGTTCCGCAGCGAGAGCTACGCGCCCGTCGCGGCCAACTGGGGGGTGAACAACCGTTCCGTGTCGCTGCGCGTGCCGGCCGGACCGGCTGGCTCGCGGCACATCGAGCACCGCATCGCCGGGGCCGACGCCAATCCCTACGTGGCCGCCGCGGCGGTGCTGGCGGGCGTTGAGCTCGGCATCCGCGAGCGGCTCGACCCGGGCCCGCCGGTGAGCGGCAACGGCTATCTCGCGGCCGCCGAGCCTGCCGAGCCCGCCGAGCCTGCCGACCGCGCCGCCGCGCTGCCGGCCGCGCTGCCGGGCACCTGGCAGGAGGCCATCGCGCGCGCCTCGGCCTCGGCCTTCCTCGCCGACGCGCTTGGCGCGGATTTCCTGCGGATCTTCCTCGCGATCAAGCGGCAGGAGTGCGCCCGGTATTCCGCCGAGGTGACGGAGCTCGACCGCGCGTGGTATTCAGGGACGGTCTGAACAGGAGGTTCCCATGACAGCGACGACCCCACTGAAGCAGCGACTGCTCGACCATGTCGACCAGCAGGACGCGGCCGGCAGCTTCTCCGACGAGGCCTTCGAGGAACTGGCGCGCCTGGTGGAGCAGATCCGCCTCGAGTCCCCGGTCCAGGCCCCGATGGATGCCATGGACCAGGTCGAGGGGCGCTGGGAGACCGAGTTTGCGCACTTCGGCGCGCGGCACTCGGCGGGCAAGCCCCGCGTGCACGACTCGAACCTCAAGGTGCACAGCTTCAACCGTTTCCCGCCCGTGCCGGTGCGCATCACGCGCATGTGTCAGGAAATTTCCCGCCAGGGCAACGAATACAACAACGTCGTGGACTTCCTCGCGGCGGACGGTGTGACCCAGGGCCAGATCATCGTGCGCGGCGTGTACCGCGAGGATCCAGACGGCAACCGCCAGCGCTTCGTCGTCGACTTCGTGCGCGTCGAACTGAGCCCCGGCGCCGGCGTCAGCGAGGCAGAACTGCGCGAGGCGCTCGGTTTCGTCAACGGCGAGGCGTTGTCAGCCGACATGAAGCCACCGCGGCTGCACTCGGACGTCGTCTACCTGGACGATCAGCACCGCATCAACATCGGCAGCTTCGGCGGCCTGTACCTGCTCAGGCGCTCGGCAGAACCGCCGGTGTCGGTGAGCCTGGGCTGAGCCCGCCGCCGGCCGGGCCGGCGGCGCGCAGCGCCTTCAACGTCGGCTCATCGAGCCGATAGAACGCCAGGATCAGGATCGACAGCACGCCCATGGCCACCGGGACATAGGCGATCGACAGCAGCACGGCCTGACGCACCGACTCGGTGACCTGCGCCGGCGGCGACTTGGGGTCGAATCCGGCACCCGACAGGGCGATCCCGAGGATCAGCGGGCCCACGGCCGAGGCGAGCTTTTCGGTGAAACTGTAGAGCGCCGAGTACATGCCCTCGCGGCGCAGGCCGCTGCGGTGGTAGTCCAGTTCCATCGCATCCGTGAGCATGGACATCGCGAACAGCACGTTGCCGGCGAAGGCGATGCCGTTGACGAAACCGCGCACCGCCAGCAGCCAGTCGGGTTCCCCCGGTTGGGCATAGACCCAGGACATCGCTACCAGGCCCGTCAGCACCGTCGAGAACACATAGGCCCCGCGCTTGCCCAGGGTCTTGGACAGGCGCACCAGCAGCGGCGTGCAGGTCAGCACCGCGATCGTCATGGGCCCGCCGATCACCGGCTGCTTGGTCAGCGGCATGTCGATCACGCTGACCAGGAAGAACATCAGGCCGCCGGAGCTGGCGCTGACGCCGATCAGCTGCACCCGCTTGATCGCGAGGATCTGCTGGAACGGACGGGTGCGCGCGAAGCCGAGCAGCTGGTCCCGGAACGACAGCCGTGCGGTGCTGCG
>CAJACZ010000260.1 GCA_903938365.1 uncultured Pseudomonadota bacterium | reverse complement strand
CTACCTCACCACCGACGGCAGCACCGCGCTGCCGGTGGGTTCGATCCTGCGCAATCCGGCCTATGCGCAGACGCTGCGGCGCATCGCGCTCGAGGGGCCCCGGGGCTTCTACGAGGGCGAGGTGGCGCAGGCCATCGTGGCCGCGGTGGCGCGGCAGCCCATTCCAGGCAGCCTCGACCTGCAGGACCTGCGCGACTATCGCGCCGCGCGCCTGGAGCCGGTCTGTGGCGGCTATCGCGTCTACCTGGTGTGCGGCATGCGGCCACCGTCCTCGGGAGGCATCGCGGTGCAGTCGATCCTCGGCACGCTCGAGAACTTCGACATGGCGGCGCACGGCCCGGGGACGGCGCTGGGCTGGCACTACTTCATCGAGGCACAGCGGCTGGCCTATGCGGACCGCGACATGTATGTCGCGGACGATCGTTTCGAGGCGGTGCCGCTCGCCGGCCTGATCGACCCCCAGTACCTTCGATCCCGGGCGGCGCTGGTCTCGCCCGGGCGCGCGATGGCACGCGTCGAGGCGGGCAATCCCCCGGGCGCACGCCGCAGGGGGCGGGACGCCACAGGCAACGGAACCGGCACCAGTCATTTCGTCGTGGTCGATGCTCGCGGCAACGTGGTCTCGATGACCACCACGGTGGAGGGGGGCTTCGGCTCGCAGCGCATGGCGGCGGGTTTCTTCCTCAACAACCAGCTCACCGACTTCTCGTTCCGGCCGGTCGACGACGCCGGCCAGCCGATCGCCAATGCCGTGGCGCCGGGCAAGAAGCCGCGCTCCTCCATGTCGCCGACCCTGGTGTTCAGGGACGGTGCGTTCCAGCTTGCGGTGGGCTCGCCGGGCGGCAATTTCATCATTGGCTACGTCGCCAAGGCGATCGTCGGCATGCTCGACTGGGGACTCGTCCCGCAGGCCGCGGTGGACCTGCCGAACGTCATCGCGCGCGGCCGACCCGTCGTCGAGACCGCGCGCATGGACCCGGCACTGCTTGCTGCGCTGCAGGCGATGGGTCACGAGTTCAGCCCTGGGCGCGGCGCCGAGGGCTCCGGCCTGCACGCCGTGATGCGGGGTCCCGACGGACGCCTGGTCGGTGCGGCGGACAGTCGTCGCGAGGGCAAGGCGGTGGCGCTGCCCTGACGCGGCGCCTATCCGTTGCACGGCCAGCGGCGACGGCGGGCCTGCGCTTCGTTTCGCTGCCGCCGGTAGTCTCCGGGGTGCCGGGGCTTCGCGGTCTGTTCGGGAGGTGGGGACGATGCTTGCAGGACTCTATCGACGCCCGTGGGTGGGCTTGCTGGGCCTGATGGTCGGGTTCCTGACGCAGCCCCTGGGCCACACGGTCTACAAGGTCATGGCAGCCGGCCTCGGCGGCGGGGTCTACGTCGGCGCGGCGCTGCTCGGGATCCTGGGTTTCGTCATCGTCTGGAAGGGCCTGCGCCAGGACGAACTGAAGGCGACCTGGATGGGCATGCTCGGCGGCTGGTTCATCTGGATCGGCTTGTTTGAATACTCGTTCAAGTTCTTCGCGGAGCTGTACTCGGTGCCGGGCTATGCGGTCGAGCCCGGGGTGTCGGGCGGCTACGTGGCCGCACCGCAGGCGAACATGCTGCAGGCCACCGTGACGATCATGCTGGCGCTGTTCGTGCTCTACGGCATGTTCAACCTGCAGACCAAGTGCAACTTCATGCGCTTCTTCCATCGCAACCTGCACTTCTCCCCGGGCATGCCGACGCCGGACAACCAGCGCAGCTACGCGCGGATCACGGCCATGGAAGTGCTGTTCGTGACCTGGTTCTGCTATCTGTTCTGGCTCTATGTCATCTACGTGGGGATCCGGGGGCCAGGCCTCCAGATCGTCATGGGCATCTACGTCGCCTGGACGGCATGGTCGGCCTACCTGATCTACAAAAGCACGCAGCAGGTGCGCATGGCGCCCGCGCTGCGCTACGGGATCGGCGCCGGCATCGTGCTGTGGGGCTCCGCCGAAATGCCCGCGCACTTCGGCGCGTATCGGGAGTACTGGCTCTATCCGCTCGAGTACCCGATCTTCAACGCCATCACGTCCGCGGTATTCGTGGGGGGAGTGGTGCTGATTGCGCGTCGACCGAAACCCAACCCCGCACCCGGTGCGTCGGCGGCGGGCGCGGCGGGCTGAGGCGCCGCCCGGCGGCCGGCCTCAGGGCGGCGCGAGGTCCGCGTCGGTGACCAGTCGGCGCCTGCGGAACAGCGACATCAGGAACCGCCGCGCGGCCTTGCTACCGGTCAGCCAGGCGACTCGCGCGCCGGGCTTCTGCCTGCGCAGGATGCCGTCCGCGAGGAAGGGCGTGATCGTGTCGACCCGGTCCGCGAGGATGTCGTAGACGCGCCGGGTGCGCTCCAGCTCCGCCGGGTCGTTGCCACCCATGTCGCGCTTGAGCAGGTCGGTGAGCACGATGCCCGGACTCAGGTAACAGACCTGCACGGGCCCGTTCCGGGTTTCAGGCAGCAGCGCCTTGTTGAAATAGGTGAGCGCGAACTTGCTCGCGCCGTAGAGGCTCATCCCCGGGCGCATCATGCCGTTCGACCCGAAGCCTTCCATGTTGAAGATCGTGCCGCCGCCCGGCTGCGCCTGCATCCCCCGGAGCGCGACCTGCGTCGCCAGCATCATGCCGAGCAGGTTGGTTTCCTGGACGCTGCGGATGTCGTCGGTCCGCATGTCGCCGGCGCGTTGCCGCGAGTGCGAGATGCCCGCGTTGTTCACCCAGACATCGACCCGGCCGAAGGCAGCGACGGCGTGGTCCCAGAGCTGCTGGAGCTCCGCGGCGCGGGACACGTCGCAGGCGGCGCCGGCCACCCGGGCCCCCCGGGCCGCCAGCGGTGCCAGTTCCGCGAGCGCCTGTTCGACCGCCGCCTGGCTGCGGCCGCTGATGGCGACGTCATGGCCGCGTCGCAGCAGTTCGGCGGCGAGGCCCTTGCCGATGCCCCGCGTGCTGCCCGTGATCACGATGCTCCGGCGGTCTTCCATGAGCCGATCCTAGGGCATGAGCGGGCTGCGGGCGCGCGCCCGCGCAGGCCGGTGATCGGTGCGTCCAAGGCGTGGACATCGCGGGTGCAGGCCCGCCTATGATGGCGCGGGCCAGTAATCTCTGGGCTGTCCCGGCACGGGGCGAGCGGGGGCGCAGTGGCACAGCAGAATGTCGTCATCACCGGGAGCACGCAGGGTCTCGGCTTCGGGTATGCGAGCGAGTTCCTCAAGCGCGGGCACAACGTGGTCGTCAGCGGCCGCACGCAGGCTGGCGTAGAGGCCGCGCTGGAGCGACTGGCCGCCGACTCCGCCGCCGGTGGCGGCCGGGTGATCGGGGTCGCCTGCGAGGTGTCCCGCATGCAGGACGTCCAGGACCTCTGGGATCACGCCGTCGCCGCCTTCGGTCGGGTCGACATCTGGCTCAACAACGCGGGCTACGCTCGCACCGGCGTGGCGTTCATCGACAACACGCCCGCGCAGATCGAGGCGATGGTGCGTGCCAACGTGATCGGTTCGATCAACGCCGCGCAGGTGGCCGTCGCCGGCATGGCGCGCCAGGGCGGCGGCCAGCTCTATCTCACGCTGGGCGGCGGCGGCGCCTCGGGGCGCGTGGTCCCGGGCATGGCGGTGTATTCGACCACCAAGCGCGCGGTGAAATATCTTGCCGGCGCGCTGGTCAAGGAACGCCGCGAGGCGCGTGACGACAGCATCCGCATCGGCACGATCAGCCCCGGTGTCAACGTCACCGAGGGCCTGCTGCGCGAGATTCGCGCGCTGCCCGCGGCAGCCCGTGCGCGCGCGCTGAAACAGCTCGAATTCATCGGTGAGCATGTCGGGACCACGACGCCCTGGATCGTCGAGCGCATCCTCGCCTCGACCCGCCAGGGAGACGACATCACCTGGCTGACGAACTCGCGGCTGCTCGGCCGCGCCTTCTCCACCCTGTTCGGCAGGAAGCGCAACCTCCTGTCGCGATACCCCATCGAGGCCTGAAGACCCATGACGGCATCCACTCTCAAGGAATTTGCGATCGGCGATGTCTTCGTCGGCGTCACGCAGCTCGACAATCCGGCCGACGACCACGCCGGACGCGGCCGCATCATCCAGTACGGCGCCGACCTGCAGGAAAAGGGCGTGCTCTGGCTGGAGCACACCACCCATCTGGTCGGCGGGCTCAAGTTCGATCCGCAGGGCGTGCTCTGGGCCTTCGACAGCCAGGCCTTCGTGATCCTCAACATCCATCCCGACGGCCGGGTCCAGCGTCGCACCGAGTTCGGCGCACGGGCCTACTCGCACGTCAATTTCGCCGGTGACGGCACCCTGCTGCTGGGCGAACACGTGGTGGGCGACAGCATCCGGCCCGAGGTGGCCGCGCGCATGCACACCACCATCCCCTGCATGCCCGGGACCACGCGCTTCGGCGACGGCCATGTGTGGCGCTTTCGTGCGGACGGCAGCCTGGTCTGCGAGTACGGCACCGCGACCCACGGCGGCATGGGCGGCTTCCTGGGCGTGACGATGTCGGCGCTGTCGCCCGACCAGTCCACGCTGCTGTACTGCTCCGAGACCGGCCCGCGGCTGATGCGCTACGACCTGCTCAACGACCGGCAGCTGCCGGACCTGCAGTCGATCGAGCCGCCGTTTCCGCCCGGTCCGCCACCGATGTTCTTCGGCATGGAATACGCACCGGACGGCACGCTCTACGTGCTGCGCGGCGGCGCCATCCACGTCGTGAGCGAGCAGGGCGAGACCACGCGGCAGATTCCGCTGCAGGGTTTCGGCTGGGCGCTGATCGACGTCGGTGCCGACGGGCGCTACGCCCTGGTCGCGAACTTCTTCACGGGCGAAGTCGCGCGCGTGGAGCTGGCCTCGGGCGAGGTACTTGGCCGGATCCAGACGGGTGCCGCGAAGGCCGTCGCCGGGCTGGTCGAATACCAGGGTGAGGGCACCTGATGCGTCGGACTGCATCCAGCGCTGCGCGGCAGCCGGGAAGTGCGGGATAATGACGGCCATGAAAACCCCAGAAGGCTTCGAAGAGATCCGCGCCGGCGTGCGCGGCCTGTGTGCGCAGTTCCCGGACGAGTATTTCCGGAAGATCGACGAACAGCGCGGCTACCCGGCGGAATTCGTCGAGGCGCTCACCAAGGCAGGCTGGCTGGCGGGTCTCATCCCCCAGGAATACGGCGGCTCGGGGCTGACGCTCGCCGAGGCCTCGGTCGTGATGGAAGAGATCAATCGCTGCGGGGGCAATTCCGGTGCCTGCCATGGCCAGATGTACGTGATGAACGTGCTGGTCCGCCACGGCAGCGAACGCCAGCGTCAGGAATATCTCCCGAAGATTGCCTCGGGCGAGCTGCGTCTGCAGTCCATGGCCGTCACCGAGCCCACGACCGGCACCGACACCACCAAGCTGAAGACCTTTGCCGCACGCAAGGGCGACCGCTACGTCATCAACGGCCAGAAGGTCTGGATCTCGCGCGTGCAGCACTCCGACCTCATGATCCTGCTGGCGCGCACCACGCCGCTGGCGGACGTGGCACGCAAGGCCGATGGCCTGTCCGTGTTCCTGGTGGATATCCGCGAGGCGCTGGGCCGGGGCATGTCGCTGCGCCCGATCCCGAACATGGTCAACCACGAGACGAACGAGGTGTTCTTCGACAACCTCGAGGTTCCGGTGGACAACCTGATCGGCGAGGAAGGCAAGGGCTTCCGCTATATCCTCGACGGGCTGAATGCGGAGCGCACGCTGATCGCCGCAGAGTGCATCGGCGACGCCTACTGGTTCGTGGAGCGGGCGAGCAAGTACGCGCGCGAACGCATCGTCTTCGACCGCCCGATCGGCCGCAACCAGGGCGTGCAGTTCCCGATTGCCGATGCCTTCATCGAGACGGAGGCCGCCAGCCTGATGCGCTACAAGGCCTGCGAACTCTACGATACCGGCAGGCCCTGCGGCGCCGAGGCGAACATGGCGAAGCTGCTGGCCGCCAAGGCCTCCTGGGAGGCGGCCAATGCCTGCATCCAGACGCACGGCGGCTTCGGCTTCGCCTGCGAATACGACGTCGAGCGGAAATTCCGCGAGACCCGGCTCTACCAGGTGGCGCCGATCTCCACGAACCTGATCCTGTCCTACGTCGCGGAACACCTGCTGGACCTGCCGCGCTCGTTCTGATGGCGCGCGCCGCGAACCACGGGACTTCGCGGGCGGGGGGCGCGTGGCGGCGCTGACCCATCTCCAGCGTCTCGAGGCCGAGAGCCTGCATGTGCTGCGCGAGGTGGTCGCGGAGTGCGAACGCCCGGTGCTGCTGTATTCGGTGGGCAAGGACAGCGCGGTGCTGCTGCATCTCGCGCTCAAGGCCTTTCATCCGGCGCGGCCGCCGTTCCCGCTGCTGCACATCGACACGACCTGGAAATTCCGGGCGATGTACGAGTTCCGCGACGAGATGGTGCGGCGCTCGGGGCTGGACCTCATCGTCCACGTCAACCGCGCAGGCCTGGCGGCCGGCGTCGGGCCGATCTCGCACGGCTCTGCGGTGCATACGGACGTCATGAAGACGCAGGCCCTCCG
>CAJACZ010000259.1 GCA_903938365.1 uncultured Pseudomonadota bacterium | reverse complement strand
GTGGCCTCTGGCGTTTGGCGTGCTCTATGCGGTCCTGCGGCGCGCGGAGCCGGCGTGCCCGCCGGCGGTCATCCTCGTGTGGCACGTGGGCACGCTGTGGCTGCTCACAGCCCTGCTGGGCTGGCAGTCCGGCTGGACCCTGTGGCAGGCCAGCGCCCCCGGTTCGGCCTGGACGCACATCGGCGTCGCGCTGCCCGCGCTGGCTGCACTCGCCACGCTCTCCTGGCGCGCGGCGCTCGGACGCTGGCCGCTCGCGGTGCATCGCCAGTGCTACCTGGGCTTCGGCGCGGGCGGCATCGCGGCGGCGCTGCTGCTGTGGTCACTGCTGGCGAGCCTCTGGCACGACGGCACGCCGACCCCGCTGCCCTTCATCGTGCTGTTCAATCCGCTCGATGTCACCCAGGCCGTGGCGCTGCTGCTGGTCGCGCGCTGGTGGGTTTCTGCGTCCGGGCCTGCCGCAGTGCAGGCGCCGGCGCGCCGCGTGGGGACTGCGGTGTTCGGCGGGGTGGTCTTCGTGGCACTGAATGCAGTGCTGCTGCGCGCACTGCATCACTACGGCGCCGTCGACTACACCCTGAGTGCGTGGCTCAGCGTCTCGCGCGTCCAGACCGCGCTGTCCATCTTCTGGACGATGCTCGCGATGGGCACCATGGTGTTTGCCACCCGGCGCGCCCATCGCGTCGCATGGCTGCTGGGCGCGGCACTGCTGGCCGCGGTGGTCGTGAAGCTGTTCCTCGTGGACCTGGCGCGCGTGGGCAGCCTCGAGCGCATCATCTCGTTCATCGTCGTCGGTGCGCTGATCCTGGTCATAGGCTGGCTGTCGCCGCTGCCCCCGGATCGCCGGGACGCGGAGCCGGCAGCTTCGCCAGACGCTCGAGCACCGTCGGATGGGACGCATGGAAGCGCCAGTACAGGGGATCAGGCGTGAGCGTGGCGAGGTTCTCGCGGTGCAGCGTGACCAGCGCCATGGCGAGCTCGCCGCCGTCGGCATGCGAGGCGGCGTATGCATCGGCCTCGAACTCGTGGCCGCGCGAGAACAGGGCGCCGAGCGGTGACAGGAACACGCCGACGATGCCCGCGGCGCACATGAACAGCAGCAGTGCGATGGCGTCATTGGGCAGCACCGCGTTGGGCTCGACTCCGAGACCCGCGTAGAAAGCCGGCCACGCGGACAGCCCGCCGAGCACGGCAAAGCCTGCGAGGGCCGCGAGCAGCGAGACGGCAATCTGCTTCGGTACATGGCGGAGCCGGAAGTGGCCCAGCTCGTGGGCGAGCACCGCGAGCAGTTCGCCGCGGGTCAGCTGCGCAATCAGCGTGTCGTACAGCACCACGCGCTTCGAGCGGCCGAGGCCGGTGAAGTAGGCGTTCGATTCCGCCGAGCGGCGCGAGCCGTCCATCACGAACAGTCCGCTTGCCGCGAAGCCGCAGCGCTCCATGAGGTCCTGCACGCGCGCGGCGAGGGAGTCGTCCGACAGCGGCGCGAAGCGGTTGAACAGCGGTGCGATGACGGTGGGATAGATGGCAACCAGCAGCAGCGTGAAGGCCGCGTAGGCGGCCCAGGCCCAGAGCCACCATGTGTCGCCTGCCGCGCCCATCAGCCACAGGATCAGCGCGGCGAGCGGCAGCAGAAGCACCAGGGTGAGCAGCAGTCCCTTGGCTTGGTCAGCGACCCATAGTCCGGCGCCCATGCGGTTGAGGCCGAAGCGCTGCTCGATGCGGAAGGTCGAACAGGCGTCGAAGGGCAGGTTGAGCGCGAAGCTGATGGCGACGAAGCTGCCCAGCAGGGCGACCTGGTAGCCCAGCGCCCCGACGGCCGGTGCGAGTTCCTGCACCAGCCAGGCATTCAACGCGGCGATGCCGCCGCCCAGCGTCCAGAGCAGCAGCAGGACTGTCTCGAAGCCGAGGTTGACGAGGCCGAAGCGCTGTCGGGCGAGCGTGTAGTCGGCGGCCTTGCGATGTGCCTCAAGGGGAACCGTAGCCTGGAAGGGCGCGGGCACCTTGTCGCGGTGCGCCGCAACGTGGCGCATCTGGCGCAGCCCGAGCCAGCCGCGAAGCGCCGTCGAGGCGGCGAGCAGCACGCAGAAAACCGCGGTTACATCCTGGGTGTCCATGTCTCAAGGGTCCTTCCGTGGGGCCGAGGGTTCGGCTGCCGTGTCATATGTGGCCAGTGGTGAGCCCGATCAGTTGACCGAGCGCGTCCTGCCCGCCCAGTACGGCTCGCGCAACTTGAACTTCTGCAGCTTGCCGGTGGCGGTGCGGGCGAGGGCGTCGCGGAATTCGATGCGCTTGGGGCACTTGTAGCCCGCTAGCCGGGTCCTGCAGTAAGCGATCAGCGCCGCGTCGTCGAGGCTCGATCCGGGCGCACGCACGACGAGTGCCAGCACCAGTTCGCCCCATTTTTCGTCGGGCACGCCGATCACCGCGACCTCGGCCACCTCGGGATGGCTGAACAGGGCATCCTCGACCTCGATCGAGCTCACGTTCTCGCCGCCGGTGATGATCACGTCCTTCTTTCGATCGCTGATCGTCACGTAGTGCGCGTCATCGATCGTGCCGCCATCGCCGGTGTGGAACCAGGCCGGCCCCGCGGGGTCGTCGCTGGCCGGGTGGATCGCGGCCGCCGTGGCGTCTTCCTGCTGCCAGTAGCCTTCCATGACGTGGTTGCTGCGGGCCAGCAGTTCGCCGTCGGGTGAAACGCGCACGGCGACGCCGATGGCCGGTGCGCCGGCGCGGCTGAGCTGGACGGCTCGATCAGCGGGGGAGAGGGGGTCGAACTCCGCGCGGCGGCGGTTCAGGGTCAGCAGCGGCGAAGTCTCGGTGAGACCGTAGATCTGGATGAACTCCCAGCCGAGCTCGGTTTCGATGCGTTCGATGGTAAGCGTGGGGGGCGGTGCGCCGGCAACGACAATGCGCACCCGGCCGCGGCCCGGGATCGGGCCCTGCCAAGTGGCGGCTGCAGCGAGCACCGCATTCGCCACCGCCGGTGCACAGCACATGAGCGTGACGCCGTGCTCCTCCACGCGACGCAGGATTTCGGCGCCGTCGATCTTGCGGAGGATCACGTGACGCGCGCCCATGCCCGTCACCGCGTACAGCACGCCCCAGCCGTTGCAGTGGAACTGAGGCAGGGTATGCAGGTAGACGTCGCGGTCGTGGATTCCGAGGTGCCAGCCAAAGGTCGTGGCGTTCAGCCAGAGGTTGCGGTGCGTAAGCTGTACGCCCTTCGGGCGGGCTGTGGTGCCGCTCGTGTAGTTGATGGTGGCGGTGGCGTCCTCGTCGGCGGCCCAGGGCCGCGGCTCGGTGTCGTACCGCATCAGGTGGTCGTCGCTGTCCCGGCCGATCACGAAGGTGCGCTCGCACTGCACGCCCGCGAGCGACTCCTGCAGCTCCGGGTCGATCAGCATGACCCGGGCCCCGCTGTGTTCGACGATGTAGCGCACCTCGTCGGCTACCAGGCGAAAGTTGACGGGCACGAGCACGCGGCCCGACCCGCTCACGCCGAACAGCGCCGTCAGCAGGCGCGCGGAATTCTGGCTCACCATCACCACCCGCTCGCCCACGTCGACGCCCAGCGCGTCGAGGCCGGCCGCCTGGGCGCGGGCCCGCCGCGCGAGCTGGGCGAAGCTCAACGCGCCCCACGAAGCGGCGGGCTGGTCGGGCTCGTCGATCACGGCGATGCGGTCGGGATAGACCTGCTCGGCGCGCCGAAGGAAGTCGTTCACGGTGAGGGCGATTTTCATGGGTTCATTGTGCCATGTCGCCTCGGCTGCGCCGCCCGGGGCGCCGGGTCCGGGAAAGCACTGACAGACACGCCGGCTCTCCCGCAGGCATGCTCTCCCGCGCGTTCCCTCAACATTATCAGGAGCTGGGTCATGAACCGTCTGCAAGGCAAAGTCGCGATCGTGACCGGGGGCGCCGTCGGCATCGGCCGCGCCTGCGTCGAGCGCATGGCGGCCGAGGGGGCGAAGGTCGCCCTGTTCGACACCCTGGAGGCCGAGGGCGCCGCGCTGGCCGCAGCCCTGTCGGGCCGGGGGCAGCACGTGGCGTTCTGGAAGGTCGATGTCACCCATGAGGCGGCCATGCGGGCTGCGATCGACGCTGCCGCCGCGCGCTTCGGGGGCCTGCATGTGCTGGTCAGCAACGCGGGGATTTCCGGCACGCCGAAGCCCACCGACCAGGTGAGCGAGGCGGAGTGGGACCACGTGCAGGCCGTCAACGTTAAGGGCGTGTTCTTCGGCACCAAGCACGCCGTTCCGCACCTGCGGGCCGCAGGCGGGGGGTCGATCATCAACCTGTCGTCGATCGCCGGCATGGTAGGCGTCGGCGGCATCGCCCCGTACCACGCGTCCAAGGGCGCGGTACGGCTGATGTCGAAAAACGACGCGATCACCTATGCGCCCGAGAAGATCCGCGTGAACTCGATCCACCCCGGCTACATCTGGACGCCGATGGTCGAGAAGCACCTGCGCGCCATCTCTGATGATCTTGAGGCCGCGAAGGCTGCGGCGGGGGCGTTGCACCCCCTGGGCCACATGGGCGAACCCGAGGACATCGCCTGGGCGGTGGTGTATCTCGCATCGGACGAGTCGAAGTTCGTCACCGGGACGGAACTGGTGGTCGACGGCGGCTATACCGCGAGATGAGTGGCTGAGGCGCCTGGGTGGCCTCAGTGACCCGTCGCCCGTCGCGCCTGGCCTCTTCGCTCAGGCCTGAACGGTCACCCTTTCCGCACGGATCCGGGCAAGCGCCTGCTCGTCCAGCCGGTAGAAGGACAGGATGAACACGGCCAGCACGCTCATCGCCGCGGGCACATAGGCGATGCCGAGCAGCACGGCCTGACGCACACCTTCATTGACCTCCGTGGGAGGGGACTTCGGGTTGAAGCCCGCGTAGGCCAGTGCACCTCCCATGATCATCGGGCCGACCGAGGTCGCCAGCTTCTCGATGAAGCTGTAGAGCGCGGAGTACATGCCTTCGCGGCGCAGTCCAGTGCGGTAGTAGTCGAGCTCCATCGCGTCGGTCAGCATGGACATCGCGAACAGCACGTTGCCCGAGAACGCGATGCCGAGCAGCAGGCCGCGTACCGCGAGCATCCAGACGGGTTCCTCTGGGGTGGCGAGCGTCCAGGACAGCGCCGTGATGCCGTTGATCGCCGCTGCGATCATGTAGCCGCCGCGCTTGCCCACGTGCCGCGACAGCCAGACCAGGGCATGGCTGCCTCCCAGCACCGCGACCAGCGTCGCTCCGCCCACCAGGGTGAGCTGCGTGAGCGGGCGATCGATGACGTTGACGAAGAGGAACAGCAGGCCGCCCGTGCCTGCGCTGATCCCGACCAGCTGGACCAGCTTGACGGCCAGCACGAGCTGGAAGGGCCTGTTGCGCAGGAAGCCGGCTACCTGCTCGCGCAGCGGCACGGTCGCCTCGCTGCGTGGATGGGAGGGCGCGTTCCGCGTGCCGAGGAAGGCCGTGATCATGGCGACGAATATGATCAATGCACCGACCGCCCCGACGAGGGCGTGACCCTCGCGGTTCTTGCCGAACTGTTCGAGCAGGACGCCGAGCATCGCAGTGACGGCAAAGCTGCCCAGGGCCGCGAACATCACCCGCCAGGCGTGGATCCGCGAGCGGTCGTGGTAGCCCTCGGTCATCTCTGCGGGCATGGCCATGTAGGCCACGTTGAACATCGAATAGCCCGTGGTGTAGATGATGAGCGCGAGCAGCACGTAGGCGCCAGCCGCGAGGCCGGGACCCGAGGTCATGGTGGTGTAGGGGCCCTCGAAGGGAATGGTGAACACCATCAGGAACGCGCCTGCGGAGATGAACGCCCCGCCGAGCAGCCACGGTCGACGACGTCCCATGGCGGAGCGCGTGTGGTCAGTGATGTAGCCCGCGATCGGATCGGAGACGGCATCGTAGAGGCGCGAGAGCAGCACCAGGAACCCGGCGACCGCAGGGTTCAGCTTGACCACGACCGTGAGGTAGAACAGCACCAGCGCCGAGATGCCGTTCATCAGCACGGCGACGCCGAAGGCGCCGGTCGCCCAGCTGAGGATCGTCCGGGTGGGCAGCGGGCTGGAGTCGGACCCCACCTGCGGCACGGGATCAACCACCTACTTGCACTCGAACAGCCCGATGACCGGAGGTCGCGAGGCGAGCAGTTCGCCGCGCAGGACGTCCCAGTCCTTCGTGTCCCGGGCGTAGCGGTCGAGGAAGGCCAGCGACAGCCGCTCAATCTGTGCCATGGATTCAGCGCTCGGCGTCTTCTCTTCGGTGCGGTTCCTGCCCAGCGTTCCACCCAGGTAGTGCTTCATGCCGGTCAGCGCCGCCAGGCACTGCGGGCCGCCGCTGCGCTGGTAGTAGTACTGCGCATGGGCCTGCCAGTCGTCATTGAAGCCCGGGATGATGTCGTCCATGCCGACGATGTGCAGTGCCGGACGTGCGTCCGGCGGCCAGCTGATGTTGCGGAAGCCCGGCGCAAGCCCGGGCGGAGCCAGCATGATGCCGGCGATCACGCGGGGATCGGAGAGATCCTTGTCTGCCATGTCGGGCGTCTGCGCGCCGATCAGCACTGCGGTGGTGTGGCCGCCGAAGGAGTGGCCTGCGGCCAGCACGCGTCTGCGGTCCAGGCGTCCCCTCAGGAATGGCGCCTGCCTTTCGATCTCGTCGAGCGAGTCGAGTGCCTTGCGCAGATCCAGCGCGCGCGATTTCCACGCGTCCTGGATGCGCGGATCGTTGCGGGGCAGGCCGAGCGCCAGTGACTCGATGTGGGTGGGCTGGATCACGACGTAGCCGTGGGCCGCCCAGAACTCCGCCAGCGGGAGGTAGTCGTCCTTCGAATACTGGGCGCCGTGCGAAAACAGCACGATCGGCAGGCGCCGGCCTTCGCGCGGCGCCGTGACCCGGAGCAGGATGTCCTTGCCCTGCGCTGCGTCTTTCAGCACGACCGGGTTGACGGTGACGATCGGCATGGCCGGCCCCTGCGCGGCGGTGGCGGGCAGGCTGCAGGCCCAGACCAGCATGGCGCTGAGGATTGCAGGACCGAGAGGGCGAGAGCGGTTGAGCATGCGGGGTCTCCGGGCGGGGACCTGATGATATGCCCTATCCGGAGCGACTTTCATCCGTCCTCGGATGCGTCGCAGGGCCTCGGCGGCGGCTAGCTGCCGCCGGCAGCCCGAGCGAGTCGTGCCTGCCGCGCCTCGGCAGGGTCTGCCGCCTCGTCTTCCGGCGAATCCGCGAACTCGATGGAGATCTCGCGGAACCGCGGATGGATCTGCATGAACGCGCTGCAGACCTCTGGATCGAAGTGAGTGCCGCTGCCCCGGGCGATGATGTCCACGGACTCCTCATGGGTGAAGGCCGGCTTGTAGACGCGGCGGCTGATCAGTGCGTCGTAGACATCCGCCACCGCCATCAGCCGGGCCGAGAGAGGAATGGCCTCGCCGACGAGCCCCTGTGGGTAGCCGCTGCCGTCCCATTTCTCCTGGTGTGAATAGGCGATCTCCTTGGCGAAGCGCAGGAAGGGCACGTCCTTGCCGAGGCGACGCTCGGCGCCGGCGATGGCGTCGCGGCCGAGCGTCGTGTGCGTCTTCATGATCTCCCACTCGGCGGGATCCAGCTTGCCGGGCTTCAGGAGGATGCTGTCGGGCACGCCGACCTTGCCGATATCGTGCAGCGGTGCCGACTTGAACAACAGGTCTATGTTGCGGGCGGTCAGCGCACTGGCGAACCGGGGATTCCTGGCCAGGTGTTCGGCCAGCGTGCGCACGTAGTTCTGGGTCCGCAGCAGGTGGTTGCCGGTCTCGTTGTCGCGGGTCCCGGCGAGCGAGGCAAGCATCAGGATGGTGACGTCCTGCAGGCGTTCGAGGTCCTCGGTACGCTGGGCGACCTCGCTCTCGAGCAGTGTGTTGTGGTCGCGCAGAGCGTCGGTCGCCGCCTTCAGCCTGAGGTGGTTGCGCAGGCGTGCCTCGACGATCGGCGGGCTGATCGGCTTGATGATGTAGTCGACCGCCCCGAGTTCGAGTCCCCGGTACTGGTCGCCGGACTCGCCGCGGGCCGTCAGGAAGATGACTGGAATTTCGTGTGTCGCTGGGTCCGCCTTGAGCCTCCGACACACCTCGTAGCCATCCATGTCCGGCATCATCACGTCGAGCAGGATCAGGTCTGGCGGGCTGGCAGCGGCGATTTTCAGTGCGCGCGCCCCGCTCGGTGCGAGTTTCACCTGGTACTGACCCTCGAGCAGGTCGCGCATCACCGCGAGGTTCTGCGGTGTGTCATCCACCACCAGGATGGTGGGACGCTCCGGCGTGTCGTAGGTTGGCAGCATGGCGGTGAGTTAGGCGGCCTGGGTGGCGACGCAGGTCGCGCGTGCGGCCTGTGCCTGCTGCAGAAGCTGCAGCGCGGTTTCGCCATCGAACTGGTTCACTGCGCGCAGGAATCCCGCGAAGTGGTCAGGGAACGCCGATCGCAGCAGCGGCGAATACTGTCTCGCCAGACGCTCGGCATTGCCGTCGTCATTCGCCAGCAGCTGCTCGAGGCGCAGGCAGATCATCCGGAGGTCGGCTTCGTCTATCGTGTCGACCGCATCGAGTGGTTGCGGGGCGAGGTCCGGCAGGGCGTCGCGGATGAGCGCCATCTGCCTCTGCAGGACTTCGTCGAGTTCATCCACGATCGACCCGGGCGGCGCGGGGCCCCCGGCGGCCATGTTGCGCAGCGCCTGCTCGAGCTCTGCCGCGCTCGACTGCAGACGCCCTGCGCCGAGCATGCCGGCGAGTCCCTTCAGCGAGTGCGCGAGCCGCTCGGCGCTCGCAAGGTCCCCGGTGGCCAGGGAGGCGCGGATGCGCTGGGGCGTGTCGGCTTCGTCGCGCGAGAAATCCCGCAGCATCTGTTCATAACGGTCCGGGCGACCCAGCGCCCGCCAGAGGCCACTTTCCTGGTCGATCCCGTCCATGTTCCGTGGCGCAGAGGGCTCGGCCACCCGTCTGGCGGGGATCCAGCGCAGCAGTGTGGCGAACAGCTGCTGGGGGTCGATGGGCTTGGGGACGAAGTCGACCATGCCTGCACGCAGGCAGCGCTCCCGATCCTCGGCCATTGCGTTGGCGGTCATGGCCACGATCGGTACGGTTGCACCCTCCGGCGTGGCGCGGATCGCCCGTGTCGCCGTCAGTCCATCCATGACCGGCATCTGCATGTCCATCAGGATGAGATCCCAGCCGCCCTCGCGGGCTTTGGCCAGCGCGACGCTGCCGTCGTCGGCGATTTCAACCGCAAAGCCGGCGTCCCCGAGCAGGTCGAGCGCGACCCTCTGGTTCAGAGGATGGTCTTCCGCGAGCAGGATCCGCGCGCCGCGGATCGCCGCTGCGGAGGCCAGGGCCTTCGAGTACGGCAATTCCGCCTCGGGCACCACGGGCGTCGTCACGCCGTCCAGCAGGCTCAGGACCCGATCATGCAGCGTCGAAGGGCTCAATGGCTTCGTCAGCACCTCCTCGACGCCGACCTCGCGAGCCTGTTCGAGCGTGGCCTCCCGATCGTGCGCCGTGACGATGACCATATGGGGAACGATGTCCCGGGCCTCCTGCCGGATGCGTCGTGCGGTCTCGATGCCGGAGATACCCGGCATCTGCCAGTCGAGCAGCACCAGCCCGAAGGGCCGGGCAGTGCCGGCTGCCTTTGCGATCAGCGCCAGAGCGTCTTCGCCGGATGCGGCTTCCTCTACCGGAAAGCCCATCTCGGTGAGAAGTTCGCGCATCGCAACGCGCGCGTGGGCGTTGTCGTCGACCACCAGGATGCGCTGTGTCGCTGCCCCGACGGAGGCGCGCCTGCGTGGCGCGGCGGCCGCAGCGATCCCGACCCGGGCGGTGAACCAGAACGTCGAGCCCTGCCCGGGCGCGCTCTGCACGCCAACCCCGCCGCCCATCATCTCGGCCAGGCTCTTCGCGATGGACAGGCCGAGCCCGGTACCGCCGAACCTGCGGGTCGTGGACGCGTCGGCCTGCTGGAAGCTCTGGAAGAGTCGTCCGAGATGCTCCGAGCTGATCCCGATGCCGGTGTCGCGCACGGAAAAGTGCAGCAGCGCCTCTGTGTCGTTGCGCTCTGCCACCCGGACCGTCACGACGACCTCGCCCGAGTCGGTGAACTTTATGGCGTTGTTCACGTAGTTGACGAGGACCTGACCCATGCGCAGCGCATCGCCGAGCAGCTGCCCTGGCACGTCGCGACCCACGTCGAACACGAGCTCCAGGCCACGTTGCGCAGCCTTTTCAGATACGAGGTTCGCCAGTTGCGCCATCACTGACTCGAGGCTGAACTCGGCGTGCTCGACGGTCATCATGCCGGCGTCGATCTTCGACAGGTCCAGGATGTCGTTGATGATGCCCAGCAGGTGCTGCCCCGCGCGCTGGATGTTCTCGACATAGTCGCGCTGGCGCGGCGCGAGGCCCGACCGCAGCGCGAGGTGGCTCATGCCGATGATGGCGTTCATCGGGGTTCGGATCTCATGGCTCATGTTCGCCAGGAAGTCCGACTTCACTCTCGCCATTTCTTCGGCGCTGTCGCGCGCGCTGCGCAGCGCTGCGTTGAGTGCTGCCATCTCGTTGACGGCGACTGCCTGCGACCGTTCCATCAGATAGCGGTCGCCGTCCGCTTCGCTGTACGCGTTGCTGATGCGCCTGAGCAGGTCTTCCCACGCGGGCTGCGCCGGCGTTGCGGTCGGATCGAGCCCGAGCCTGCGCAACTGGCGTCCCAGCAGCGCATGCAGTCGGGGCGCAGCGCATGCCGCGGCGGCCGGTGTCACGCGGCGTCCTCGGAAAGCGCTGTCACCGTCATCGTCTGGTTGTGCAGACGGCTCTGGCTGCCTCCGGCCGGCGAGATCTCTCCGTAGGAGTAAAACCCGACGTGTCCGCTTCCGGCGGCGAGGCCATGGAGCGTGGATTCGAGCTCCTCGTCCGTGTGTTCGCCCAGCACCATGCGGCGTCCGACGCAGCTCACCGAGAGCACGAGCGTCGCTGCCGGGCTTCCCGGGTTCGCGCCGGCGATGGCTCCGGCGGCGGCTTCTTCGGCGCTGTTGATCAGCTGCAGATGGTTGGAGCGCATCAGCCGGGCCGTGCCGTTGAGCGGGATGTCGCCCGCGAAGATCAGCGATCGGGCCGATTCGTCCACGGCGAGGATCGTGCGGACCAGCGACTCGGAGCTCTGACCCTCCTGGCGCACCGAGAGCGGGAAGCGCAGCGCGGTCGCGGGCAGTCCGGCCGCGAGTTCGCCCAGATAGTCCTTGTAAAGATCCAGCGCGGGCTTGCCGTCCAGTTCGTACAGCACTTGCCCTTCGGCGCGCGTGATGCGTCGCTCCGGTCCGAAGTCCGACCAGCCGCCGCCGCTGCCGAGTCCTACGCGCAGGTGCGAGCCATAGAGACCCACGGCGCAGACCCAGCCGGAGCGGCGCTGGGCACCATCCAGAACCCAGGTGCTGTCGAAACGGTCGCCGTCGCCCGCCAAGCCGCCCGAGATGGCTACGCCGCGCGGCAGATGGCTGCTGAGACCCTCGACCAGAGGTGTGCCGTTGACCCGCGTACCGTCGGACAGCACGAGCACTGCGCGCAGGTCCGGGCCATCGAGTTGCGCCGCAAGCCGGATGCCTGCTGCGACAGAGTCGTCCGGGCCCTTCAGGGCGGTCAGGGCGCGGGCTACCCGGGTGCGCTCGAAGTGCGTCACCGCCACGCTCAGGGAGTCGTCGCGGACCGCACCCTCGAAGATCTCGCCGGACGTCGAACAGCCTGCGATAACCGAGTTGGGAAAAGCCGCCAGCAGTTCCCCGAGGGTCGCATCGTCGTGCAGATAGCCCGGCGCGCCAAAGGCCAGCACGAGCGTTCCGGGTGCATCCATGTGCGCGGGCAGTGGGCTGCTCCACCCGTTGCCGCGGGTGTGCATAAGTGTCTGAATATGCAAGTTTATTGCCTCCCCGGTGGTTTGCCGCGCGAGTCGAAGCGACGGCAGGGTCACCGTTTCATGGACCACGACCTGTTTTACCTTAAGCACACCGTTTGTCGGCGTGAGTCAGGTCACACACAGGGCAAGGACCGTGGAGGACAGCGGTGCCTTTTCCTGACATGGGTATTGCTCGGGCTGCACCAAAGGGTGGGGGGGATCGGAGCCGGATTGCCCGAAGGTGCAGTAGCCCGACCCCCATCCCGAACCTACGCTGCAGCCTCGAATATCGGCCCTGATTCGGCCTGCGTTGGCGCTTTGCTGCGTCGATCACGAAGGAGACTGCAATGAAACTCATGACCCGAATACTTTCGGCCTGCCTGCTTGTCGCAGGCCTGCAGGCAGCCCAGGCTCAGAACGCCGGGAAGCCGAATATCCTCGTCATCTGGGGCGACGATATCGGCGGCTTCAATATCAGCGCCTACAACCAGGGCATGATGGGTTACAAGACCCCGAACATCGACAGCATCGCGCGGGACGGCGCCCTCTTCACCGACTGGTACGGCCAGCAGAGCTGCACCGCCGGTCGGGCCGCGTTCATCACGGGCCAGTCGCCCATCCGCACGGGCCTGACCAAGGTCGGCCTGCCCGGTGCGCCGGAGGGGATGAAGCAGGCCGATCCGACGATCGCCACGCTGCTGAAGGCCCAGGGCTACGTCACCGGCCAGTTCGGCAAGAACCATCTGGGCGACCGGGACGACATGCTGCCCACGGCGAACGGCTTCGACGAGTTCTACGGCAACCTGTACCACCTCAACGCCGAGGAAGAGCCCGAGAACCCCGACTATCCCAAGAACCCGGAGTTCAAGAAGAACTTTGGTCCGCGTGGCGTGATCCACAGCTTCGCCGACGGTCGCATCACCGACACCGGACCGCTCACGAAGAAGCGCATGGAAACGGTCGATGAGGAAGTTACCGACAAGGCAATCGACTTCATGGTCCGTGCAAAGGCTTCGGGCAAGCCGTTCTTCCTGTGGTGGAACTCGACCCGCATGCACATCTTCACCCACCTCAAGGCCTCTTCCGAAGGCAAGACCGGTCTCGGTATCTACGCCGACGGCATGGTCGAGCACGACGGTCATGTGGGCCAGGTGCTGGCCAAGCTGAAGGAGCTGGGCCTCGAGCAGAACACGATCGTCATGTACTCGACCGACAACGGTGCCGAGACCTTCACATGGCCCGACGGCGGCACGACGATGTTCAAGGGCGAGAAGAACACCAACTGGGAAGGCGGCTATCGTGTGCCGACCATGATCCGCTGGCCGGGCGTCATCAAGCCGGGCACGGTGTTGAACGACATCGGCGCCCACGAGGACATGCTGCCCACGCTGCTGGCTGCGGCCGGCGACAAGGGCGCAGCGGCGGACCTGCTGAAGGGCCGCAAGATCGGCAAGACGACCTACAAGGTCCACCTTGATGGTTACGACCTCGGCCCCGCGCTGCGTGGCGAGGGTGCCTGGCCGCGCAAGGAGTTCATTTACTGGACCGACGACGGCAGCGTCGCCGCGCTGCGGTACGAGAACTGGAAGATCACCTTCCTCAAGCAGGAAGGCGAGGGCCTCGAGGTCTGGCAGAAGCCGTTCACGCAGCTGCGCGCTCCGCTCGTCACCAACCTGCGAATGGATCCGTTCGAGCGCGCCGAAGAAGAACACGCGATCGGCTACCAGCGCTGGTACCTCGAGCACATGTTCGTCATCGCGCCGGCGGGGGCTTACGTTGGTCGCTGGCTCCAGAGCTTCCGGGAGTTCCCGCCGCGGCAGAAGCCGGGCAGCTTCAACCTGGATCGGGTGATGGAATCGGTGATGAGCGGCTCCAAGCAGTAAGGCCTGCTGCGCCGCAAACCTGAGTGCCGTATCGCGGGGCCGCATCTACTCTCGTGGTGGGTGCGGCCCCGTTTTTTATGGAGTACGCCATGAACATGATTCGTCTTGCGAAATCTCTGGTCTTCCTCGCGCTGCTGGTGTCGGTGTCTGCGGGTGCCTCTGCGGCAGCTGCCGACGCCCTGCCGTCCTGGAATGATGCTGCCGCGCGGGCACGCATCGTCGCGTTCGTCCAGACCGTAACGGACCCGCGCGGCCAGGGCTATGTGGCGCCGGCCGAGCGCATCGCGGTGTTCGACAACGATGGCACACTGTGGTCGGAGCAGCCGGCGTACTTCCAGCTGGCCTTCGCCATTGACCGCGTCCGGGCGCTGGCGCCGAAGCATCCCGAATGGAGGACAAAGCAGCCGTTCCAGGGCGTTCTGGAAGGCGACCTCAAGGCCGTCGCGGCGACCGGCGAGCGTGGCCTCCTGGAACTCGTGATGGCGACGCACGCCAACCTGACGACCGAGGAGTTCGCGGCCGTCGTCCGTGACTGGGTTGCGACCGCACGGCACCCGACGCTCAAGCGTCCCTACACCGAACTTGTCTACCAGCCGATGCTCGAGGTGCTCTCCTACCTGCGTGCGAACGGCTTCAAGACCTACATCGTGTCGGGTGGTGGGGTCGAGTTCATGCGCGTCTTTGCCGAACAGGTCTACGGGGTGCCGCCCGAGCAGGTCATTGGTTCGAGCATCGCCACCGAGTACGAGGTGCGCAACGGCAAGCCGGTGATCGTCCGCCAGCCGAAGGTCGACTTTATCGACGACAAGGCGGGCAAGCCGGTGGCGATCAACAAGTTCATCGGGCGCCGGCCGATCGCGGCCTTCGGCAATTCGGACGGCGACTTCCAGATGCTGGAATGGACCACTGGCGGGTCTGGCCCGCGCCTGGCTGTGATCGTCCACCACGACGACGCCGGGCGCGAGTTCGCGTACGATCGCGGCTCGCACATCGGCAAGCTCGAGCGCGGACTGGACGAGGGCCCCAGGCGGGGCTGGACGATCGTCAGCATGAAGGACGACTGGAAGACACTCTACCCCGCGGCGCAGCGCTGAGGCGCCGGGCATCACATGCGAGGCACCCCGAGACCCCGTGGCCCGGAACCCCCCCCGATCCAGTAGTCGTGACCCGATTCCGGCCGCACGGTACCGCCGCGCGGCGTGGACCCTCGGCATCCTGTTGCTCGTCCTGGCGGGCATCGGGGTCGTTTGGTGGGGCCTCTCCCGTGCCGGCAGCGGAGTCGAAGTCCCTGCTGCGGACCGCGACGCGTCGGCGACAGCCCGATTCGTCGGCAGTGGGGCTTGCGCCGGTTGCCATGCCACCGAGCACGCTGCCTGGAAAGATTCGCAGCACGCGCGAGCGATGCAGCATGCAACGGCCGAGACGGTCCTGGGCAACTTCGCCGACGCGAGCCATACCTTCGATGGCGTGACCTCGCGGTTCTTCCAGCGCGGCGGGAAATTCTTCGCGCGCACCGATGGGCCCGACGGCCGACTGGCCGACTTCGAGGTCAAGTACACCTTCGGGGTCGAGCCACTGCAGCAGTACCTGGTTGAACTGCCCGGTGGCCGTCTGCAGGCGCTCTCGGTCACCTGGGACACGCGGCCGAAGGCGCAGGGCGGCCAGCGCTGGTTCCGCCAGTACCCTGACGAAAAGCTCGACTTCCGCGATGAACTGCACTGGACCGGGCGCTCGCAGAACTGGAACGTGATGTGCGCGGATTGCCACTCCACCGATGTGCGCAAGGGCTTCGATGCGGCGAGCGACCGTTTCGATACCCGGTGGGCGGAGATCAGCGTGGGCTGCGAGTCCTGCCACGGTCCGGGTTCGGCGCACCTGGCCTGGACGGTCCGCAAGCCCGCATCCGAGCCGGGCCGGGGCCTCGCTGTGGTCTTCGACGAGCGCAAGGGTGTCAGCTGGCAGATCCGTGCCGAGACGGGCAACGCGGTGCGCAGTCCGAAGCGCAGTTCGGACAAGGAACTCGAGGCCTGCGCCGGTTGCCACTCACGTCGTTCACAGCTGGCCGAAGGGTACACCGCCGGAAAGCCTTTCATGGATCACTACCTGCCCTCGACGCTCGAAGAGGGGCTCTACCACGCCGACGGCCAGCAGCGGGACGAGGTCTTCACCTGGGGCTCCTTCCTGCAGAGCCGGATGCACGCCGCCGGGGTCAGCTGCAGCGACTGCCACGACCCGCACACGCAGTCGCTGAGAGCTCCGGGCAATGCGGTCTGCGCGCAATGCCACTCGGCCGAGAAGTACGACGCACCGGCTCATCATTTCCATGAGGTGGGTTCGACGTCAGCCCAGTGCGTCAGCTGCCACATGCCCGCCACCGACTACATGGTGGTGGATCCGCGGCGCGACCACAGCTTCCGCGTGCCCCGGCCCGACCTGAGCGTGTCGATCGGCACACCCAACGCCTGCAATGGCTGCCACACCGATCGCCCGGCGCGCTGGGCTTCGGACCTGGTTGCGAAGTGGCACGGGACCGAGCGCCGGAAGGAACCGCATTACGGCGAGGCGATCCATGCGGGACGGAACCTCGGCCCGGGTGCGGCGCGCGCCCTGACCGCGCTGGTGGCGGATGCCCGGCGTCCTGCGATCGTGCGCGCGACGGCGATCCAGCTGCTCGCACGATTCCCGGGCGCCCTGGCCCTGGAGGCGACGCGCGGCTCGCTGTCCGACCAGGACCCGCTGGTCCGGCATGCGGCGACCGTGGCGCTGCAGGGACTGCCGCCGGAGGGCCTGGTCGCCCTGCTTGGGCCGCTGCTCGACGATCCGTCCCGCGCGGTGCGCATCGAGGCCGCACGGCTGCTGGCCGCGTCGAGTTCACGCCTGGACGAGACTCGGGCTGCGGCGTTCCGGATCGCGATCGGGGACTTCGAGGCCGTGCAGAAGGGCAACCTCGACCGCCCTGAATCGCACTTGAACCTCGGCAACCAGAGCGGCCAGCGCGGCGACCCCGTGGCGGCCGAAGACGCGTTCCGGCGCGCGATCGCGCGCGATCCGCGATTCGTGCCGGCGTACGTGAACCTCGCCGACCTGTACCGAGCAGGAGGCCGCGACGCCGAGGCCGAGCGCACGCTGCGCGAGGCGCTCGTGATGTCCCCCGGCGCTCCCGCCCTGCATCAGGCCCTCGGGTTCACGCTGGTCCGGCTGGGTCGCAAGGCCGAAGGGCTTGCCGAGTTCGCTGCGGCCTATCGCGCCGCGCCCGGCCAGCCGCGATACGCCTATGTCCATGCGCTGTCGCTGGTGGACGCGGGCCGGCGCCGCGAGGCTGTGGGCGTGCTGGAGGCCAGCGCCCGGCAGGGCGGTGACCGGGACGTGCTGCTGGCCCTGGCGACCTACAAGAGCGAGGACGGCGACGAGTCCGGCGCGCGGGACGTGCTGCGCGCCCTGCAGGCCGTCAACCCGGACGACCCCGTGCTGCTGCAGTTCCGGGAACTGCTGCGCTGAGTGTCGGCGGCGGGGCAGCCCGCACGTCCGCGCATGGCGCTCAGGCGGGCGTGGGTTCCTCGATCCAGCCGCGCGCCCGCTGCACCGCGCGCGACCACTCCAGCATGCGCGCCGCGGCCTCATCGCGACCCATGCGCGGCTCGAACCGGCGCTCTGCTCGCCAGCGCGCCCCGAGTTCGTCCGTGGACCGCCAGACTCCGGCCGCCAGCCCCGCGAGGAATGCGGCACCGAGGGCCGTGGTTTCAGTCACCTCCGGGCGCACCACCGAAACGCCGAGCAGGTCAGCCTGGAACTGCATGAGGAAATCGTTGCGGCTCGCGCCGCCGTCCACCCGCAGTTCGAGCAGCGGCTGGCCGGCGTCCTGCTGCATGGCCTGCAGTACCTCCGCGCTCTGGAAGGCGATGGCTTCGAGCGCCGCACGGGCGATGTGCCCACGGGTCGTGCCCCGCGTGATGCCGGCGATGGAGCCGCGCGCGAACGGGTCCCAGTGCGGGCTGCCGAGGCCCGTGAAAGCAGGCACGACATAGACGCCACCATGGTCGGGCACGCTCTGGGCGAGCGCCTCGATGTCGGCGGAGTGCTCGAAGAATCCGAGGCCGTCGCGCAGCCACTGCACCACGGCGCCGCCCACGAAGACGCTGCCCTCGAGCGCGTACTGCCGCCCGCCACCGGAGTCCGCCGCGATCGTGGTGAGCAGGCGGTGCTGCGAGAGCAGCGGCGTCGCGCCCGTGTTCATCAGCATGAAGCAGCCGGTGCCGTAGGTGTTCTTGGCCATGCCCGGCGCGAAGCAGCACTGCCCGAACAGCGCGCTCTGCTGGTCGCCCGCGATGCCGCCCAGCGGCACCTCGGCGCCCCCGATGCGCACCGTGGCGCCGCCCGCACGGGACGAGGCGACCAGTTCGGGCAGGCAGGCGCGCGGAATGCGCAGCAGCTCGAGCATCCATGGATCCCAGTCGCCGGTGTGCAGGTTCAGGAGCAGCGTGCGACTCGCATTGGTCACGTCGGTCACGTGCAGGCGTCCGCCGGAGAGCTGCCACGCCAGCCAGCTGTCGATCGTGCCGAAACACAGTTCGCCATCTTCGGCGCGGGCGCGGGCCTGCGGGATGTGCTCGAGCATCCACGCGAGCTTGGTGCCCGAGAAGTAGGGATCCAGCAGCAGACCGGTGCGTCTTGCGATCTCGCGTTCGTGGCCGGCCGCACGCAGCAAACGGCACTGGTCCGTGGTGCGGCGATCCTGCCAGACGATCGCGCGGCCCAGCGGCTCGCCGCTGCGGCGGTCCCACAGCACGGTGGTCTCGCGCTGGTTTGCGATGCCGACCGCCGCGAGATCGTGCGCGGTGATCCCGGCGGTGGCCAGCGCTTCATGGAGGGTGTCGGACTGGGTGCGCCAGATCTCGGTGGCATCGTGCTCGACCCAGCCGGATGCCGGGAAGTGTTGCGTGAGCTCGCGTTGCGCGGTCGCGACCGGTGTGCCGTCCGCATCGAACACGATGCTGCGCGAGCTCGTCGTTCCCTGGTCCAGTGCGAGGATGTACCGGTTCATGGTGGACTCCGTGGGGGGGCGCTGGGTTCCGCTGTGGCACGGGCATCGAGCCAGGCCTGCACGGCAGTCGTGGCCGCGGGCGCCAGATGCAGCCCGAGCTTGGAGCGCCGCCAGAGAATGTCCTCGGCACTGTGCGCCCATTCCACCCGGCACAGGTACTCGAGCTCCCGCGTGTGCAGTTGCGGAGCGAGCTCCGGACCGAGGTCGGACAGGCTGGCTGCGCCGGCCAGTAGCTGCTCGATGCGGGTGCCATAGGCGCGCGCGTAGCGGTGCCGCAGCCCCGCCGGCAGCCAGGGGTGGCGACCCTGCAGCCCCGACTCGAAAGCCGCGAAGTCTGCACCGGGCATGTCGCCGCCCGGGAGCGTGGCGCCTTCGGTCCATGCGGGCCCGGTCTCGCCCAGCAGTGGCGCCAGGCGGTCGAGGGCTTCTTCGGCCAGCAGGCGATAGGTGGTGATCTTGCCGCCGAACACCGTCAGCAGCGGGGCGGGGTCGCTGCCGAGTTCGAGCGCGTAGTCCCGGGTGGTGCGGCGCGCGTCCGTGGACTCGTCATCGAGCAGCGGGCGCACGCCCGAATAGCTCCAGACCACATCCGCGGGCCCGATGGCGCGCCTGAAGTACTGGTTGGCCAGCGTGCAAAGGTAGTCGATCTCACTCGAGTCGATGTGCACCGCTCCCGGGGCGCCGTGGTAGTCGATGTCCGTCGTGCCAATCAGCGTGAAGTGCGTCTCGTAGGGAATCGCGAACACGATCCGCCGGTCCGGCGACTGGCAGATGTAGGCGTATTCGTGGTCGAAGAGCCGGGGAACGACGATGTGGCTGCCCTTGACCAGGCGCAGCGCATGGTCGCTGCGGCCCGGCGCAGCCGAGTTCAGGAATTCTGCGGCCCACGGCCCGGTGGCGTTGACGGCCGCACGGGCCGAGATCGATCGCGGTTCGCCTGCCGCGCTGCGCAGCAGCGCCCGCCAGCCGGCACCCTCCGGCTGCAGCTGTTCGCAGCGCGTGCGCGTGAGTACGACGGCGCCCCGCTCCTGGGCATCGAGCGCGTTCAGCACGACGAGTCGGGCGTCGTCCACCCACCCGTCCGAATACACGAAACCGCGGCGAAAGCGCGGGTCGAGTGCCGGTCCTGCAGGGTGGCTCGAGAAGTCCACGGCGGCGGAGCCTTCGAGCAGTCGGCGCCGCGTGAGGTGGTCGTACAGGAACAGGCCGGCCCGGATCATCCAGGCGGGCCGCAGGTGCGCGTCGTGCGGCAGCACGAAGCGCAGCGGCCAGAGGATGTGGGGCGCCGCGGCCAGCAGCACTTCACGCTCCTTGAGCGCCTTGCGCACCAGCCCGAAGTCGTAGAATTCAAGGTACCGAAGGCCGCCGTGGATCAGCTTGGTGCTCGCCGAAGAGGTGTGTGCGGCCAGGTCGTCCTGTTCGCAGAGCAGGACCGAGAGGCCGCGCCCAGCGGCGTCGCGGGCGATTCCCGCCCCGTTGATCCCTCCGCCGACCACCAGCAGGTCGAACGCGTCCTGATTCCGGGGCGAAGTATCGCGTTTCGCGGATCGGTTCATGAGATCGCGGTTCACGAGGTGCGGTGTATACGGGGATGCGTGCGGGAATCCAGGGCGGCCGGTCCGGCATCTCCGGATCTTTCGTATTATGCGGGTTTCCCGAAGCTGCGCCTGCCGCCCGGCGACGATTCCGAAACGCTATAATCCACGGCTTCCCATGCCCCCGACCACCGACACTGAGTTCATGAACCGCGCCCTCGCGCTGGGCCGGGCCGCCATGGCGCGCGGCGAAGTGCCCGTGGGCGCGCTGCTGGTGCGGGGCGAGGAAGTGCTGGGCGAGGGGTCTAACTGTCCGGTCGGCACCCATGACCCGACCGCGCATGCCGAGATCCTGGCGCTGCGGGACGCCGGCCAGCGCCTGGGCGACTACCGGCTCACTGACACTACCCTTTATGTCACGCTTGAGCCCTGCATCATGTGCGCTTCGGCGCTGGTGCACGCCCGCGTGTCGCGCGTGGTGTTCGGCGCCTGGGATCCAAAGGCGGGCGCCGCGGGCAGCATCACCAACATCTTCGGGATGCGCGAGCTCAATCACCGCGTCGACGTGTTCGGGGGCGTGCTGGCCGAGGAGTGCGGCCTGCTGCTGCGGAGTTTCTTTGAGGCGCGGCGGCAATGAAGAAGGGTCCCGCGCAGCTGACCACCGGTCCGATCTCGCGCACTCTGTTCATGTTCGCGCTGCCCATCCTGATGGGCAACGTGCTGCAGTCCCTGAACGGCTCGGTGAATGCGATCTGGGTGGGCAGCTACCTCGGCACCGCCGCACTGACGGCAACCAACAATTCCAACATCGTGATGTTCCTGCTGCTGGGCGCGGTGTTCGGCTTCACGATGGCCTCGACGATCCTGGTGGCCCAGAGCGTCGGGGCCGGAAAGATGGCCGAAGCCAAGCGCGTGGTCGGCACCAGCGCCACGTTTTTCTTCGTGCTCTCGCTGCTGTTCGCGCTGCTGGGCGTGGCGCTCAGTCCCTCCATCCTCGCCTGGATGGGCACGCCCGCCGACGCGCTGCCCCTCGGCGTCACGTACATGCGGGTGATGTTCCTGGCGTTGCCGGCGTCCTACGCCTTCTTCTTCGTCAACGCGGCATTGCGCGGGGCGGGCGACTCCAGGACGCCCTTCATTTTCCTGCTGATGTCCGTAGTGCTCGACATCGCGCTGAACCCGCTGCTGATCTTCGGGCTGGGGCCGATACCGCGTATGGGCATCGGCGGGTCTGCAGCGGCCACGCTGATCTCCCAGACCCTGAGCCTGCTGGCCATGCTCCGCTACATCTACGTGAAGAAGGTGCCGCTGGCGCTGCATGCTGGTGAGTGGCATCTGCTGCGGATCGACTGGCAGATCGTCAGGACCCTCGTGGTCAAGGGCATCCCGATGGGGCTGCAGATGATCGTGCTCTCGTCGAGCATGGTGCTGTTCATGCGCGTCGTGAACCGTTTCGGCTCTGACACTGCGGCGGCTTTCGCGGCCGCCATGCAGCTCTGGAACTACGTGCAGATGCCGGCGCTGGCGCTCGGCGCCGCGGTTTCCTCCATGGCCGCGCAGAACATCGGCGCGGGTCTCTGGGACCGCGTGCGCGATACCGCGCGTGTCGGCGTGTGGTTCAACTTCCTGCTGACTGGCGTGCCGGTGCTGCTGATCTACCTGGCCAGCCGGCATGCGATAGGCGTGTTCCTGCCCGCCGGCAGTCCGGCCATCGACATCGCGGTGCACCTGAACCTGATCGTGCTCTGGTCCTTCCCCCTGTTCGGCGTCTCGATGGTGCTCTCGGGCGTGGTGCGCGCGGCGGGAGCCGTGGTCGCGCCCCTGCTGATCCTGGCGATCGCGCTGCTGGGCGTCCGTGCGCCGCTCGCCTATCTCACCGTCGAACGCTGGGGTGCCGATGCGCTCTGGTGGAGTTTCACCATCTCCGCGATCGTGGCGATGTCGCTCACGGTGGTTTATTACCGCGCGGGCAACTGGCGTCTGGCGCGCATGGCCGCCCCGGCTGGAGCCTGAGCGCGCGATGGAAGGCCGTGCCGAGTACCGGATCGTCTACCCGATCCTTGCGCGACCGGTGGTCACGATGGGCGAGTTCCGCTTCGTCGTGCTGAACTGCTCCGAGCGGGGCATCCGCATCGCGCAGCGCGCGCTGCCGGATCCGCCCGAGCCGGGTACGACGGTGACGGGCCAGCTTGCGCTCGCACAGGGCGAGGTCAGGCCGTTCAGCGGGCGCCTGTTGCGCCTCGACTCCGACTCGTGGGTCATCGAACTCGACGGCGACAGCCGCATCCCGCTGCCGGTGATCTACCAGGAGCAGCGTTACCTGCGCTCCAGGTTCCCGGACTGGCGCTGAGCCGGCGCGGTTCGCCACTCGAGTACCTTCACGAATTCCCGGACCCGCTCGACGGTGTAGAACGCCTCCCAGCCGCGCGCGTAGCCGTTTTTCGCGGTGAGATACCAGGCTTCGTCGGACAGCAGCGGCAGGTTCGCTCCGACATCCTCCCAGAGGTCGGGGTTCCCGCCGCGCTTCTGGGTGATGACCCTAGCGTCTTCGAGGTGCCCGTAGCCCATGTTGTAGGACGCGATCGCGAACCAGCTGCGGTCCGGCTCGCGGATGCGCTTCGGGATCTGTTCACGCACCTTGAGGAAGTAGCGCGCGCCGCCCTCGATGCTCTGCCGGGCGTCCATCGGGTCCGTCACGCCCAGCGACCTGGCGGTGTCCGGCATCAGCATCATGATGCCGAGTGCGCCGTTCGGCGATCGTGCAGCGGGGTTCCACCGGGATTCCTGATAGGCAAGCGCGGCGAGCAGCCGCCAGTCGACGCCCGTCTGCACCGAGGCCTGCTCGAACAGCGGCAGCAGGTCGGCGAGCCGGCTCTCGACGAGCTGTGAAAATTCGCGGAGTGTGTTGCGTTCGAGATCCGGGGGCGGTTGGAGCGCCTCGGCGAGGATGCGCTTCAGTCGCCCAGAGCTCGCCTCTGCGCGGAAAAAAGCATTCACCGATTCAAGCAGGTCCGGAGCGTCGCGGCGGACGATCCATTGGGTGTCGCGCGGCAGCGTCGCCGTGAAGGCGATGGCCGTGTCTGGATGCAGCGGGCGTGCGAAGGCGTATTCGTTGCCATCCACGAGGGTCACGTCGGCTTCGCCCAGCCGCACCGCATCGAGGGCGTCCATGCCGCCGCGCCGGGGCAGGACCTCCCAGTGCAGTTCGATGCCGTCGAGGGTCCCGTGCGCGTCGAGATAGTCGGAGGCCGCCGTGTTTTCAAGCACGACGATGCGCAGCTTCGCCAGCGCCCTGGTGTTCGCAGGCCTGGGCTGTCCCCGTCGATACACCCAGTGCAGCGGGACCTGAGCGTAGGGTTCCGCGGGCACACCCAGCTTCGCCCAGCGTCGATGCGAGGTCAGTTGTGCCGCGGCGAGATCGGCGCGACCCTCTGCAAGGGCGGCCTTCAGGCCGCGACGGTCCGCAGCGGTGATGATCTTGAGCCGGACCCCGAGCTTGTCGGCGTAACGCCTGGCGAGTTCGTACTCCAGGCCCTCGGCACCCTGTGTCCCGAGGAAATAGGAGGTGGGTGCGTTGAGCGTGGCGACGCGCAGTTCACCGCGTGCCTGGACCTGCTTGAGGACGGGCGCTTCCGGGGCGCAGGCGGTAATGCCGGCCAGCAGCACGAGTACCCCCGTGAGCCACGCCCCGCGAGGTCGTGGTGCCCGGCCTCGAACCGGGCTTGCATCGGCTTTCACTCGTTGCGCCATGTTCCGGTAGAATACCGCGCGACGGAGAGGTACCGAAGCGGTCATAACGGCGCCGACTCGAAATCGGATGGTCGGGTAATACCGGCACGTGGGTTCGAATCCCACCCTCTCCGCCACTTTTCACTCCGGAACGGGCCCCGGGCAAGCCGGGGGGGTCAGTCCCGCGCGGCGCCGGCCTGCGCGATGGACTCTGCGTAGACCCGCGCAAAGCCTTCCATATAGGCATGGGGCATGGCGTCAGCGCCCTGCGCCCGCAGCAAGCCCCGGTAAAAATCCCTGTAAAGCTCCCATGCGCCGGGTCGGGCTCCCGGTTCGCGCTGCGCAGCCTGCGGGAAGCGGCTCTCGATCTCGGCGGGATCCAGTTGCCTCAGCACTTCCATGCATGCGGCATGGCTGGCGGCGGTCAGCGCGCTTTCGTGGCGCAGGATGCGCTCGAACTGCTGGCGCAACCACATTCCGGGATCCGGGCGCAGGCCCTCGGTGCCACCCAGCAGACGCCGAAGCAGTTCATCCGTTTCACCGCCGAGGCTGGGCGAGGCTCCGTCGGAGCGCCGCATCTCGACATGCTTGAGGCCGACGAGCATTTCGCGCAGCAGTCGACCGGCGACCTGCAGCATCGCGGCGCTGGCCTCCGCCGGCAGCCGTGCAGAGTCCATTCCTGCGCCGCGGCACAGGGCGTCTAGGCCCGCGCGTTCGGGCGGCGGCACCGCAGGCGCGTCCTGGCGCAAAGCGGCCCGCTGCAGCGACTCCAGCCGACGCGAGGCGATCACATCCGAATCCTCGTGGGTGGGCGCGGCCGGAGGCCGGCTGGGGCGAGTTGCCGTGAAGGGCACGACGACGGCCTGCCCGAAGGCGTTCCCCAGCTGAAAATCACCGCTCGTGGCCGGATCCGTGCCGAACAGCGTGTGGGTATTCAACGATGAGTCCAGATGTCCTTCCACCTGGGGCGGCGTGACCGGCGGGCGCGGCCGCACGGGATCGAACTGACCGCCGTTGACCGGATCGCCCAGCAGCAGCGCCTGTTCGAGTTCGGCGTCGGCGATGGCGTCGCCCGCGTCTTGCGAGAGTGGATCCACGGAGACCAGCACGTGGAATTCGCCGAACCGCAGGATGTCGCCGTTGTTCAGTTCGGCGTGCCTGCGCCGCGCCATCGGCTGATCGGCTTCGTTGATGTAGGTGCCGTTGGTGCTGGTGTCTTCGAGGTAGTACCGGCCGTCCCGGAAGAAAACCCGGGCATGGTGACCGGAGACGAACCGGGATTTGTCGGGCAGGACGAGGTCGTTGTCCGCTGCGCGGCCAATGCTGCCCCCGCCGACGCCGAACATGACGACGCCGCGGCTGCCCAACGTGCGGCGCTGCTCGCTGACGATCCTCAGGCGTAAGGCCATGGTCCCGGGTGCCTCGTGGGCCGTCGCCCGTATAATGACGCCGAACATACCAACCGGTTCCCCCGCAACGATGGCCGCAAGTCACATTTTCAAGATCCTGTTCGTCAGCCAGGGCAAGGTCTACGAGATCTACGCCCGGAAGGTCAACCACGGCAGCCTGTTCGGTTTCATCGAGGTGGAGGAACTGGTGTTCGGCGAGCGCTCCAGCGTCGTGCTCGATCCCGGTGAGGAGCGCGTCAAGTCCGAGTTCGCCGGGGTTACCCGCAGCTTCCTGCCGATGCACTCAGTGCTGCGCATCGACGAGGTGAAGCAGCAGGGGGTGAGCAAGATCAGTTCCTACGAGGGCAGCAACGTCGCCCAGTTCCCGATCCCGATGTACGCGCCGCCCTCGGGCGACTCGGGACCCGGCAAGTAGGCGTGGCGGCCATGCGGGTCTCGCGCGGCTCCACCGCGCTGTCCGAATTCCGCAGCGCCCGGCTGCACGCACGCCTGGTCGCCCGGGTCGGTTCGGTGACGGCCGTGCAGGCGCGCTGGCTGCATCTCGTGGATGTCTCGCGCGAACTCGGCGGCGACGAGGTGGTCCGTCTCGACAGCCTTCTGCAGTATGGTCCGCGCGAGTCTTCGATCGCAGGCGAGGGCGTGTCCGTCGAGGCGGCCTGGTTCTGGGTGCTGCCGCGTCCGGGCACCATCTCTCCGTGGTCCAGCAAGGCCACCGACATCGCCCATGTGTGCGGCCTGGATGCGGTGCGCCGGGTCGAGCGCGGCATCGAATACTGCGTTGCTTCGTCCAAGCCTCTGACACGCGAGGACCTCGAGGCCCTGGCGCCCCTGGTCCTGGACCGGATGACCGAAGTCGCCGTGTTCGAGCCTGCCGAGGCGCAGGCCCTGTTCGAAACCTCCGCCGCACGGCCCTTGCGGCGGATCCCGCTCGCAGCAGGGCGTGGCGCCCTCGAGACGGCGAATGCCGAACTCGGTCTGGCGCTCTCGACCGACGAGATCGACTACCTGCTCGAGGCTTTCGCCAGGCTCGGGCGTGATCCCACCGACGTCGAACTCATGATGTTCGCGCAGGCGAACTCGGAGCACTGCCGCCACAAGATCTTCAACGCGCAGTGGATCATCGACGGGGAGCCGCAGGCGAAGACGCTGTTCGGCATGATCCGCAACACCCATGCGCGCAATCCGCAGGGCGTGCTTTCGGCTTACCGTGACAATGCCGCGGTCATCGAAGGCGTCGCGGCGGGCCAGCGCTGGTACCCGGAGCCCGGGTCGGGCGTCTACGGCGCGCACCCTGGGCCGATCGACATCCTGATCAAGGTCGAGACCCACAACCACCCGACCGCCATTTCCCCGTTCCCCGGTGCCGCCACCGGTTCCGGGGGCGAGATCCGCGACGAGGGGGCCACGGGTCGGGGCGCCAAGCCGAAGGCGGGCCTGGTGGGCTTCTCGGTGTCGAACCTGCGCATTCCCGGCCACGAACGCCCTTGGGAGATCGCGGCAGCGAAGCCCGCTCGCATCGCCTCTGCGCTCGAGATCATGCTCGAGGCGCCGCTCGGGGCCGCCGCGTTCAACAACGAATTCGGCAGGCCGGGCATCTGCGGATATTTCCGCAGCCTCGAACTGCCCGTGCCCGACGACGCGCCCGGCCGCGTCCGCGGGTACCACAAGCCCATCATGATCGCCGGCGGGCTCGGCAACATCCGCCGCGACCACGTCGAGAAGAGCGAGTGCACCGTGGGCGCGCGCGTGGTCGTCCTCGGCGGTCCGTCCATGCTGATCGGCCTCGGCGGCGGCGCGGCCTCTTCGGTCGGGGCGGGTTCGTCCTCGGCTGACCTGGACTTCGCCTCAGTGCAGCGCGGCAATCCCGAGATGCAGCGGCGCGCGCAGGAAGTGATCGACGGCTGCTGGGCGCTCGGCGAGGCGAACCCGATCCTCCTGATCCACGACGTCGGCGCGGGCGGCCTGTCCAACGCCGTGCCCGAGGCGGTGTCGCACAGCCAGCGGGGCGCGGTGATCGACCTGCGCGCCATCCTCAGCGACGAGCCCGGCATGTCGCCGATGGAGCTCTGGTGCAACGAGTCCCAGGAGCGCTACGTGCTCGTGGTCGAGGCGGATCGTCTCGAGGAGTTCGAGGCGCTCTGTCGCCGTGAGCGCTGTCCATTTGCGGTGATCGGCACGTTGACCGATGACGGGCAGCTGCGGGTGCGCGATACGCTGCTCGGCGCAGACCCGGTCGACATGCCGATCGAGGTGCTGCTCGGCAAGACTCCGCGCATGACGCGGGACGTGGCCACGAGCATTCCGGTCCGCAGGGCCTTCGACACGAGCGGCCTCGAACTGCGTGATGCCCTGGATCGCGTTCTTCGCTGCCCGGTCGTGGCCGACAAGACATTCCTCGTGACCATCGGCGACCGCAGCGTCGGCGGCATGATCAGCCGCGACCAGATGGTCGGCCCCTGGCAGGTTCCCGTGGCCGATGTCGGCGTGACCGTCGCCGATTACTTCGGCTTCGCCGGCGAGGCGATGGCCATGGGCGAGCGCGCGCCGGTAGCCCTGCTCGACGCGCCGGCCTCGGGCCGCCTCGCGATCGGCGAGGCTCTCACGAACGTGCTCGCGGCCGACGTGCCGGGACTCTCGAGCGTGCGGCTGTCGGCCAACTGGATGGCCGCCTGCGGCGAACCGGGCGAAGATGCGGCGCTTTACGCGACCGTGCACGCCGTGGGGGAGCAGCTTTGCCCGGCGCTCGGCATCGCCATTCCGGTGGGCAAGGACTCGCTGTCCATGCGCACGGGATGGCACGAGGCGGGCCAGTCGCGCTCGGTCGTCGCTCCGGTGTCGCTGATCGTCTCGGCCTTCGCACCCGTCACCGATGTCCGGCGCACCTGGACGCCACAGCTGCGCAGCGATGCCGGCGACACGGTGCTGCTGGCGGTCGACCTGGGCTGCGGGCGCGACCGCCTCGGCGGCTCGGTCCTCGCACAGGTCCACGGGCAGCTGGGCGATGCGCCCGCCGATCTGGATGACCCGGCGCTGCTTCGGGGTCTCGCGTCAGCCCTCGCGACGCTGCGCGCCGAGGACCTCGTGCTCGCCTACCACGACCGGTCGGATGGCGGCCTGCTCGTCACCCTCCTCGAGATGGCCTTTGCGGGCCACTGCGGGCTCGACGTCATGCTGCCCGGGGCGCAGGGCAACGGCTTTGCCGCGCTGTTCGCCGAGGAGCTGGGCGTGGTGCTGCAGGTGCGCGCGACCTCTATCGAGCGCGTACTCGGGGTGCTGGCGGGCGAGGGGCTGGCGCAGTGCAGCGCCGTCCTCGGCCGGCCCGACGCCACCTCGGGTCGGGTCCGCATCGCCGCCGGAACGTCCGTCCTCGAGGGTGACATCGAGGAGTTCCGTCGTGCCTGGTCCGACACCTCCTTGCAGATGCGCCGCCTGCGTGACGACGCGGCCTGCGCCGACGAGGAACATGCAGCGGCCGTGAGTCTCACGACCCCGCCGCTGCTTGAATCCCTGGCCTTCGATCCCGAGCAGGACGTCGCGGCGCCGTTCATCGCCCGGGGCGCGCGTCCGCGGGTGGCCGTGCTGCGCGAGCAGGGCGTCAACAGTCACTCGGAGATGGCGGCCGTCTTCGACCGCGCCGGATTCGAGGCGCACGACGTGCACATGACCGACCTGATCGCGGGTCGACGTGAACTGGGCTCGTTCCAGGGCCTCGTGGCCTGCGGCGGCTTCTCCTACGGTGACGTGCTCGGTGCCGGTGAGGGCTGGGCGAAGTCGATCCTCTTCAATGCGGCGCTCCGCGAACAGTTCAGCGGGTTCTTTGCCCGCCCGGATACGTTCTCGCTGGGCGTCTGCAACGGCTGCCAGATGATGTCCGCGCTCGCCTCCATCATCCCGGGCACCGCGCACTGGCCGCGTTTCGTGCGCAACCGCAGCGAACAGTTCGAAGGCCGGCTGAGCCTCGTCGAGATCCTGGCCACGCCGTCGCTGATGTTCGCCGGGATGGCGGGTTCGGTTCTGCCGATTGCCGTCTCCCATGGCGAGGGGCGTGCGGAGTTCGCGGGCCTCGCGGCGCAGCAGGCCTGCGACGCGTCCGGCACGGTGGCGCTGCGCTATGTCGATCGCCCCGGCGTGATCGCCACGCAGTACCCCGCGAATCCGAATGGCTCGCCGCGTGGCATTGCGGCGCTGTGCAGCATGGACGGGCGCGTGACGATCGCGATGCCCCATCCCGAGCGCGTGTTCCGTCGCGTGCAGAACTCCTGGCTGCCGGAGCGCGACGGCGAATACTCGGGCTGGATGCGGATGTTCCGCAACGCCAGGGCCTGGCTCGGCTGAGCCTGCTGCCCGTGGCCGTGTTCCGGATCCGCGGGCTGCACAGGACTTACGGCAGCGGCGCGTCTGCCGAGGCTCGCGCTGCGTTCAGGGCGCCGGTTCGGGTGTTTCGGTCTTGCCGTCCGGGTCGTACACAGCGACCGTCATGCACTCCAGGAGCTGAGGGCTCAGGCCGCGGTCGCAGCGCAGCTGCGCGGCCCGCAGTGCCATTTCCTTCGAGTCCCAGCCGCAGGAGAACTCGTGCCAATGGAAGCCGTCCTGGTTCTGCAGGAATACGTCCGTGCTCCATCCCGCGGGGAAGCACCAGGCGATCCGCAGGCAGTCGCGCGCGAGGGTGCCGCCTTCCGCGCACCTGGCCTTGGCGCAGCTGAAGGCCTTGTCTGGATTGCCGGCGACGCAGACGCCGGAGGACTGCTCGGGCGCCTCGACGTAGGCGATGCCCACGGGGCCTTCCGAAGCGCGGGCCAGCGGCTCGAGAGTGGCGGCGCACAACGCCGCACAGAGGAGGGTCAGGTACAGGCGGCTCATGGACGCTGATATCCCACGGTCCGAGCATCCATTGGGAGTCCGCCTTTCATGCGACTGATGCCTGCCGTACTGCTGCTGTGTCTGTGTGTGTCGGGTGCGGGCGCCGCCCAGCCTGTCTGGGCAGGCGAGGATCCCGCCCCCGCGGAGTACCAGACCGAAGGGGGCTGGGGTCGGCTGACGGTGCAGCGCGCCGGTCCGGCGAGCCTGAAGTTCCGCCTCCGCGCGCAAGGCGTGAACGGTCATTCCTGCGGCCTGGACGGCGAGATCCTGGCGGGCGTGGGCAGCCTCACCCCGGAGGGCATGCGCGAGGTCTGTCGCGTGTTCTTCAAGCCGGTGGCCGGCGGGGTCGAGGTGTCGAGCACGGGCGGCCAGGCCTGTCGCTCGTTCTGCGGCATGCGCGCCTCTTTCGAGGGCACCTACCTGCGCGCCAGCGCGGCCTGCGCGGAACCGGCGCGGCGCGAGGCGCGGCGCGAGTTCAAGAAACTCTATGACGCGGGTGACTACGCGCGGGCCCAGGCGGCCTTGCGGCCTGTGCTGGCGGACTGCGGCGCATCGATGCCCTGGCTCGAGGCGGGCTGGATCCGCAACGACCTGGCGCTCACGCAGTTCAAGCTCGGCGATCCGCAGGGCTGCCTGCTTACGTTGCAGCCGCTGCGCGCTGATGCGGCGCGCAGCGACAGCGACATCCGCGCGGCCTACCCGCCGTCGGACGCCGACCGTTACCTGTCGATCCTGCGCGCCACGCGCAGCAACGCCGGGCGCTGCGAGGCTGCGCCGGCGCTCTAACGAGTCAGCGGCTTGTAGCGGATGCGGTGTGGCTGCGAGGCGTCCTCGCCCTTGCGCTTGCGGTAATCCTCGACGTATTCCTGGTAGTTGCCCTCGAACCAGACCACCTCGGAGTTGCCTTCGAAGGCCAGGATGTGGGTGGCGATGCGGTCGAGGAACCAGCGATCGTGCGAGATGACGACGGCGCAGCCGGGGTAGGCGAGCAGGCCATCCTCGAGTGCACGCAGGGTCTCGACGTCCAGGTCATTGGTCGGCTCGTCGAGCAGCAGCACGTTGCCGCCGCTCTTGAGCACTTTGGCCAGGTGCACGCGGTTGCGTTCGCCGCCCGAGAGCTCGCCGATCAGCTGCTGCTGCTGCGAACCCTTGAAATTGAAGCGCCCCACGTAGCCGCGCGAGGCCGTCTCGTAGTTGCCGACCTTGATCATGTCGAGGCCGCCGGAGATTTCCTGCCAGACGGAGTTCCTGTCGTTCAGAGCCTGGCGGCTCTGGTCGACGTAGGCGAGCTTGACCGAGGGGCCGATGCGGATCTCGCCCCCATCGGGCTGCTCGGCGCCGGTGAGCATGCGGAACAGCGTGGTCTTGCCGGCGCCGTTCGGGCCGATGATGCCCACGATGCCGCCCTTGGGCAGGCTGAAGTTCAGGTTGTCGATCAGCAGTCGGTCGCCGAAGGACTTGCGCAGGTTGCTGGCCTCAATCACGAGGTCGCCGAGGCGCTCGCCCGGCGGAATGTAGATCTCGTTGGTCTCGTTGCGTTCCTGGAACTCCTTCGACGCGAGTTCCTCGTAGCGCTGCATGCGCGCCTTGCTCTTGGCCTGGCGTGCCTTCGGGTTCTGTCGCACCCACTCGAGTTCGCGCTCCAGGGTCTTGCGCAGGGAATCACGTTCCTTGTCTTCCTGGGCGAGGCGCTTTTCCTTCTGTTCGAGCCACGACGAGTAGTTGCCGTGGTAGGGGATGCCGTGGCCGCGATCGAGTTCGAGGATCCACTCGGCCACGTTGTCGAGGAAGTACCGGTCATGGGTCACCGCGATCACGGTGCTGGGGTATTCCTCGAGGTAGCGCTCGAGCCACGCGATGGACTCTGCGTCGAGGTGGTTGGTCGGCTCGTCGAGCAGCAGCATGTCGGGCGCAGAAAGCAGCAGCCGGCACAGCGCGACCCGGCGTTTCTCGCCGCCCGACAGCTTGTCGATCCTGGACTCCCAGGGCGGCAGGCGCAGTGCGTCGGCGGCGATCTCGAGCTTGCGGTCGAGTTCCCAGGCGCCCGCGGCGTCGATGGCGTCCTGCAGCTTCGCCTGCTCCTCGAGCAGGGCGTTCATTTTATCGTCCGACATCGGTTCGGCGAAAAGCTCGCTGATCGCGTTGAAGCGCTCGAGCTTGGCGAACATGCCGCCGATGCCGAGCACCACTTCCTCGCGGACGGTCTTCGCGGGATCCAGTTCCGGCTCCTGGGGCAGGTAGCCGATCCGGATTCCGGGCTGTGGCCTGGCCTCGCCCTCGATGTTGGTGTCGATGCCCGCCATGATCTTGAGCAGGGTCGACTTGCCCGATCCGTTCAGGCCGAGCACGCCGATCTTCGCGCCGGGGAAAAACGAGAGGCTGATGTCGCGCAGGATGTGGCGCTTGGGCGGCACGATCTTGCCTACCCGGTTCATCGTGTAGATGTATTGAGCCATGGGTTTGGGGACTGGGGATCCTTGGGGAGAGGGATCTGCATTATATGTCCGCGCCCCCTGTCAGGTTCGAGCGGCTCAGCCGCGCGGACGCGGGCCCGGGCTGTGCTAGGCTCGGCTCCCATTTGCCGTCAAAAGCACCGAATCTGTTTCGATGCCCACAGAAGTACTAGTCATCGCCGGCGAAAAGCTGGCCCGCTACGGTTTCGGCGAGGGCCATCCCTTCGGCACGGACCGTCACGGCGCCTTCTACCGCGAATTCGAGGCCCGCGGCCTCGATCGCCGGACCGAGGTGCAGGAAACCCGCGCCGCCACCGACCAGGAACTTCTGGCCTTCCACACCGCCGAGCACATCGAACTGGTCCGGGGCCGCTCCGGCACCGGCCAGGGATACCTCGACGGCGGCGACACCCCGGCTTATCGGGGGGTGTTCGAGGCTGCCAGTTACGTGGTGGGAGGC
>CAJACZ010000258.1 GCA_903938365.1 uncultured Pseudomonadota bacterium | reverse complement strand
ATGAGCGGGCCGCTCGGCATCGTGTATCGAGTGCCTGCGCCGGTGCCGGACGGCTGGGGCGAGTTCGAGTTCCCCGAGGGCGATACCCGCGGCGGCATCCAGACGCAGCTCAGCTTCGTCGCGCTGCACTCCCACCCCGGCAAGAGCTCGCCGACGCTGCGCGGCAAGGCAATCCGCGAACTGCTGCTCTGCCAGAAGATCCCGGATCCGCCGGGCGACGTGAACTTCGACCAGTTCAACGACCCGAACTCCCCCAACAAGACGGCGCGCAACCGTCTGGATGCCCACTCGACGGACCCGGCCTGCGCCGGGTGCCACAAGCTGATGGATCCGATCGGGCTGGCGCTCGAGACCTTCGACGGCGCGGGCCAGCAGCGACTCACCGAGAACGGCGAGCCGATCGACACCAGCGGCGAGATCAACGGCATCCCGTTCGCGGACGCGGTTGGCCTCGGGCAGGCGCTGCGGCAGGATCCCGCCTCGTCCTCGTGTGTCGTGAACCGCGCCTACGCCTATGCGGCGGCACGCGACATCCAGCGTGGCGAACGCGAGTGGATGACCCACCTCGAGGGCGAGTTCGCCTCTGACGGGTACCGCCTGCGCGGCCTGTTCCGGCGGATCGCCACCAGCGATGCGCTCTATGCGATCGGCACCCCATCCCTGAAGACCGCCCGACTCGGTTCCGGAGAACCCACCTCATGAGCGTCCTGATCAAGAAGCCGTTCACGCGCCGTGAAATGCTGCGCGGGTCGATCGGGGGCGCGGCCGTCGCCGTCGGCCTGCCGTTTCTCGACTGCTTTCTCGGCGAGAGCGGCGAGGCCCTGGCGTCCGGTGCGCCGCTGCCCCTGCGCTTCGGGACCTGGTTCTGGTCCATGGGGCACACGCCGAACCATGCGATCTCGCCGCGCGCCGACCGGCTCGAGTTCCTCGAGGAGTGCAAGTCCCTGACGCCGCATGCGGCGCACATCAACTATTTCGGCCAGTTCAATTCTCCGCTCGACGGCCGGCCCAACCACGTGCACCACACGGGCTGGGTGACCTGCCGCACCGGTACTGCACCGGCGCTGCCCGGGGACATCCCGGCACCCACGCTCGACGTGCTGGTCGCCGACGCCATCGGCTCCGGCACCCGGTTCCGCTCGATCGACATGACCTGCACGGGCAATCCGCGCGACTCCTTCACGGCCCGCGACACGCACTCCCGCAACGCCGGGGAAGTGTCGCCCGCGGCGCTCTATACCCGGCTGTTCGGAGCCTCGGCGGCGTCCGCGGCGGCGGGCGCGGGCTCCGGCCCGGATCCCGACCTGATGCTGCAGAAGAGCGTGCTCTCGGGCATCAGCGAACAGCGCAAGCGCTTCGAGCGTCGCCTTGGTGCGACCGACCGCGCGCGGATGGACGAATACTTCACCTCGATCCGGCAGCTCGAGACGCAGTTGTCGGTGCAGCAGCAGGGCTCGACGCTCGGCGTCTGCAAGCGGCCCGTGGCCCCCGACGAGGGGCCGGTGGGGCTCGAGATCCCGGTCGCGCAGGCCAACCACGCGGCGATGACTCGGCTGCTGGCGGTGGCGCTCACCTGCAACCATACGCGGGTGTTCAACATGGCCTTCAACAACGCGCTCTCGAGCCTGCGCAAGCCGGGGACCGCCTACACGCACCACACGCTCACCCATGAAGAAGCCGTCGACCGGACGCTCGGCTACCAGCCCGAGGCGTTCTGGTTCAACTGCCGCGTCATGGAGGCGCTGTCGGATTTCATCGGCGTGTTTGCCGCGACGCGCGAAGGAGCCGGCACCCTGCTCGACAACACGCTGATCTTCGCGCACGCCGAGACCAGTTACGCCAAGGTCCACGCGGTCGACAACATCCCGGTGATGACGATCGGGCGTGCCGGGGGGCGCATCAAGACCGGCCTGCACATCGTCGGCAACGGCGATCCGATCTCGCGCGTGGGGCTCACCGTCATGCAGGTGATGGGCCTGACGATCGAGAAGTGGGGCACGGGATCCCTTCAGACTGCGAAGCCGATCAGTGAAATCCTCATCTAGCCTGCGCGGCTGCGCCGGCGCGCTGCTGCTCGCCCTCGGGGCAGGCGTACCGGTGTCCGACGCGCTGGCCGCCGCGACGGCGCCGCCTGCCGGCATCGGTGCGCGGCGCACTGCGGCCGGCGAGTACCTCGCCGATGCCCGGGGCATGGCGCTGTACACCTATGCCCAGGACTCGCGTCCCGGCGCCTCGGCCTGCAACGGCGAATGTGCGGTCACCTGGCCGCCCCTGCCGGCGCCCGCCGAGGCCAGTGCCGCCGGGGAGTGGTCCGTCATCGTGCGCGAGGACGGGACGCGGCAATGGGCGTTCCGCGGCAAGCCACTCTATCGCTTCGCCCGCGACGCGCAGCCGGGCACCGCGCTGGGCGACCGGGTGGGCAAGGCCTGGCGCGTCGCCTTCACGCCGGTGGCGCTGGCGCCGGGAACGGGCCTGCGCGCGACTTATCTTGGTCGCGTGCTCGTCGATGCGCGCGGCCACACGCTGTACTGGCGCGACGACGAGAAGCCCGCGGCGGGTCGTGCGGCGGAGCCGCGCTGCAAGGATGAATGCCTGCAGGTGTGGACGCCGCTCGCCGCGCCGCGCCTCGGCAACCGGGTCGGGGACTGGGCGCCGGTCGCGCGGACCGACGGCACGATGCAGTGGACCTACGAGGGTCGGCCGCTCTACCTGATGCGCGAGGACCTCAAGCCCGGTGAGGCGCGGGGCGAGGGCGTCGACGGAACATGGCGCGCCGCGGCGCTGGAGCGGGCGCCGCCGCTGCCGTCATGGTTGAGCGTGCAGAGCGCCGACATGGGCGAGGTGTTTGCCGACGCCCAGGGCCTCACGCTGTATACGGTGGCCGGTTCGCTGGACAAGATCCGCCAGACGACCTGTAACGACGCCTGCATCGCGGCGTTCTGGCGGCTCGTGCCCGCCGCGCCGGGCGCGCAGGGCGCAGGCGACTGGACGATCGTCGAGTCGCCGGCCGGTGGCGGCGCGCGGGTCTGGGCCTACAAGGGCAACCCCGTCTACACGCACACCCGGGACCGCGGCCCCGGGCGGGTGGGCGGCGACAAGTGGGCGGCGGGCGTGGGCGGCGGCGGCGGCGGCTGGATTCCGGTCCCGCGGCGCCGCGACCTCGAGGAGTAGCGCGGCCTAGGGCTTGCGCTGGCGGCGCAGCTGGCCGCGCAGTTCGCCTTCCTTGTACT
>CAJACZ010000257.1 GCA_903938365.1 uncultured Pseudomonadota bacterium | reverse complement strand
GGTTGCAACGTTGTCGGAGTCCACGATCATCGGTCGTGCGTGCAGGTCGAGGCAATCCGGGCGCTCGCCCCGGGACCGGCACCAGTGCACGGCGCCGACCAGAAAGCCCAGCTTCACGCAACTCGCCGGATAGGAGAGTGCGTCGCCATCGACGCTGCCACGAAGCCAGCGGCCAGGACGATCCTCGACGAGCACCGTCACGTGGAACCGTTCGAAGGGCTGTGATGCCAGGAATTCGGACCGCGCCCGCTCCACTGCGCGCTGCAGCCCGGGAGACGGGACGACGGTCACCTCACCAGCGCTGCCCGTGGCCCAGGGCCACGAGGCGGCCAGAGCCAGCAGGATCAGCGCTGCGGTTCGGCCGCGCATACCACAGTGCCCTCACTGGCCGTGAGTTCGCGGAACAGGGCGCCGATCCGGCCCGTCAAAGGTCCCACCTCACCCGTGCCGATCTGCCGCCCGTCGATCCGGGTGACCGCTGCGATCTCGCCCATCGTGCCAGTGCAGAAAGCCTCATCGGCCCGGTAGAACTCCGACAGCGAGAGGTCGGTGACCTCGGTGGGAATGTGGTGGCGGGCGCACAACTCGAGCACTGCCGAGCGCGTGATGCCCTCGGGACAGGCCACCGTCCGGCTCGTGCGCAGGACCCCACGCTCCACCGCAAAGAGGTGGGTGGCGTTGGTTTCCGCAACGAAACCGCGCAGGTCCAGCATCAACGCATCGTCGGCTCCGGCCAGGTTGGCCTCGATCTTGGCAAGAATCGACTGGATGAGGTTGTTGTGATGGATCTTTGGATCCAGGCAGTCAGGGGGAAAGCGCCGAACGCTGCTCGTGACCAGCGTGAGCCCCGCGGTCGAGTAGACCGGCGACTTGTGCTCGGCCAGCACGATGAGGGTTGGCCCTGCCTGGTTGAGCCGCGGATCCATGCCCGAAGTGATCTTTACTCCGCGGGTCAACGTGAGACGGACATGCACGCCGTCATGCATATGGTTGGCTTCCAGCGTGCGCCGGAGTTCGTCGATGAAGTACGCCTGTGGAGGAATGCCTGAAAAGCCCAGGGCCTTCGCGGAGGCGATGAGGCGGTCCAGGTGTTCGACGAGCCGGAAGATGCGGCCACGGTACAGCCGCAGCCCTTCCCAGACAGCGTCGCCACCCTGCACCACGGAGTCGAAAGGACTCACGCCGGCCGCATCACGGTGCACCAGTCGCCCGTTGATGTTGACCAGAAGGTCGCGGTTGCGTTCATCGAATTTCTGCAGCAAGAGCATCTCCTCGGAAAACAGTTCACGGGCTTACGGGGCTACAGCGGTGATCCTGAACGCGTGCAGGCGCTGGTAAATCTCGCAAGCCTCGGCTTCCACCGCAACCAGATCCGCGGAGAGTTCGCCTTCACGCGGACGGTAGGGCGCAAATCCGGTCGAACGCTCCACCTGCTCGTACCAGTGCTTCGCCCAGACGCCATCGGTGGGCCTGGGTCCGGCGGGCCAGGCCAGCATGCTCTCCCGGAACTCCAGACCCAGGCGCCGACAAAGCTCCGTCAGGACACCGCGCGGATTGCGCAGCAGGTCGGCCGCATCGACCACCGGAGGCGTGGAGTCTCCGTCAGCGGTGAGCCGGCGGAAGATTTCCCACTGCTGGGGCAGGCCGGTGTCGGTGAGCCGTATCGCGGCCAGCTTCTGGTCGAGCGACAGCAGCATGTCCCGCGGGTGGCGGATCAGCATGGCGTGCCGCAGGCCGACCAGCCACTCCCGCCCGATCTGCGGCAACAGGTGATGCGCCATGTGTTTCTGGTAGTGCACCTGGATGCCGGGCGGCAGCGGAGCGTGCAGCGATGAGGCCACCGTCCGCCAGTCCGTCTCATGGCGAGCGATCACCTCGTCGCGACCGGGGTGTTCCAGCCCGGTCTCGAGCAGATAGTGGGCGTAGAGCGGCTCGTCGACGACCACGGTGTCCCCGCGATTCCCGAAGGCGCGCATCAGCGCCGTCGAGACGTTCCTCGGACCCGACCACATGGCGATTCTTTGCACGGTCATGGCGCAGCCCTTGCGTTATCTGCGGGGCGACATCCTGCACCTTGCCGGCGCGCCATGCCATATCGGTCCGTGGGGGAGGTCGACCGCTGACCTGCCGCCGGACTATTCTTCAGGCAACACATGCAGCGGGGGTCGGGGATGAAACGAATCGATCGTGGCGCCACTGCGCGGCCCTCTGGCGGCGCCCGGTTCTGCACCGGCCTGCTTGCACTGCTGACGCTCGCCGGGCCTGCAGGCGCGTCGGCAGCGCCCACCGAGACCCCCGAACGGCGCCCGATCACGCACCGGGATCTGTGGGAAATGCGCCGCGTGGGCGCGCCAAGCGTGAGCCCGGACGGCAAGTGGGTGGTTTTTTCGGTGACGGCGCCGTCCTACGATGAAAAGGAAACCGTGTCCGACCTCTGGATCGCTGCCGCGGACGGTTCGGCGCCCGCTCGGCGCCTGACCTCAGGGCCCGGCCGTGAAGGCGGGGTGGACTGGAGCCCGGACGGCCGCTGGATCGCGTTCATCGCGCGGCGCAACGGCGACGATGCCGAGCAGGTCTACCTCCTGCCGGTGACGGGTGCCGGCGAGGCCCAACGGCTCACCTCGATTCCCACCGGGGCGCGCGCGCCCGTGTTCTCGCCCGACGGCAGCGCCGTCGCTTTCACGAGCAGCATCTACCCCGGGGATGCCGCCGCGCAGCGCAAGGCGCGCAAGTGGAACGCCCGTATTTATGAAGGGTTCCCCATCCGTAACTGGGATCGCTGGCTGGACGAGCGACGGCCTTCGCTGTTCGTCGTCGATTTGCCGGAACCCGGTCGTGCGGCAGCGGCGGCGAGGGATCTGCTCTCGGCCACCCGACTGGCCCGCAGCCCGGGTTTTGCCGGACGTTCCTCTGATTCAGGGGGCGACCTCGACCCGGTCTGGAGCCCGGACGGGCAATCGATCCTGTTCGTGGCGAGTGAGGACCGGAACCAGGCGGCATACGCCTTCACCAGCGAGCAGCTCTGGCGCATACCGGCCACCGGCGGAGAACCGCAACGGCTTACGAAAGATGCTCATTCCTGGTCCAGACCCACATTCTCACCGGACGGGCGGACACTGCTCGCGCAGGTGGAGCGACGGTCCGGCAGAGTCTATGCGCGAACCGAACTGGTGGCGTTTTCCTGGGACTCCGTGACCGGCGCTCCCGGATCCGACCCCAGGTGGATCACGGCGGCGCTCGATCGCTCCGTCACGAGTTTCGCCCCGGCTCCCGACTCGCGGGGCGCGTACTTCCTCGCCGAGGAATCCGGGAACGAGAAGCTGTTTTTCGCGCCCTTCGCCGCTCGCTCCGGCGCGCCGCGGCTCGTTTTCGAGCCCTCCGCGGGGGGCGTCTACACCAACCTCTCGATCCCGCGAGCCTCCGGACGACTGGTGCTGCTGGCCAACTGGGAAAGCGCCACATCGCCTCCGGAGGTGGTTCGCATCGAGCCGCTGCGTCGTGGGCACGACCCGATCTCGGCGCAGAACGCCGGGCGGGTCGCTGCGCTGGATCTGGCGCCGGTGCAGCATTTCTGGTTCACCAGTTCCAAGGGTCGCAGGATCCACAACATGCTCGTGCTGCCACCCGGCTTCGATCCGAGCCGGCGCTACCCGCTGTTCAACCTCATCCATGGCGGTCCCCACATCATGTGGCGCGACCAGTGGTTCACCCGCTGGAACTACCACCTCCTCGGCGCTCCGGGGTACGTCATCCTCCTGACGAACTACACCGGGTCCACCGGGTTCGGCGAAACCTTCGCACAGGCAATCCAGGGCGATCCGCTGCGAACGCCGGGCGAGGAACTCAACGAGGCCGCGGATGCGGCCCTGCGGGAATTCCCTTTCATCGACCCCGCAAGGCAGTGCGCGGGAGGCGCGAGCTACGGGGGGCACCTCGCGAACTGGCTGCAGGGAACCACCACCCGGTACCGCTGCCTGGTCAGTCACGCCGGGCTGGTCAATCTCGAATCGCAGTGGGGGACCAGCGATACCGTCTACGGGAGGGAAATCAACAACGGCGGTCCGGTCTGGGAGCAGGGCCCGGTCTGGCGGGAGCAGAACCCGGCGCGGCTTGCGGCGGCCTTCCAGACCCCCGTGCTCGTAACGATCGGCGAGCAGGATTTCCGGGTGCCCCTCAACAACTCGCTGGAATACTGGACATTGCTGCAGCGCCGCAGGATCCCGAGCCGTCTGGTCGTGTTCCCGGACGAGAACCACTGGATTCTCAAGGGCGAAAACAGCCGGCTTTTCTACCAGGAAGTCCACGACTGGCTTCAGAGGTGGATGGTCGCGCCCCCTGGGGGCTAAGACGGGTTTGTGGTAGCACGCAACTTAGCTTAAGATTCGGCCCCCACGAGGTACCTCGGGTCTCGTGGGGGCTCGGTTCGGGATGTCCCAGATCGCAAGTGCTTGAGCGTAAAGCCCCCGAGGGGGCTTTTATTTTTTGCGCCCCTGGCCGGGGCGGACAGGATCCTGGGGCCTTCGAGGCCCTTTTTCGTTTTCGAGGCCCGGGGTGGTTGAATGGCGACGTCTGGCGCAATCAGGGATCGTTTGATCGAGCTGACGGAACCGCTGCTCGCGCAGCTGGGTTACGAGCTGGTCGATATCGAGTGGGCGTCGGCAGCGCGATCGGGTGTATTGCGGATGTATATCGATCACCCGGCCGGGCACAGCGGCCACATCGGCATCGAGGACTGCGAAAAAGTCAGCCGCGAGGTCTCTGCGCTGCTGGATGTGGAGGATCCGATTCCGGGAGCGTACTCGCTGGAGGTCTCGTCGCCCGGTTTTGACCGGGTACTGAGGATCCCGGCGCACTTTTCCCGTTTCATCGGGTCCAAGGTGCGCGTCGAATTGAACATGGCACGGGACGGACGTCGGCGTTACACCGGCACCCTGACCGCCGTCCACCCGGACGGGATCGAAATCGAATTCGAGCAGCAGATGGTCACGGTACCGTTTGCAGACATTGGCAAGGCACGCCTCGTCGCGTGACTGCACGCGTGAATGGCGGAGGGTTTTAGCGGATGAACAAGGAAATCCTGATGGTCGTCGATGCCGTCTCGAACGAGAAGGGCGTCGAAAAGGAAGTGATCTTCGATGCGCTGGAGGCTGCCCTGTCGGCGGCCACCCGCAAGAAGCACGGCGAGGAGTGGGATGTACGCGTCGCGATCAACCGCAAGACGGGTGATTACGAAACCTTCCGCCGCTGGAAGGTGTTCGCGGACGACTCCAAGGAACTCGAGGTCCCCGACCACGAACTCCGCATGGACGACGCGATCGACATCGACCCGGGCGCCCAGGTCGGCGACTTCGTGGAGCAACCGATGGAATCGGTTCTCTTCGGACGCATCGCAGCGCAGCAAGCGAAGCAGGTCATCGTCCAGAAGGTGCGCGAGGCCGAACGCGCGCAGGTCATCGACGCCTACAACGACCGGATCGGCCAGCTGGTCAGCGGCGTGGTCAAGCGGGTCGACCGCAACGGCATCTTTGTCGACCTCGGCGGCAACGCCGAGGGCTTCGTCTCCCGCAGCGACATGATCGTCCGCGAGCAGGTCAAGCCGCAGGACCGGATCAAGGCTTACCTGAAGGAAGTCCGTCCCGAGCCCCGCGGCCCGCAGCTGTTCCTGACGCGCGCGGCGCCGGAGTTCCTGATAGAGCTGTTCAAGCTCGAGGTCCCCGAGGTAGGCCAGGGTCTGATCCAGATCCTGGGCGCAGCCCGGGATCCGGGCATCCGTGCAAAGATCGCGGTGAAGAGCAACGACCCGCGCATCGACCCGGTCGGCGCCTGCGTCGGCATGCGCGGCTCCCGCGTGCAGGCGGTCTCGAACGAGATCGCGGGCGAGCGGGTCGACATCATCCCGTTCGATGCGAACCCTGCACAGTTCGTGATCAATGCGATGTCGCCGGCCGAGGTGATCTCGATCGTCGTCGACGAAGATACCCATAGCATGGATATCGCGGTCGCCGAGGACAAGCTCTCGCAGGCCATCGGCCGCGGCGGGCAGAACATCCGGCTCGCGAGCCAGCTGACCGGCTGGGAACTGAACGTGATGAGCGAGTCTGACGCCGAGGCGAAGAGCGAGACCGAGTCGCGCACGCTGGTCGAGAATTTCATGAAGAACCTCGACGTCGACGAGGACGTCGCGTCGATCCTGGTGCAGGAGGGTTTCTCGACAATCGAGGAGATCGCCTACGTGCCGCAGTCCGAGCTGAACGGCATCCAGGAATTCGACGAGGAAATCATCAAGGAACTCCGCAATCGCGCACGCGACGTCCTGCTGACGCAGGCCATCGCCAGCGAGGAGAGCCTCGATTCACAGATACCGGCCGACGACCTGCTGCTGCTCGAAGGCATGCAGCCGGATCTCGCGCTGGCCCTTGCGCGGCGCGGCGTCCGCACGCGCGAGGATCTCGCCGAGCAGGCGATCGATGACCTGCTGGATATCCAGGGCCTTACCGCCGAAGAAGCGGGCAAGCTCATCATGAAAGCGCGCGAGCACTGGTTCGCCGCGGGTCACGGTTGACCCGGAAGGATTCAGACCATATGGCCGATGTAACGGTTGCACAATTCGCCGAAGTGTTGAAGGTCCCGGTCGACAAGCTGCTCGTGCAGCTCGATCAGGCCGGCATCAAAGTCGGTAGCGCTCAGGACGTGATCAGCGACGAGGCGAAACTCGAGTTGCTCACGCACCTGAGGCGCAGTCATGGGCAGGGAAGCGAGGATGCCGCCTCCGGCAGCGCCCCCCGCAAGATCACCCTGCAGCGCAAGCAGCAGAGCGAGATCAAGCTGGCGGGAGGAGCCGGGCGTGCGCGGACGGTAAACGTCGAGGTGCGCGTCAAGCGCACCTACGTGAACCGGGACGTGCTCGAGCAGCAGGCCAAAGCCCAGCAGGACGAGATCGACGCCAAGAAGCGCGAAGCCGAGGACGCTGTCCGCATCGAGCGTGAGCGCGTCGAGGCCGAACGCCGCGAGGTCGAGCGAATCGAGGCGGAAAAACGCCGTCGCGTCGAGGAAGAAGCGACCGCCAGCCGGGTTGCCGAGGACTCCCGGCGCGCTGCCGAGCAGCGCGAGCGCGAGGATGCCGAAGCGCGGCGCAGCGGCCGCCCCGCCGAGCGCGGCCCGGAGCCTGCCGCGGCAGTCCCGGTCGCACCGGTCGTCGAACGCACACCCGAGATCCGGGTGGTCAGGCCGGCGCCCGTTCCCGCTCCCGCGGCGGCAGCGGCGGCCAATGAGCGCGACAAGCGCACGAAGTACGGTCGGCAGGAACTCCACGTCGCCGGCGACATGAGCTCGCGCTTCAAGAAGAAGAAGCGGATTCGCGACCGCCGGGCGCCTTCGGGCATGGACGGGCGGCACGGATTCGAGCTCCCCACCCAGCCCATGAAGCGGGAAGTGTCGGTCGGCGAGACCATCACTCCGCAGGAACTGGCCCAGAAGATGGCGGTCAAGGCGACCGAAGTCATCAAGGTCATGATGAACATGGGCGTGATGGCCACCATCAACCAGCCCATCGACCAGGACACCGCAGTCCTCGTCGTCGAGGAGATGGGCCACACCGCCAAGGTGCTGCGCGACAACGAGGTCGAAACGGACATGCAGGGTGTCGCCGGCGAAGCGGCCGAGCTGCTGCCCCGTCCGCCCGTCGTGACCGTGATGGGCCACGTCGACCACGGCAAGACCTCGCTGCTCGACTACATCCGCAAGGCCAAGGTGGCGGCGGGTGAGGCGGGCGGAATCACGCAGCACATCGGCGCGTACCAGGTGCAGACCGAAAAGGGCCGCGTAACCTTCCTCGATACGCCCGGACACGCTGCGTTCACGGCCATGCGCGCCCGCGGCGCCAAGGCGACGGACGTCATCATCCTCGTCGTGGCCGCCGACGACGGCGTCATGCCGCAGACGATAGAGGCGATCCAGCACGCGCGTGCCGCGGAAGTGCCCATCGTCGTCGCAGTCAACAAGGTCGACAAGCCGGGGTCCGATCCCGACAAGGTTCGGCACGAGCTCTCCAAGTACGAGGTGATCCCCGAGGAGTGGGGCGGCAACAATATCTTCGTGAACGTCTCTGCGCTGACCGGCCAGGGCGTTGACCAGTTGCTCGATGCCATCCTCCTGCAGGCGGAAGTCCTCGAACTGGGCGCAGCGGTGACGGGCCTCGCATCCGGCCTCATCATCGAAGCCAGCATGGAAAAGGGCCGCGGCGTCGTGGCGACCGTGCTGGTGAAGAAGGGCACCCTGAAGCTGGGCGACCCGATCGTCGCGGGCCAGGAATTCGGTCGCGTCCGGGCGATGTTCGACGAGAAGGGCGCCTCGGTCACCGAAGCCTTGCCGTCGACTCCCGTCCTGGTGCTCGGACTTTCCGGCGCCCCCAATGCAGGGGACGAAATCCTCGCGGTCGAGAGCGAGCGCAAGGCGCGCGAGGTGGCCTTGTATCGTCAGGGCAAGTTCCGCGACGTCAAGCTGGCGAAGCAGGCCGCCGCAGTGGGCGACGTGTTCTCGCAGATGGGCGAGGAGAAGGCTGGCGTCATCGCCGTGCTCATCAAGGCAGACGTGCAGGGCAGCGCGGAAGCGCTGCGCGACTCGCTCACCAAGCTTTCGACGGACGAAGTTCAGGTCAAGCTGATCGCCAGTGGCGTGGGTGGCATTACCGCGTCGGACGTGCAGCTGGCGGCTGCGTCGAAGGCCCTGGTCATCGGCTTCAATGTGCGCGCCGACAACGCTGCGCGCGAGGCGATCAAGGACACGGGGGCCGAGGTCCGCTATTTCTCGATCATTTACGAAGCCATCGACGACGTGAAGCAGCGCATGAGCGGCCTGCTCTCGCCGGAGGTACGCGAGCAGATCGTCGGTATCTCCCAGGTCCGGGACGTGTTCCGCTCGAGCAAGTTCGGCGTGGTGGCGGGTTGCCTCATCACCGAGGGCACCGTCAAGCGCAACAACCCGATCCGGGTCCTGCGCAACAACGTCGTGATCTTCGAGGGTGCACTCGAGTCCTTGCGTCGCTTCAAGGACGACGTCAACGAGGTGCGGGCGGGTACCGAATGCGGTATCGGCGTCAAGAACTACCAGGACGTTCGTGCCGGCGACCAGATCGAGTGCTTCTCGCGCGTAGAGGTGGCGCGGACGATCGCCTGAGGGCGCGTCCGCCGCTTCCATGGCCGGCAAGAGTTCGAGGCAGCTCCGGATAGAGTCCGAGCTGCAGCGCGTGATCTCGGCGCTGATTTCCCGCGAGGTGAAGGACCCGCGGGTGGGTCATGTCACGGTCACGGCGGTCGTCACCGTGCCCGACATGAGCGTGGCGAAGATCCTTTTCGTTCCCTTCGGCGGCCAGCACCCTCCCGAGGAAGTGCAGGCCGGACTCTCGCGGGCCGCGGGATTCCTCAGGGGTGAAGTCGGCCGCAGGCTGGGCCTGCGCCACGCTCCGCGCCTTGAGTTCGAGTTCGATGCAACCATCGAAAAAGCGCAGCACCTTACCTCCCTGATCGACGGTGCCGTGAAGGTCGACCGTTCACACCATCGCGACGATCCGGTTTGACCTGCGGCATCCTGCTTCTCGACAAGCCGCCCGGTCTGTCTTCGAGCGGTGCGACGCAGCGTGTGCGCCGGCTGCTGGGAGTCGACAAGGCCGGACATGTCGGCAGCCTGGATCCCCTGGCGACCGGCATGCTCCCTATCTGCCTGGGTGACGCCACCAAAGTCGCAGGCGAGGTGCTGGAAGGCGCAAAGACCTATCGCTTCCGCATCGTCCTGGGTGCGCGGACCGCAACGGGCGACATCGAGGGCGACGTGGTCGAGTCCTCCCCCGTGCCCGCTGTGGACCCTGAGCGCCGGGCAGAGGTGTTCCGCGGCTTCCTCGGCGAGTCCTCGCAGATCCCCCCGATGTACTCGGCCATCAAGCAGGGTGGTCAGCCGCTGTATCGCCTTGCGAGAGCCGGTCTGACGGTGGAGCGCCCCGCCAGGACCATTCGCATCGACCGCCTGGACATCGAAAAGTGGGGCAGCGACTGGCTCGACTGTCGGGTGGTCTGTGGCAAGGGCACCTATGTGCGCGTGCTGGCCGAGGATATCGCCGTGGCGCTGGGCACCTGCGGGCACGTGGGCTGGCTGCGCCGCGAGAGCGTGGATCCGTTCCCCCCGGGCTCGATGGTCGACCTTGCAGAGGTCGAGGCCTGCGCACGCTCCGGGCGAATACCAGCGCTTTTTCCCGCGGATGCAGCGGTTTCCCATCTGCCGGCAGTCCGTGTCCAGGGCGACGCGGAACGCCGCCTCGCTCTCGGACAGGAGCTGGACGGCGGGGCAGAGGTCGCTTTCGCGACGCCCGTGCCGGCGCCTGGATCGACGGTTCGACTGCATTCGGGCGATGGCCGTTTCCTCGGATTGGGACTCATGACGGGCGATTCCGTGGTCCGGGCCAAGCGACTGTTCAAGCCGATGACGCAGGATGCGTCGACGGAATGATTGACAGGGTGGGTTTTCTGCTTGTCGGGCCCGAGGCCAGCGAGTAGAATGCGCGCCTTTCCAGAATGATGTAACTATCCAGAATTCAAAGGGTTTTTCGCAATGTCTCTGAGCACTGAGAAAAAGAGCGGGATCGTGTCGCAGTTCCGCCGTGATCCGGCTGATACCGGTTCACCTGAGGTCCAGATCGCGCTCCTGTCCGAGCGTATTTCCGGGCTCGGCCAGCATTTCACCGCGCACGCCGGGGATCACTCCTCGCGTCGTGGTCTCGTGAAACTCGTCAACCAGCGTCGGAAGCTGCTCGACTACCTGAAGGCCACCGCGCCGCAGAAATACCAGGAAGTCGTCGAACGCCTTGGGTTGCGCCGTTAAGCAACCCCACCCCGCAGGCCGCGCTTTTCATCCGAGCGCGGCCTCTTTGCATCGGCCCAAACCATCGAGGTTTCACGAGTGACTGTGTTCAAGAAGACCTTCCAGTACGGCGCGCACGCCATGTCCATCGAGACAGGCGAAGTCGCCCGCCAGGCTAACGCTGCCGTCGTCGTTTCCGTCGGCGACACCGTCGTCCTTTGCACGGCCGTCTGCGCCAAGTCCGCGAACCCGGGGCGCGACTTCTTTCCGCTGACGGTCAACTACCAGGAGAAGACCTACGCCGCGGGCCGCATCCCGGGCGGGTTTTTCAAGCGCGAAGGGCGCCCCACCGAAAAGGAAACCCTGACGTCGCGGCTCATCGACCGCCCGATCCGCCCGCTGTTCCCGGACGGCTTCTACAACGAGACGCAGGTGGTCGCCACGGTCCTGTCGCTGGACCCTGATATCGATGCCGACATTCCCGCGATGGTGGGTGCCTCGGCGGCGCTGGCGCTGTCCGGCGCGCCGTTCAACGGCCCGATCGCGGCGGCACGCGTGGGTTACCGCGACGGCGCCTACCTCCTCAACCCGACCGCCAAGGACCTGCAGACCTCGCAGCTGAACCTGGTGGTGGCGGGTACCCGCGACGGCGTGATGATGGTCGAGTCCGAGGCGAAGTGCCTTTCGGAAGAAGTCATGCTCGGCGCGGTCGTGTTCGGCCACGAACAGATGCAGGTCGCGATCAACGCGATCAACGAACTCGTCAAGGAATGCGGCAAGCCGCGCTGGGACTGGAAGCTCGACGCTGCCAGCGCCCAGCTCGAAAAGGCCGTGGCCGATGCCGCGACAGCGCAGCTTTCGGATGCGTACCGGATCATCGAGAAGCAGGCGCGTTACACGCGCGTCGGCGAGATCAAGAAAGCCACCATTGCGGCCCTGACCGCCGAGGGCTCGAGCTTCACGGGCGACCAGGTGGACGACCAGCTCTACAAGCTCGAAAGCAAGATCGTCCGGGAGCGCATCCTGAACGGTGAGCCGCGCATCGACGGTCGTGATTCGACGACCGTTCGCCCGATCACCGTCAAGGTCGGCGTGCTGCCCCGGACCCACGGTTCCGCGCTGTTCACGCGTGGCGAAACCCAGGCCCTGGTCGTCACGACGCTCGGCACGGGTCGCGATGCGCAGATCATCGACGCGCTCGAGGGCGAGCGCCGCGAACCGTTCATGCTGCATTACAACTTCCCTCCGTTCTCCGTGGGCGAGACGGGAATGATGTCCGGCCCGAAGCGCCGTGAGATCGGCCATGGCAACCTGGCGCGCCGCGGCGTCAGCGCCGTGATGCCGGACATGGCAAAGTTCCCCTACGTCGTTCGCGTGGTCTCCGAGATCCTCGAGTCCAACGGTTCCTCTTCGATGGCGTCGGTCTGCGGCGCGTCGCTGGCGATGATGGACGCGGGCGTCCCCCTCAAGTCTCCCGTCGCCGGCGTGGCGATGGGCCTCGTGCTCGAAGGCGGCCGCTACAAGGTCCTCACGGACATCCTGGGCGATGAAGATCATCTCGGCGACATGGATTTCAAGGTCGCCGGCACGAAGGACGGGGTCACCACCCTGCAGATGGACATCAAGGTCGAAGGCATCACGCCGGAGATCATGAAGGTCGCGCTGGAGCAGGCGAAGGAAGGCCGCCTGCACATCCTCGGCGAAATGAACAAGGTTCTTTCCACCCCCCGCGAGAAGATGTCGGAGTGGGCGCCTTCGATCATCACGATCAAGATCGACTCCGAGAAGATCCGGGACGTGATCGGCAAGGGCGGCGCAGTGATCCGTCAGATCACTGAAGAGACCGGCACGACGATCGACATCGAGAACGACGGCACGATCAAGATCGCGTCCGTCAACGGGGCCGCGGGTCGCGAGGCACAGGCCCGCATCGAACTGATCACGGCCGATGTCGAAGTGGGCCGGGTCTATGAAGGCCGCGTCGCACGCCTGATGGATTTCGGCGCGTTCGTGACCATTCTCCCGGGCCGCGACGGCCTGGTGCACATCTCCCAGATCTCGAACGAGCGTGTCGAGCGCGTCGCCGACAAGCTCAACGAGGGCGATGTGGTGCGGGTCAAGGTACTCGAGGTCGACCGTCAGGGCCGCGTGCGGCTCTCGATGAAGGACGTCGAGGAGCGCTAGGCGCTCGCGGGACCGGGTGGCGGGTTTGCGCCGTCGCCCGGTTTCCGCAAATCGTCGGAGATTCCTGAGCGGATCAGTTCCCTCAGGAAGCCCACGTTCAACAACCGTTCGACTTCGCCCCGCTGCTCGGCCACCACCATCAGCAGGATGCTGCGCGTGATGTCCTGGCCGTTCCTCGCGTCCAGGACCTGCAGGTCCTCGCCCTCGATCACCCGCTGCCGGATATCCCTTAGCGTGATGTAACGGCTGGCCGCGGTGTCATACAACCGCCGGTTGGGATACTTCTTGATGATCCTCACGGCCATCTGCGCGTCCTCGCCTGGGCACTGACACGCCCGAGAATACCCCCAACGGGCTGCGCAGGCCTATTGCGTGAGGAGCGGCGCGGGAACGGTGTCGACGCCCCGGAAGGCGCCAGGGTCCCAGGCAGCGATGGCCGCACGCCAGTAGTCCCCCATGGGCTGTTCATGCCGCGCCCGGTCGCCGGGCTGCCCGAGCAGGCGCAGGACATCTGCCAGGGTATCCCGTGGATTCAGGTCAGACACGGGCAGAGCCCTGCGGGACTTGGCGAGCTTGCTGCCGTCCGGCTCGACCACGACCGGGAGGTGGAGATAGCGGGGGGCGGCAATCCCCAGCGCCTTCTGCAGGCCGAGTTGCCAGGGTGTACTGCCCAGCAGGTCCGCGCCGCGGACCACGTCGCTGATGCCCTGGTCGGCGTCATCCACCACCACGGCGAAATGATAGGAAAAGATGCCATCCCTTCGTCTGATGATCACGTCGCGGTGCGCCACCGGATCAAAGAGCACCGGGCCCAGGCTGCGGTCCACGATCTGCACGGGCTCGAGGCCGTCGAGCGCGACCCGAAGGCAGGCGTCGGATCGGCCGCTGAGGCGGGACCTGCAATCCCTGACGCACTGGGTTTCCTGTCCCGGCGCGGTCAGGACCGCGATTTCGCGTCGTGAACAATCGCAAGGGAACACGAGCCCGCGCGCGTCCAGACGCTGCAGCGCGGCCTCATAAAGCCGAATTCGCTCGCTCTGTCGGGCGACCGGCCCGTCCGGACGGAACCCGAAGGCTGTGAGGGTGGCAAGGATCGCGGTCTCGGCGCCCGGCTGACTCCGGGGGCGGTCGAGGTCCTCGATTCGCAGCAACCATCGACCACCGGAATGACGGGCGTCGAGGTAACTGCCTGCCGCGGCAAGCAGGGATCCGAAATGAAGCAGACCAGAGGGCGAGGGCGCGAAACGCCCTGCCGGATTCAACGGTAGCGGTCGTCGCGGTCGCCGTACTGCTTTTCGCGACGTTCGCGACGTTCCTGGGCCTCGATGCTGTGGGTCGCAACGGGGCGGGCTTCGAGCCGCTTGATGCCGATTTCCTCGCCCGTCTCGAGGCAGTAGCCGTAACTGCCGTCCTCGATCCGTTTGATCGCTTCTTCGATCTTGCGGATCAGTTTTCGCTCACGGTCACGGGTGCGGAGTTCGAGGCTGAACTCTTCTTCCTGGGTAGCCCGGTCGTTCGGGTCCGGGAAATTGGCCGCCTCGTCTTTCATGTGTGAAACGGTGCGATCGACTTCTTCCATGAGGTCGCGCTTCCAGACCTGCAGGATCGTCCGGAAGTGCGTGAGCTGCTCCCGGTTCATGTATTGCTCGCCCCGCTTGACGAGGTAGGGCTGCACATTCCGCGGCCCTGAGAGGAGGCTGGAGTCGTCGCCGTCTTCGGGGTCCACAGGGGGCTGAATCACGCGCGGGTTTCGCTGCACAAAGGTCGTGACCCGGCCGTCGGCGCGCCGTGGGGGCGCAACCGGGGCGGCAGCAACGGGTTTTGGAGCGGCGGGCGGCGTTGCCGCAGGAGCAGCGGCCTTGCGAGGCACAGGGGGAGCTACGGGCTTCACGGTTTTGGATGCAGCCTTTTTTGCTTTGGCCGGCGCAGCGCTCTTGCGGCTCGCAGCGCTGACGGGCTTCTGGGACTTGGCAGGCTTCGGGGCGGTCTTCTTGGCCGGCATCCGGCGCTCCTTCCGTTGTGGGTCGGGGCTCTGCAGAACAGCGGATTATACCGGCCGCAGCGCGCCTGTACAGCGTTGGGATGAGGGCAGGTCGCCGTGCCTCAGGGCAGCGAAACCACCGGCTCGGGAACCCAGTCCGCCTTCCGCCGGGTGGCGACTACAGTCGTGTAAACACCCCCGCGCACGTTGAATCGCGCCGAGAGCTTCATGTAGCGCGGCGAGGTCACGGCGGCGATCGCATCGGCGATCTCGTTGGTCACGGCTTCATGGAATGCCCCACGGTCACGGAATGCCCAGATATACAGTTTGAGCGACTTCAGCTCGACGCAAGCCAGATCGGGCACGTATTCGAGCTCGAGGGTGGCAAAGTCCGGCTGACCGGTCTTGGGACAGAGGCAGGTGAATTCGGGAAGGGTCATCCGGATCGTGAAGTCGATCTCCGGCTTGGGGTTCGGGAAAGTTTCGAGCTGCGTAGAGGGTTGCGACGGCATGTTCGCCCTGGGTCCTTGGGAACGCCGGGCCAACGACATGTTGGCCCGCGCGAGGGACGATTAATTTACACTATCGGGCTGCACAGCGCGGCACCGCGCCGGGATCAACCATAGATGCGCCTGACCAGGATCAAGCTCGCCGGTTTCAAATCGTTCGTCGACCCGACGACCGTGACTTTCCCCAGCAACCTGACCGGAGTGGTCGGGCCGAACGGCTGCGGCAAGTCAAACGTGATCGATGCCGTGCGCTGGGTCATGGGCGAGCTTTCCGCCAAACACCTGCGCGGCGATTCGATGGCGGATGTCATCTTCAACGGCTCCAGCGCCCGGAAGCCCGTGGGCAAGGCGTCGGTCGAACTGGTGTTCGACAACTCCGATGGCAAGATCGCGGGTGCCTATGCGGCCTACGCCGAGGTGTCGCTGCGCCGCGAAGTCGCGCGCGACGGGAGCTCCGCCTACTTCATCAACGGCGCGCGCTGCCGCCGCAAGGACATCACCCAGCTGTTCCTGGGCACCGGCCTGGGGTCGCGCAGCTACGCGATCATCGAACAGGGCATGATCTCGCGCGTCATCGAGGCCAAGTCCGACGACATGCGCGCTTTCATCGAGGAAGCGGCGGGAATCTCCCGTTACAAGGAGCGCCGGAAAGAGACCGCGAGCCGTGTGGCCGCGACCCGCGAGAACCTCGAGCGGTTGAACGATGTGCGGAGCGAGATCGACAAGCAGATCCGCCACCTCACGCGACAGGCGGCGACCGCGCGGCGCTACCAGGCCCTCAAGGAACAGGAGCGCCGGCTCACGGCGGAACTGCTGGCCCTGCGGCTCCGCGAACTGGACGGCGGCGCCGAGGTGCACGATTCGGCAATGCGCGAGAAAGAACTGCTCATGCAGTCCGAACTCGCCGACCTGCGTGCCGCCGAAGCTGCGATAGAGCGACAGCGCAGCTTTCATGCCGAACAGTCCGAACTCGTTTCGCAGGCCCAGGGCCGCTACTTCGCCGTAGGCGCCGAAATCACGCGGACGGAGCAGCAGATCCAGTTCACGCGGGAGACGCGAGACCGCCGCAGGGAAGACCTGGTGAAGTCGGGCGCCACAGTGTCCGAGCTCGCGCTCCTGATCGATCGCGACGAGCAGGAACTCGCCGCAATCCGTGCCGAACTCGAGCTGCTTGCGCCCGAGCTCGAGGCCTCCCGCGCCCGCGAGCAGTCGGCGGCGCAGCGCCTCGAAGAAGCCGAGCACGCGCTCGCCAGCTGGCAGCAGCAGTGGGAAACCTTCAACCGCGACCTCGGGAGCTCGCATCAGACCGTGCAGGTCGAGCGGGTACGGATCGAGCAGCTCGAGAACCAGCTGCGACGCCTGCGTACCCAGGCCGACCGTCACGCCGTGGAGCGCGACTCGCTGATCGCACAGGAATCAACGGGTGAGGTCGCCGAGTTTGCCGAGCGTGAGGCGGTGGCCCGCGCTGCGGCGGACGAGTTGGCCCGTGACCTCGCCGCGGCTTTGATCGAGGTCCAGGGGTTGCGGGCGGAACAGCTCGCTCTCGAGGCGCGCCTCGAGTCGGCGCGCGCAGATCGCGAGCGCTCGCGATCGGAGACGATGTCCATCGAAGCCCTGCAACGCGCTGCGCTGGGCCGTGCCGACGCCCGGGCCGGGGAGTGGCTGCGCAACGCGGGGCTCGGCGACCGTCCCAGGGTGGCGGAATCCCTGGTCGTCGAAGCGGGCTGGGAGCGTGCGGTGGAGACTGTGCTCGGCGACTACCTCGAAGCCGTCTGCGTGGAGGGTCTCGAGGGCGTCGGTGAGGCGTTGGGCGGGCTGGGCAAGATCCACCTTTCGATTTTCGAGTCCGCCGTGGGCGAGCGTGCGACCGACGCGAGCCGTCTCGCGTCGCGGGTCCAGGGCCCCGATGCGATTATCGAACTGCTGGGGAACGTGCTGACCGCGGGCACGCTGACCGAGGCGCTCCGTGCGCGTCGCCAGCTCGGCAGGGGCGAGTCTTTCATTACGCCTGCCGGTGAATGGGTCGGCAGGGGCTGGCTCCGGGTGGCGCGCAGTGGCGACGCGCACGCGGGCGTGCTCGAGCGCGAGCAGCGCCTGAAGACGCTGCGCAGCGAGTTCGCCGTCTTCGAGCGTACCGCGCGGGAATTCGAGGACCAGCTGAAGGACGTACGGACCCGACTGGCGGTGGCCGAAGCGTCCAGGGATGGCGCCCAGGGCAGGATCCAGCGCGCGAACCGCGAACATGCCGACCTGCTCGGGCGACTCGAGGCTTCCAGGGCCCGCGCGCAGGAGGCGACCCTGCGTCGCGAACGGCTTGAGGAACAGTCCGTCGATCTTTCCCGGGAAACCGGTAGCGCGGAGGAGACCCTGGCGCGCGCGCGCGTCCAGCTGGACCGCGGGCGAGTCGAACTCGACGCGCTCGACTCCCGGCGCCCCACGCTCGAGTCGGAACGGGAGGAACTGCGCGACGAGCTCGCACGTGCCCGAAGCGCGGCGCAGTCGGCGCAACTGGCCTCGCGAGACCTGCTGGTCCGAGCCGAAGGGCGTCGCTCCACCGAGGGGTCCATGGAAGTGGGCCTGCGCCGGATGATCGAGCAGCGCGCGCAGTTGCTGGCCCGGGTGCAGGAGCTCGAGAGCCAGCTGGCCGAGGGCGATGCACCGATCCTTGAGCTGGAAGGCCTGCTCGGCGGCTTCCTGGCGCGGCGTCTGGAGGTCGAGGGCGATCTGTCCCAGGCCCGGCGCGCGCTCGAAGAAGCCGACGCGCAGTTGCGCATGCTGGACGAACGCCGCCAGGGCGCGGAAATTCGCGTCAACGCCGCGCGGGAAGGCATGGAGCAGGCGCGGATGGCCGCGCAGGAGACCCGGGTGCGGCGCGAAGCGATTGCCGAGCAGTTCGCGGACACCCAGTTCGACCTGGCTGAAGTTCTGCAGGCGCTCGCGCCGGAGTCCGACGTCGCCACCTGGGAAGCAAGGGTGGGCGAAGTCCGGGCTGACATCGACAAACTTGGCCAGGTCAACCTCGCCGCGATCGACGAGCTGAAGGAAAACACCGAGCGCAAGGAATACCTCGATCGTCAGAACGCCGACCTGACCTCGGCGCTCGAGACGCTGGAGCAGGCCATGCGGAAGATCGACAAGGAAACCCGCAACCGCTTCGAGGATTACTTCACCCGGATCAATGCCGGGCTGCAGCAGAAGTTTCCGGCGCTGTTCGGCGGCGGGCACGCCTACCTGGAACTCGTGGGCGACGATCCTCTGTCTGCAGGCGTGGCGATCATGGCGCGCCCGCCGGGCAAGCGTAACGTGACGATTTCACAGCTCTCCGGCGGCGAGAAGGCCCTTACTGCCGTGGCGCTGGTGTTCTCGATCTTCGAGCTCAATCCAGCGCCGTTCTGCCTGCTCGACGAAGTCGACGCGCCCCTGGACGAAAACAACGTGGGCCGCTTCTGCGACATCGTCCGCGACATGGCCCAGCGCGTGCAGTTCATTTTCATCACCCACAACAAGTCCACCATGGAACTCGCATCACAACTTCTCGGTGTAACGATGAACGAGCCAGGCGTGTCACGGCTCGTGGCCGTGGACGTTGACGAGGCCCTGCGCCTCGCGGCGAGCTGACCATGACAGAGCTTCGCTGGGCGTTGTTGCTCGCTGGCGCGCTGTTCGTCGGCGGTCTCATTTTCTGGGAACTCCGCAAGCGCCGTGCGGCCAGCCGGCAGGACGCGCTGAACCGCAGTTCCGCGCAGGACCCGCGGAACACCGGCGAGGGCGCTGGAGCGGCGCATCGCGTGGAGCCGGGCTACACGCCCCCGGAATTCCCGCGCCGTGAGCCGGTCAAGGAACCCCAGCTGGTCCGGATCGATCCTGCGAGCGACCGGGAGCCGGCGCTGGGCGACCTGCGGGTCATCGACTTCGGCGCGCCCGTAAGCCCGTCGGTGGACGCAGCACCGGGTGCGGGGCTGCCTGCCCAGGAATGGGTGGACGCTGCGGCCGACACTACGCCCTCACTGGTCGTCGACTGGCCCGCCGAGGACAGGCGGATCATCCTCGCGCTGCGCGTGGTGCCGCGCGCCGGCGAGCGTTTCGCTGGCGCGAGCCTGCGGCAGGCCCTCGTGGGCGAGGGCTTCGTGCATGGTGAGTTCAGCATATTCCACAAGCCCCTGTCGGACGGACGGGTAATCCTCAGCGCAGCGAGCCTGACCCGGCCCGGGATTTTCGAACCGGCCTCGATGGACTCCGCGTCCTTCGCCGGCCTGAACCTGTTTGCCGTTCTGCCCGGTCCACTGTCGGGTCGGGAAACCTTTGAACGCCTGCTGCTCGTGGGCAGGACGCTGGCGCAGCGCCTCCGGGGCGAACTCCTCGACCAGCGTGGCCAGGCCCTCGACGAGGCGCGTCTGGGCGACTTGCGCCGCGATGCTGCGGCCGTCCCGGTGGCGTGAACGCGAGGGACGCACGCCGGGCGGCAGAGCTTCGCGCCGAGCTCGCGCAGCACAACTACCGGTACTACATCCTCGATGAACCGCTCGTTCCGGATGCCGAGTACGACCGGTTGATGGAAGAACTGCGCGCGCTGGAGCGTGCGCACCCCGAACTCGTGACACTCGATTCGCCCACGCAACGCGTGGGTGCGGAGCCGGCGCCCTATTTCGCCGAAGTCACCCACCGAACGCCCATGCTGTCCCTCGACAACGCCTTCGCGTCGGAGGATGTGCTGGCGTTCGATCGACGGGTGCGTGAGCGTCTCGGCACCGAAGACGAAATCGAGTATTCGGCGGAACCCAAGATGGACGGGCTGGCCATTTCAGTCACCTGGGAGCGCGGGGTGTACACGCGCGCGGCCACCCGCGGGGATGGCACCCGCGGCGAGGACGTCACGGCGAACGTGCGCACCATCCGCTCTCTGCCCCTGCGGCTGCTGGGGGATGCGCCGGCGGTGCTGGAGGCCCGTGGCGAGGTGTTCATGCCCGTGGCGGGGTTTGCGAAGATGAATGCCGAGGCCACGGCCCGCGGGGAGAAACTGTTCGTGAATCCGCGCAACGCGGCAGCGGGCAGTCTCCGGCAACTCGATCCCAGGGTGACGGCCAGTCGGCCCCTCGATCTGTTTTTCTATTCGGCGGGTTCCATCGATGGCGTGCCCTTGCCGGCGCGCCACAGTGAAGTCCTCGCGTTGCTGCGCGGCTGGGGCTTGCGCACCTGCCCGGAAGCTCAGTCGGTGCGCGGCGCAGAAGGTTGTCTGGATTACTATTCATCGATAGGCAGACTTCGCT
>CAJACZ010000256.1 GCA_903938365.1 uncultured Pseudomonadota bacterium | reverse complement strand
GGTGCTGCCCGGTCTGCGGCACCTGCCTGCGACGGTAAGCGATGCCCGCTCGGGCGAGGCCGTCTTTCGCGAGGCTGTCATCCGGGTCGGGCAGCATGGTCGGCAGTTCAACCTCCCCAGGCGCTTGAGGGACCGGGCCCCGATGTCATTGCAGGTCGTGTTGCGTTTGCTCTGTGCGTGCGTCGTGCGGCTGTGCCTGCTCTGCAGCCCGGCTGTCGTCCTTGCGGAATTGCCGTGGGTCGATGGCGCCCGGCTCGAGGGCGAGGCGCGTGTCGCAGCCGGTTCGGTTCCCGGCGCGCTGGCGCGGTCTTTGCGGTTTTCGGCCTATCGCTGCGGCTCGCTCATCGGCAGCGAGTGGCGGGACGAGAGCGGTCTGCTGAACGCGCGCGAGGAGGTCGAATTGCGGCACGGCGACCCGACGGGCTTCGTCCGCTACCGGTTGACCCGCGGCAACGTGGGCCTGCACGTCGAGGCCTGGCATGAAGGCGACAGGGTCAGGCTGCGGATCCGCACCGGCGATCAAAGCCGGGAGGTCCGGCTGGCCGCGTCGCGCAGTCTGCTGGCGGGACCCATGCTGGTGCTCCATGCGCAGCGGGTCCTGCCTGAGCTTCGTGCGGGCCGCGAGTCGCGCGTCGAGTACCTGCTGGCTGATCGTGGCGCGCTGCTGGGCCTGCGCCTGAGCGCCGCTGAACGCAGCCCGGGGCGTGCCACTCGCGTTCGGGTGGAAGCGGCTTCGATGCTCGCGCGGCCCTTCGTCCCGGTCACATGGCTCGAGTTCGACGCCGCGGGGCGCTTCGCGGGAATGACCGGCCGTCTGTTGCCCCAGGCGGGTTCCATGGAAGAACCCGTTCCGCTCGATGGGGAAGTGCTGATGCGCCTGAACGGGCCGGCTGCGCAGCAGCCCTGCCCATCGGCGGCGGGCTTCAGCGCGCGAGCAGTTTCGCCTTGAGGTCCATGCCCAGCTTGCGGTTGACGAAGCGGGTGGTGGCGACCTTGCCGAGGTCGACTTCGCCGGTCTTGTAGAGACCGGCGCGCAGCATCTGCGCGTGGAAGTCGCGGATGCGGGCGTCGTTCATCGCACCGATGCCGTTGGCCAGCGCTTCGCCCGAGTCGACGATGCCCTGGCTCTTCATGAGTTCCACGGAGGCCTCGATCTCCGCGAGCGTCATCTCCGGATTTTCCGCCAGCATCGCCGCGTTGGCGGCGGAGCGGTCACCGTAGAGGTAGTTGATCCAGCCGATGATGGACGCGTCTACGAAGCGCTGCACCAGCTCCGGCCGCTGCGCGACCGTGTCGGTGCGGGTCGCGATCAGGGTCGAATAGGTGGAGTAGCCATGGTCGGCCAGCAGGTGCACCACGGGCTTGAACTTGCCCTGGTTCTGGACGTAGATCGGTTCGGCCACGGAATAGCCCTGCTGGATCGCACGCTTGTTGGCGAGGAACGGTCCGAGGTTGTAGGTGTAGGGACGCAGCACTTCATCGCGGAAGCCGTGCCGCACCTTGAGCCACTGCCACCAGCTGAACTGGGCGTCCTTGGCGATCAGCGCCAGCGGCGCGGCCTTCAGTGCCTCGAACTTCTCGAACCCCTGGCCGGGGTGGGCGAGCAGGGCCTGCGGATCTTTCTGGAAGATCGCCGCCACCACGACGGTCGGCAGGCCGTTCTTCACGCTGTCGAAGCTGTGCAGGAGGTTGCCCGTCATCAGGAAGTCGATTCGACCGGCGGGCAGCAGTGCGTTGTTGTTCACCTGCGGGCCCCCCTGCAGGATCCTGACGTCCAGCCCGTACCTGCGGTAGGTGCCGTCGGCAGCGGCCTGGTAGAACCCGCCGTGCGCGGCCTGTGCCTTCCAGTTGGTGGCGAAGCTCACTTTCGTGAGTGCCGCGGGGGCCGGAGCCTGGGCACGTGCGCTCAGCGGCGCCAGCAGCAGGGTCGCGGCCAGCAGGAACAGGGGGATGGGTCGCATCGGCGTCTCCGGATGGGCAGCAGGATCCTCAGGGCCGCTCGGAGGCGTGCCAGCGTCCGAGCAGCGCGCGCGACAGCGCGTTGAAACCCCAGAATACCAGTACTCCGGTGAACATCAGCAGCACCAGCGCAGCGAACATCTTCGGGGTCTCGCTGCGGAAGCTCGCTTCGAGGATCCGCGAGGCGAGGCCGGTCTCGCGACCCGCCACGCCGGCCACCATCTCGGCGGTCACTGCACCGATCAGGCTGAGACCGCCGGAGATCTTCAGTCCCGCAATGAAATACGGCAGCGCACTCGGCACCAGCAGCAGGCGCAGACGCTGCCAGGGCGTGGCGCGGTAGAGGCGGAACAGGTCACGCAGGTTCGGGTCGGCCGCGCGCAGGCCGACCACGGTGTTCGACAGGATGGGGAAAAACGCCACCACCCAGGCGCAGAGCAGCAGGGCGGCCGTGGTGCTCTCGACGTAGATCAGGATCAGCGGCGCGATGGCGACGATCGGCGTGACCTGCAGCAGGACCGCCAGGGGGAAGAGCGCGGCCTCGAGGCGGCGGGACAGCGCGAACACGGCAGCGATCGCCACGCCACCGAGCACCGCCAGCGCCAGCCCGCCGAAGGTGATCTTCATCGTGAACCACCAGCTGGCCAGCAGCGAGGGCAGGTTTGCCCACAAGGTCTGCGCGACGAGGGTGGGCGCCGGCAGGATGTAGTGGGGAATCTCCGCGAGCCTCACCAGCGCTTCCCAGCCCAGGACCAGCAGGCCCAGCGTCAGCACCGGCAGCAGTCGGCGCGACATCATGCGCCCTCCAGGGCCGCCGAGACCCGCTGGCAGTACTCCTGGTAGACCTGAGAGGTCCGGAACGCCGTCGTGCGCGGGTAGGGCGCCTCGATGCGGATCTCGGCGAGCAGCCGTCCGGGCCGCGCACTCATGACCAGCACGCGCTGGCTGAGGAACACCGCTTCGTAGACGCTGTGCGTCACGAACATCACGGACAGTGAGCGGGCCTGCCACCAGGCGAGCAGGTCGGCATTGAGGCGGCTGCGAGTGATCTCATCGAGCGCGGCGAAGGGTTCGTCCATCAGCAGCAGTCGGGGCCGGGTCACCAGGGCACGTGCGATCGAGGCGCGCATCCGCATGCCGCCCGACAGCTCGGCCGGGAACGCCCCGGCGAACTGCCCGAGGCCGATGCTGGTCAGGAGTTCGTTGACGGGACCGAGCGCTGCCGCGCGCGACTGGCCCGTCAGGCGCAGCGGCAGCCAGACATTGTCGAACACACTCGCCCAGGGCATCAGCGTGGGTTCCTGGAACACGTAGGCGGTGGCTGCGGAACCGCTGTCGGTCACTGCGGGCGCATCCACACGGCCGCGGCTGGGGGTGTCGAGTCCTGCCACGAGGCGCAGAATCGTGCTCTTGCCGCAGCCGGAGGGCCCGACGATGGACACGAACTCGCCCGGTTCGATGCGCAGGTCCACCCCCTGAAGGGCGACGAGCCCGCCGGGGAAGCGTTTCTCCACGCCCTCGAGGGTGATGTGACCGCCAGGTTCGCCCATAGACCTGCAAGTATGCCCGCAAACGGGACTATGATTTCGGCATGACAGCGCCCCGTGTGGCCCGCGGACCGCGGCCGTTCCTCGCACCGATCTGGATGGCTGCGCTCGCGGCCTTGCTGCTGGCCGTTGTCGGCGTGCTCGGCATGCGCGGTGTGCTCGGGCGCCTGGCCCAGCCCACCACCATCATTCTGCTGCGGCACGCCGAGAAGGCCCCGGAGCCGGCTGCCGATCCGCCGCTCAGCGTGGCAGGTCAGGAGCGGGCCCGCCGTCTGGCGGCCCTGCTGGCGGATGAGGCCGGGGCGGGGCGCGTGGTCGCGATCTACGCCAGTGACACCCGGCGGGCCCGCGAGACCGCGGCGCCGCTTGCCGCGCGGCTGTCGCTGGACGTTTCGGTACGCCCCGGCCGCGAGGCTCGGGCGCTCGCCCGCGAGATCCTGAAGTCCCATGCCGGCCAGACCGCGGTGGTGATCGGTCACTCGAACACCGTGCCGCAGCTGCTGGCGGAACTCACGGACGGGGGTGTGCGGGCGAGCCTGGGCGAGGGTGATTTCGGTTCCATCTTCGTCATCACGGTCAGTCGGGCGGGCCCGCCGGCGGTCCTGCGTCTGCACTACTGAAGACGGCCGGGCGGCCCGGTCCGGATGAAGTGCAGAGGATTCGGCTTGCCTCGTCCCGGTTGAATGCTAGAATCGCCGCCCTCGCGCCCTCGGGCTGACCCGATGGACGCGATCGTGGGGCGGTAGCTCAGTTGGGAGAGCGTCGCGTTCGCAATGCGAAGGTCGAGGGTTCGATCCCCTTCCGCTCCACCACTTACAACTTCGGGTAACCCGGCGGGGCGGTGTCTCAGGACATCGCCCCGTTTTCTTATGCAGGCTGTTCAGCGGCAGAGCGGGCGGCGAGGGCGGCCACTCCCCTGTTGTATCCTCAGGGTTGCATTAATAGACTGATGCGATTCATGCACAAGTCCCTCCTGCAGCTCCCAAGACCGCGGCAACCCCGATGATCGGCGGCCGTGGCACGGGCATTCCGACCGAACGGCTCGCGCCCTGGCTTGAGCAGCATGTCCCGGGATTCCGGGGCCCGGCGACGGCCTGCGTGGTCAACGGGGGCAATTCGAACCCGGTAGTCCGGGTCGATTCGGCGGACGGCCGGGTGCTTGCGCTGCGTTCGCGCGCCGCCGGGGTCGATCCCCGGGCCCATCCCATCGATCGCGAGTACCGCGTGCTGCGCGCCCTGGCCGGTTCGCCGGTGCCGGTGCCCGCCGCCTACGCCTATTGCGACGACCCGACGGTGATCGGGCAGGCGTTTTACGTCATGGATTTCGTCGCAGGTCGAATCATCGACGACGCGCGGCTGCCCGGTATCCCGCGCGAGCAGCGTCCCGTCATCTACGAGGATTACGTGCGGACCTTCGCCCGCCTGCATTCGCTGGACTGGCGGGCGCGGGGGCTGGCGGACTACGGCAAGGGTGCGGGCTACGTGCGGCGTCAGCTGCGGGTGCTCACCCAGGGATACCGCGCCTGGAACGAGCCGCCGCTGCCCGAGCTCGAGTGGCTGATCGACTGGCTCGAGCGCCACGTCGATCGTCATGTGGTCGACGATCACCCGGTGGCGCTGGTGCATGGCGACGTGCGGATCGGCAACTGTGTGATCGACCCTGCAAGCCCGCGAATCGCCGCGGTGCTGGACTGGGAGGTCTCCACGCTGGGCGATCCCATCGCCGACGCCGCGCTGCTGGTGCTCCCGTGGTACCTGCCGCCGACGCCCTGCGGTGATTTCATGACCACGCCGCCCGGGGCATTCGGGATCCCGCCGGCGCGGCAGCTCATCGACTGGTACTGCGACGAGCGCGGCCTTGATGCGCTGCCGGAGCTGGATTTCATGATCGTGTTCCAGCTGTTCCGCTATTCGGCGGCGAACTACGGGATCGGCGCAAGGGCGCGGCGCGGCCAGCATGTCAGCGATCTTGCGGAAATCTGGGGTGCGCTGGCCGGACCGAACGCCGCGCGCGCGCGGACCCTCATCGAAAGCGGTGAGCTGTGCGGGGGACTTTCATGAGCACTGAAGACAACAAGCGGCTGGTGCTCGAGTTCCTCGGGCATTACTCGGCGGCGCGCTACGATGCCGCGCTCGACCTGCTCGCGGAGGACTGCACCTGGTGGCTGCCGGGGCACCCCGAGGAATTCCCGGCGGCGGGCAGTGTCGACAAGGCCACCGTGCAGCGCCGGCTGGCGGGCAACCTCAAGCTGCTGCCCCATGGGCTGGAGATCACGACCGGCGCGATCACCGCGGAGCAGGATCGGGTCGCGCTGGAGGCCGAGAGCCGCGGCACGCTGGTCAACGGCCGCGAATACCACAACAGCTATCACTTCCTGTTCGTGATCGCGGACGGCAAGATCCGGTTGGTCAAGGAATACCTGGATACGCTGCATGCCCGCGAGGCGCTCGGCGCGGCACGGGCGCCACGATGAAGCGGCGCGACTTCGGTTCACGGAGGACAACACATGCTGTTTGATTTCACGGCCGCGGACCTGGCGTTCCGCGAGGAGGTGCGCGCGTTCTTCCGCGATCATCTGGACCCGGAGCTCGCGAGCCGAGTCAGGCGCCACCTGCCCGTGACCGCCGAGGAAAGTGTCCGCTGGCAGAAGCTTCTCTTCCAGAAGGGCTGGTTCGCGCCGGGATGGCCCGTGGCACATGGCGGCACGGGCTGGAGCCCGCTGCAGCAGTACATCTACGACGAGGAATACCACGCGGCCGCCGCGCCCCTGGTGATCTCGTTCGGCCGCGACCTGCTCGCCCCGGTGCTGATGAAATTCGGCAGTCCGGCGCAGCAGCAGTTCTACCTGCCGCGCATCCTCGCCTCGGACGACTGGTGGTGCCAGGGCTATTCCGAGCCCGACGCCGGTTCGGATCTCGCCTCGCTGCGCACCCGCGCAGAGCGCCGCGGCGAGGTCTACGTGGTCAATGGCCAGAAGACCTGGACCACGCTCGGCCAGCACGCCAACCGCATGTTCTGCCTGGTCCGCACCGAGGTCACCGGCAAGAAGCAGGAGGGCATCAGCTTCCTGCTCATCGACATGGACACCCCGGGTATCGAGGTGCGCCCGATCGTGCTGCTGGACGGCGAGCCGGAGGTCAACGAGGTCTGGTTCAAGGATGTCGAGGTGCCGGTGGCCAACCGCATTGGCGAGGAAGGCCGCGGCTGGACCTACGCGAAGCAGCTGCTGGGGCACGAACGCACGGGCATCGCCGGCATCGGCATCGCCAAGCGCGAGATCGCCTACCTCTGGGAACTTGCCGCCAGCGCGCGGCATCGTGGCCGTCCCCTCAGCGAGGACGCGGTGTTCCGGGATCGCGCGGCGCGGCTCGAGGTCGAACTGCTGGCGCTGGACACCACCAGCCTCCGTCTGCTCTCGGCGCCGGCGGCGCAGGGCCCGGGCTGGGAGGTCTCGCTGCTCAAGCTGCGCGGTACCGAACTCATGCAGGCGATCAGCGAACTGCAGATGGAGGTCGCCGGCCCGCTCGCCCAGGCCCGTGCAGCGCAGGTGCCGGGTGAAGCCGCCGGGGACATGGTCCGGGAGGCGGCGCCCGCGCTGCTGGCGCGCTACCTGAACCTGCGCAAGCTCTCGATCTTCGGGGGCTCGAACGAGATCCAGCGCAACATCATCGCCCAGCTGGTCTTCAGCTGAGCGGCCGCGGAGAACCTCATGGAACTGAGCTTCGGTCCCGACGAGACCCTGCTGCGCGACACGGTGCGCCGCTACTTCGAGAGGGAGTATTCATTTGACGCCCGGCGAGCGCGCATGGCGGAGGCGGAGGGTTTCAGCCGCGCCACCTGGGCGGACATGGCCGGACTGGGCGTGCTCGGTGCGGCGCTGCCGACCTCGCTCGGCGGTTTCGGGGCGGCTGGCGTGGGTACGCTGATCCTCGCGGAAGCCTGTGGCCGGGGGCTGGTGGTCGAGCCCTGGCTCGGCACCGTGGTGCTGGGCGCCGGTGCCCTCGAACTCGGCGGCAACGCTGCGCAGCAGGCCCTGCTCGAGGGGGTCCTCGGCGGCGAAACCCTGCTGGCGTTCGCCCACGACGAGCCCGCCATGCGCTACGACTTCGACGCGATCGCCACGCGTGCCGTGCCCGACGGCGATGGCTTCCTGCTGACCGGACACAAGTCCGTCGTCCTGCACGGCGGTTCCGCCGATTGGCTGCTGGTGTCGGCGGCGCTGCAGGTGCAGGGATCCGCCGCGGGCGCGGCGCTGTTCAGGGTGCCGCGCGGGGCCGAGGGCGTCGCCCTGCGTCGCTACGTGACGCTCGATGGACTGCCCGCCGCAGACCTTGCGCTCGACGGTGTACGGGTGTCGCGCGACGACTCCCTGGGCGTGCCGGGACAGGCCTGGCCGCTGATCGAGCGGCTGCTCGACCGCGCGACGGCGGCCCTGTGTGCGGAGGCGGTCGGCGTGATGGATACGCTG
>CAJACZ010000255.1 GCA_903938365.1 uncultured Pseudomonadota bacterium | reverse complement strand
GCGATAGCGACGCGCCTTCAACAGATCCTTGCTCTCGAACGGCGATCCCGTGGCCCAGAACCGCAGGCGCGGCTGCGCCGCAGTGCGCAGCAGCACGCCCAGCGGCGCCGTGCCCGACTTCAGCAGCGGCCGGCTCAGCACCTCGAGCAGCGCCCGACAGTCGATTTCGCTGCGATGCCCCTCGAAAAAGAAACCTTGCTGCGTGGCGAGGTACTGCAGCTTGGAACCCGAAAAGCCCTCGGCGGCCCAGGGCACGTCGACGTTGGAGCAGGCCCAGCGCAGCGCACGGAACTGCGGCATGCGCCGCTCGAGGATGGGGCGATCGAATGCGGCGTTGTGCGCGATCACCCACTCGGCGCCCTCGAGCATGGCCTCGATGCGGGCCTCGTCGAGCGCCTGGCCCGCGACCATCTCGTCCGTGATGCCGTGGATCGCCATCGCCTCGGCGGGAATCGGCCGGCCCGGATCGTCGAAGCCGTCATAGACCCCGGTGACGCCGTAGATTGCGCCGCTCTGCGGATCGAAGTCGAAGGCCAGCAGCGCAAGCTCGATGAGCTGGTCGCTGCGCGGATCCGCTCCCGTCGTCTCGGTGTCGATGACGAGCGCACGCCGCGGCGTCACGCCCGGCGGCACCGGGGCGAATTCGTCGTGCGGCAGGAAACGCCGCAGCACGCGGTAATCCCCGGAAGCCTCCAGCAGCGCCGCCGCCGCCGCCAGACGTGACGCAGCGCTGTCCGGCGCGTCCATCAGGCTTTCCTCACGAAGACCGACTTCAGCCGCATGGCACCGATGCCATCGACCCTGCAGTCGATGTCGTGACCGTCCTCGGCATCGATCAGGCGGATGTTGCGGACCTTGGTACCGACCTTCACCACCGACGAGGAACCCTTGACCTTCAGGTCCTTGATCACGGTCACCGAGTCGCCATCCGCGAGCAGGTTGCCGACCGAATCCTTGATCGCGAGGGGTGCATCGGCGGGCACCAGCGCCGCCTCCCGGCTCCATTCATGGCCGCACTCGGGGCAGACGAACTGCTGGCCATCGTCGTAGGTGAGGGTGGACTGGCATCGGGGGCACGGGGATGAAGCGCTCATGGCCGCATGATCGCATGTCCGGATCGCCCTGCATCCCCGGCGGCAGCGCTCAGATCCCTGCCTTGCCCAGCAGGTCGGCGATCTGGCGCAGCGTCGATGCCATGGCCGGGTGATCCGCCTCGAAGCGCACCGCGAGCTCGCGCGTCGTCGAACCCTGGGTCTCGAACTTCGCGAGGTCGCGGGCCAGCAGGTTCAGCAGGTCCCGCGACTCGGCGTCGAGCGACGCGGTGTGCTGAAGCTCGGCGTGCAGGCGACGCAGCAGCTGCGGCAGCTCGGCCGCGCTCACTGCGCCGCTCCGGGCTGCAGCGACGCGCCCGGCCACGGCACCGCCACGACTGCCATGGCCGCAATGATCGCTCCTCGCATGTTCCACTCTCCTCGGGCGCCGCACCGGGCGGCTGTATCGCTGCCGACAACGCTCGCGCGCGCGGCGTGCGTCGTCCATAGGTAGTTGCCCGGGCTATCGGGCTACAATCCCGGCGCAAAGGGGTACACATTGAAGAACTGGCTGAAACGCATCGCCTGGGGTCTGCTCGTGATCGGCATCGTGCTGGGTGCGATCGTGTACGACTTCCTGCGGCACGGCGGCCAGTTCCGCACGCTCGAGCCGCACTTCAACGGCTCCTGCTCTCCGCTCCCGATGCAGGCGAGCGCCGAGGACATCCAGATCGACCGGGCGCGCGGCATCGCCTATCTCTCCTACCTGGACCGTCGCGGACAGGTCGAGGGCAAGCCGGTACTCGGCACCGTCATGCAGCTGGACCTCAACGCACCCGAGCCACGGCTGCAGCCTGCGCTCGCGCGCGACCCAGCGGCCTTCAGGCCCCACGGCATGTCGCTGTACCGGACCGGAGACGGCTCGCAGCGCCTGTTCGTGATCAGCCACCCACCGGGCAACGGTCACACGATCGAGATCCTCGAACAGACGCCCGGCAGCGATTTCACCCCGGTCGCCACCCTGCGCGACCCGCTGTTCCTCGCGCCGAACGCCATCCTGGCGGTCGGCCCGAACCAGTTCTACGTGGCCAACGACTCGGGAGCCACGAACCCGCTCGCGCGTCTCTCGGAACTGCTGTTCCGGCGCGGCCTGTCCGCCGTCGTCTACCACGACGGGCAGAGCGCACGCGTCGCCGCCGGCGGGCTGAAGTCCGCGGCCGGCATCACGATGAGTCCGGACGGTTCGCGCGTATATGTC
>CAJACZ010000254.1 GCA_903938365.1 uncultured Pseudomonadota bacterium | reverse complement strand
CGAGCGGCTCTCGGGCGCAAACCCGGAGAAGCTCAGCAACGCCACGGTCAAGAACGAAGACACCCTCGGCATCTTCACCTACGACCCGGTGACGGTGCCGTTGCCGGACTGAGCCCGCTTCCCACGCGACACCCTCAAAGCGCCAGATACAACGTCCGCGGGGCGTCGCGGCAGGCCGTGAAGCCGTAGCGCCGGTAGAACTCCACGGCGGTTTCATCCTTTGCGTCGACGACGAGCACATAGGTCTGCGAAACGCCGCGCCGCCGGTGCTGGCTCGCGAACTTGCGCAGAGAGTCGTTGCGCGCGGATTCGATCGCGCCTCGCAGCGCTTCATTCGGCTCGAACGCACGCTCGACCGCCGCCGTCACGGCCGCGAAATCCCGGTTCGACAGGTTGATGCGCCGCTCCTGCTCGATCAGCGCCCGCGCCTTCTCTTTCGCGGCCGTTCGGACGAACCCTGCCATCGTGGTACCCATCAGGGCTGCCGCTTCGGCAAACAGGTCCTTCTCGTCCCGGTCGAGTTTGAGGTCGAATCGCGTTGCACTTTCCATGGGCGGGAGCCTCCGGTTCAGGATCACGCCATACGGCTTTTTACCGTACCACAAGGCCGTGCGCGGATGACGCTGCCGACTGTGAGCGGGGTGCGCGGCTAGAGCCGCGCACCCACCGTGACGCGCCAGGTCCGCGGGTCTGAGGGATAGGCCGCCGCAAACCCGACGCCCGGCCCGAGAACCGGGAAGTTCAGCATGGAGTGGAACCATTCCTTGTCCGCGCAGTTGCGGCACCCGGCCTGGACGAACCAGCCGCCGCCGGCGGAGTCGAACCGGAGGTACGCGTTGACCAGGCCAACGTCGCCCGTCTGGGTAATCGCATCCGGCGCGGAACTGGTGAAGTAGTTCGCAGTGAAGGAGTAGTCGGCGCCTAACCGGACCTCACCGGCCTGCCCCACCGGCAGTGCGTACTCCGCGCCGATCTTGATCGTCTCTCCAGGGAGCCGTGGCAACGTGCGGCCGCGGAACCCCTGTGGATCAGCGCCGAGGTTCTTGTACTCGCCCTCCATCAGACCGACGGTCGCGAACAGGTCAAGGCGCTCCGTCGCCGCAGCCGACATCTCGATCTCGACGCCGTAGATGGCCGCATCCGCGCTCAGGGTCGCGAAGGCGCCGCCCGGGGCGGTACCAATCGCTCCAATGACGAGGTCGCTGACGTCCGAGTAGAAGGCCGCGCCGTTGATTCGCAACCGGCGGTCCAGCCACTCGGTCTTCGCTCCAAGCTCGTAGGCATCGACGAACTCGGGCGCCACCGCGTAGAACTGCGCCGCGGAGGTCACCCGTGAATTCCAGCCGCCGGATTTGAAGCCGCGGGTGAACGACGCGTACAGCAAGGCATCCTCGTTGAGCTGGAAATCCAACGCCAGCTTGGGCGTGACCTCCTCAAAGGTCTGCTCCACCGGAGTGCCGAGCGAGACCAGCGTTGCGGTCGTGTAGGTAACCACTCCGGCGCCGTTGCGCTGCACGACCGCGACATCCTTGCGGTCGCGGGTCCAGCGTAACCCACCCGTCAGCGCGAGGCGGTCCGACAGCTTGACCGTCGCCTGACCGAACGCCGCGTAGGAGTCCACGTCGTTGTCGACCGTCTTGACCTGGCGGCCGGCCGGGATGCGCGCGCCGTTTGGCAACTGGAAGGTAATCGTGTCGCCAATCAGGGTGGTGTTCCACTCCTTCATGAAAAACGCGCCCGTGATCCACTCGACCTCACGTCCACCGACCGTGCCACCACCCTTCATCTGAAGTTCCTGGGTGAACTGTTCATGTTCTCCGAGGTTGTCGATCGAGTAGATCGGCCGCGGCTGATCGGAGAGATCGAGAACATAGTCCTGCACGAGTTCACGATATGAACTGATGGACGAGACATCGAAAGAAGCGCCTTCCCAATCAACCCGAACCGTCGCGCCCTTGCTGGTGGTGAAGTTATAGTTCTCGATACCACTCGTCACTTCATAGAGGGTGGAACGACGCGGCCGAGCCCGCCCGGAAACGTCGGAGGGCACGATGCCGAAGGCGTCATCGTCTATCCAGTCCAGCGACACGTTGATGTCCCAGGCCTCGTTGGGCTGCCAGCGCAGCGCGGCTCGCACGCCCTCGATTGAACGGTCATTGACCCGTCCACCGAGCGTGACGTTCCGGGCGAATCCGTCCTCCTGCTGCTGCGTGACTGCGTTGAGCCGCAAGGCGACGGTTTCGCCTACCGGCAAGTTCAGCGAGCCACGCACCTCGTAGAACCCATAGTCCCCGACGCTCGCCTGCCCCTTTACGGCGAACTCTTCCGTGGGTCGCTGGGTGACGATCTTTATCGCGCCGCCGGAGGTGTTGCGCCCGTAAAGGGTGCCCTGCGGACCGCGGAGGACCTCGATCCGCTCCACGTCGAACAAGCCAAAGTTGTTGGCATTCTGACGCGCAATGTAGACGTCATCGACATAGAAACCCACGGTGGTATCGACGGTCGCGAAGGACTGCGTCGAACCGATGCCGCGCAGGTACACCACGGTCGCCGTGTTGAGACCCACGTTGTTGTGGCCGATGAGGTTGGGCACATCCTTGGCGATGTCGACCAGCGAAGTGATCTGCCGTCGATCCAGATCCTCGGCCGTAAACGCGCTGACCGCGATCGGCACGTCCTGCAGGTTCGCACTGCGGCGTTCCGCTGTCACGACGATTTCCTGCAGCCGTGATTCCTCGGCTTCCCCGTCAGGTGCCTGCGCGCCGACAGGTGCCGCAACGCAAACCAGCAGCGGCACAAGGCCGATCGTCCTTCCTGATCTCATGGTGCTCTCCTGTTTCCCGGG
>CAJACZ010000253.1 GCA_903938365.1 uncultured Pseudomonadota bacterium | reverse complement strand
CCGTGCTGGCCGGCTACGCCATGGCCGACCTCGACTTCGGCCGCTTGAGCCTGGTGGCGGGGTTGCGCGCCGAGCGCACCGAGACCGAAGGGTCCGCCCCGGTGTTCAACCAAGTGACGGGCACCCTCAGCACCCGTACCGACGAGCGAACCTACACCGATGTCTTTCCCGGCCTCACGCTTCGCTATGAGGTCACCGATGCGCTGATCGCCCGTGCCGCTGTCACCCGCGGCATGATGCGCCCTGACTTCACGGACATCGTCCCGCGCGCCGTCGAGTCGCAGGAAGGCACGCTGCTTGTCGTCGAGCAGGGCAATCCGGACCTCAAGCCGACGCTGTCGAACAACCTCGATGCGTCGCTCGAGTACTACTTCGAGCCGATCGGCCTATTGTCTGCCAGCGGTTTCTACAAGGACCTCTCCGACTACAACTACACGCTGCGCAGCACGGGGACCTACTTGGGTGCGCCGGCGGCGATCATCACGCCGGAGAACGCGGACGGTGAGCTGTACGGCGTCGAACTCGCCTGGCAGCAGCAGTTCACGCAGCTGCCGGGTTGGCTGTCGGGTTTCGGCGTGTTCGCGAACTTCACCTTTGTCGATGCCGCCATCGATGTCGGCCGCAGCTACGGCGGTCGGAAGAGCTTCCCGTTGCCCGGGCAGTCCGAGACGGTGTCGAACTTCGCGCTGTTCTACGAAAAGGGTCCGGTCAGCCTGCGGCTGAGCTTCACCGACCGCAGCGATTACCTCGACGAGATCAACGCGGAAGACGGCGCGCTCGATCTCTATGTCGCGGGCCGCGACCAGATCGATTTCACCGCCAGCTACCAGTTCAGCAAGATGTTCGAGGGCTTCGTCGAGGCCAAGAACCTGACCAACTCCAAGGGCATCCGCTACTACGGTCGGCCGAGCCGGGTCTACGAGTACGAGCAGTTCGGTTACAGCGTGTTCGTGGGTGCGCGCCTGAAATTGTAAGCTCGGAACAATGAATAGCCATCGCCGGATGACCGCTGCTTCTCTGGCCCTGCTCGCCGTGTCGATGGCCACGGGGGCAGCGGCGGCTGCCGCCCAGTCCTCGGCGCTGCGAGCACCGGTGCAGCCGCGGGTGGTCAGCGAGCCGGTCCGTTACGACACCGATGACCCGGCCATATGGGTCGATCCGGCCGATCCTGCGCGCACGCTGATCGTCGGCACCGACAAGGATATCGACGGCGCACTCTATGTTTTCGGTCTCGATGGCCGGATAAAGCAGGAGCGGGTGGTGCGCGGCCTGCTGCGCCCCAACAATGTCGACATCGCCCGCGGCGTGATGCTGGGTGGGAAGCCGGTGGATGTCGCCATCGTCGCCGAGCGTTTTGCCAACCGCTTGCGCGTCTACGCGCTCCCCGGCATGCAGCCGGTCGATGGCGGGGGCATCCCGGTGTTCGAGGGCGAGCGCGCCCGTGATGTCATGGGTGTCGCGGTTTGGGTGCGGCCGGTGGACGGTGCGCTGCTCGTCGCCGTGAGCCGCTCGGACCGTCATGCGCCCAGGCAGGGCTATCTCCACCAGTACCGGTTGGTCGACGACGGCGCGGGTCGCCTGAGCGGGCTGTTCGTGCGTGCGTTCGGCGAGTGGAGCGGTCGCAAGGAGATCGAGGCGCTGTCGGTCGATGCGAAGGGCGGGCACCTGTTCGCGAGCGACGAGACTTTCGGTCTGCGTAAGTACCGCGTCGATCCGGCGGCGGAGGATGCAGATGACGAACTCGCGGCCTTCGGGCTCACGGGTTTCGCGCGCGACCACGAGGGCAGCGCGGTGATGCGGGATGCCGCAGGGCGGACCTGGCTCTGGGTGTCGGACCAGCAGGCCGGTACGCTGCGGGTGTTCGACCTCGCAGGATCGCCCGGCAGCCCTGAAGAGCCGCGCTTCATCGGTCATGTGGCGTTCGCAGCCCGCCAGACCGATGGCATCGACCTCGTCACCGGCGATCTTCCTGGGTTTCCCGGCGGGTTGCTGGTTGCGATGTCCGACGATCGGACCTTCCATTTCTACGCGATCGACGACCTTTTACAGGCTTTGGTGCCGGCCGCGGCGCCCGCTCGGCGCTGAGCACCCTGCCGAAAGTCATTTGACCGTCCGTTATCCTGGCAGAGGGCCGCACTCCCCGATGCCATGCGAAAGAAAACGGCTTTGCACTCCGTGCGTCGCACCGGTTAGCGGCGTACGGCGATCGGGATCCGCTCGGGCAGCGCCGGCAGGATGCGCGGTGAGGCTTCGATGAGGTGCAGGTGGGGTTCCAGAACTGCGTGCGACCGCACCGACGATGACGATGTGGGGACGGTCGTTGGGGGGCGTATCCGGGACTGTTCCGGCCTGGCACCTGGGCACCGTGCAGTGGAGTGGGCGCAGCCGGATCGTCTCCCAGGGCTTTCCGCAGGTCGCGCAGGAGACCAGCGTCGGGGCCTGGCCCCCGGGCGCTCCGCAGCGCCTCAGCGGCCGAGATCCCCGGCCAGCGCCTGCAGCAGCGACAGCGCGGCCACTCCCGCTGTTTCGGTGCGCAGCACGCGCGGCCCGAGTGACACCGGCACGAACCCGCCGCGGGCGGCGAGCGCGGCTTCCGCCTCCGTCAGTCCACCTTCGGGACCCACCAGCAGCCACGGCTGGTGCGGCGGCGGCAGGGCGGCGAGCCCGGCGGCGTGGTCGTAGAGCGACCGTGCTGCGCCGGGTGCCATCATCCATCGCGGACCCGCGCCCGCCAGGGCGGCGGCTTCGGCGAGCGCCACCGGTGCGTCGATCACGGGCACCCGGTTGCGGCCGCACTGCTCGCAGGCGGCGATGGCCACCGCCCGCCAGTGCGCGACGCGCTTGTCGGCCCGGCCGCCTTCCAGTTGCACGACGCTGCGCTCCGTGGTGACCGGCACGATCCGCGCCACGCCCAGTTCCGTGGCCTTCTGCACGATCCAGTCCATCTTTTCGCCGCGTGCGAGCCCCTGCACCAGCGTCGCCTGCAGCGGCGATTCGCGCTCGATGGCGTGGTGCGCGCCGACCCGCGCGTTGACCGCGCGGCGACCCACCTCGGTGATTTCCGCCGCGTGTTCACCCCCGCTGCCGTCGAACACGCTGAGCGCTGCGCCCGCCCGCAGGCGCAGCACGCGTACGACATGCTCGGCCGCCTGGTCCGGCAGGGTGATCACGCTGCCGGCGGCCAGCGGCCCCGGGACGAAGACCCGCACGTCCCTCATGGTTCGCGGACGGCGAGGTCCAGGCCTTCGCGCGCCACCTCGACCATCAGGTCCAGTTCCGCCGGCGTGACGACATAGGGCGGCATGAAATAGATCACGTTGCCCAGCGGCCGCAGCAGCACGCCGCGCGACAGGCCGTGACGGTGGATCGCCAGATGACGCCGCTCACGCCAGGGGAAGGGTTCGCGCGTCGCGCGATCGCGCACGAACTCCACCGCGAGGATCATCCCGCACTGCCGTATCTCCGCCACGTTCGGGTGCAGCCCGAACGCGCGCTGTGCCGCCGCGCCCAGGTGCGCCGCCAGCGCCGCGTTGCGGGCCAGCACGTCGTCCTCGCGGAAGATCGCGAGCGACGCGAGCGCGGCTGCGCAGCCCAGCGGGTTGCCCGAGTAGCTGTGCGAGTGGAGGAAGGCGTTGAGCCTGGAGTACTCGTCATAGAACGCGTCGTAGACCTCGTCCCCGGCCAGCACGACCGACATGGGCATGTAGCCCGCAGTGAGGCCCTTCGAGAGGCACAGGAAATCGGGGCTGATCGCGGCCTGCTCGCAGGCGAACAGCGTGCCGGTGCGGCCGAAGCCGACCGCGATCTCGTCGGCGATCAGGTGCACGCCATGGCGGGTGCAGGCTGCGCGCAGCAGCGACAGGAACAGCGGGTCGTGCATGCGCATGGCGCCCGCGCACTGCACCAGCGGCTCGACGATGATCGCGGCGATCTCGTCGCCCTGCGTGGCGAGGACGGTTTCGATCGCCGCGAAACGCCGGCGCGCGCAGTCGGCGGGGGATTCGCCCGGCTCGCGCGTGTAGGCGTCCGGCGAGGGTACGGTGATCACGTCCATCAGCAGGGGCCGGTAGATCGCCTTGTACAGCTCGACGCTGCCCACCGCGAGCGCGCCCAGGGTCTCGCCGTGGTAGCTGTTCGCCAGCGTCACGAAGCGCGTCTTGCGCGGCGCGCCCCGGTTCTGCCAGTAGTGGAAGCTCATCTTGACCGCGATCTCGATCGCGGCCGACCCGCTGTCCGCAAAGAAACAGCGCGTCAGCCCCGGTGGCGCAAGCGCCGTGAGTTCCTCGGCCAGCCGTATGGCGGGCTCGTGGGTGAAGCCCGCGAACATGACGTGCGGCAGGTTCTCCAACTGGGCGGCGACCGCGGCATTGATCCGCGGGTTGGCGTGCCCGAAGAGATTGACCCACCAGGAGCTGATCGCGTCCAGGTAACGCGCGCCATCGTGGTCCTCGAGCCAGGCGCCACGGCCCCGGCGCATCGGGATCAGCGGCATGTCGCGCTCGTGGTCCTTCATCTGGGTGCAGGGGTGCCAGACGTGCGCGAGGTCGCGGTCGCGAAGTTCCAGGTTCGACGGGTCGCTCATGCGCGCATTCTTGCATGGCGCAGCGCCGGGTCGCCGGTTTTGGCATGATCGGCGGCGATGCACCCCAGTCCCGCATTCGCGATCGACCTCGCCACCGGCCTGCTGCGCGGCGGCCGGCAGGTGCTCAGCCCGCACCGGGATCCGCGTCCCGCCGGGCAGGCACCCGAACTCCTCGTGGTGCACGGCATCAGCCTGCCGCCCGGCGAGTTCGGCGGGCCCTGGATCGACCGGCTGTTCTGCGGTGACCTGCCCGCCGAGGCGCACCCCGGGTTCGTCGCGATCGCCGGCCTGCGGGTCTCCGCGCATGCGCTGGTCCGGCGCGACGGCAGTGTCAGCCAGTACGTCCCCTTCCATGAGCGGGCCTGGCATGCCGGGGTCTCCGAATTCCGCGGCCGGCCCGCCTGCAACGACTTCTCGGTCGGCATCGAGCTCGAGGGCACCGACACGACTCCCTACGCCGCGGCCCAGTACGCGAGCCTTGGCGGGTTGCTGGTCGCGCTGCTGGCGGCGTATCCGACGCTGTCCCCCGACCGCCTCGTGGGGCACAGCGACATCGCGCCGGGTCGGAAGACCGACCCAGGCCTATCATTCGAATGGCAGCGGCTGCGAGACCTTCTGCCGAACCGACCCGGAGAAAAACAACAATGAATGACAAGGTTCCGTCGCGGGAAGCGCCGCGCTTCTATCCCTGGATCGTCGCCCTGACCGGCATGTTCGCGCTGTTCCTGTCGAACGGCATGACGGCCACCGGCATCACGATCTTCGATCCGTCGCTGCTCGACGAGTTCGGCTGGGCGCGCGGGGACTTCAAGTTCCGCGACGCCATCAATTTCTGGACCACGGCGCTGATCTCGCCCTTCGTCGGCATCCTGATCGACCGGCTGAATCCCAAGTACCTGCTGATGCTGGGCACGGGCCTGCTGACGCTCGGCTATTTCGGCTACAGCGTGATCGCGAACGGTTCCCCTGTGCCGCTGCTCGAGGCGATCGCGGTCCTGACCATCGTGGCGCTCAGCGGCATTTTCTCGCTGGCGCTGCGCGAGATGTTCCGCGGCCTGAGCTGGGCGGCAGCCGGCGTGATCGCGGCGGTCGCCGCGGCGCTGGGCCTGTGGCTGTACAGCCAGTACTGGATGGGCGTCGCGCTGAAGCAGGTGTACATGATCCACCTGCTGTTCTCGATGGCCCTGTCGACCGCCGGCTCGATGGTCGTGATCTACCTCGTGTCGAGCTGGTTCGTGCGGCACCGCGGCCTCGCGATCGGCATCGCGCTGGTCGGCACCAGCATGGGCAGCGCGATCCTGCCTTTGCTCAATCCCTACCTGATCGAGGCCTATGGCTGGCGCCAGGCCTATGTCTACAACGCGTTCATGCCCATCGTGCTGTTCGTGCTGGTGCTGCTGGTGATCAAGGGCACGCCCCGGCACGCGGGCACGGTGGCGCTGGGACAGAGCGATGCCATCGCCGACCTGAAACAGCACGGCCTGACTTTCAGCCAGGCGATCCGCACCCGGACTTTCTGGGCGATCGGCGTGTCGGGCTTCCTGACCTATTACGCGATCTTCGGCTTCGTGCAGCACCTCGTGCTGCACCTCAGCAAGAGCTTCGACTACGCGCTGCGCGATGCGGGCCGGGTGCTGTTCTTCTTCAGTCTCGTGGCCATGGCCGCCAAACTGCTCAACGGCGCGCTCGCCGACCGCATCGACCGGCACAAGGTGTTCATGGGCTGCCTGGTCATCATGCTGTGCGGCGTCATCGGGCTGGCCACCATGCAGCGCGAGTGGGTCGTCGCCTCGGCGCTCGTCATCGGGCTGGGCTGGGGCGGTCTGTTCACGCTGTACAACATGCTCGCCGTGAACAACTTCGGCCTGCGCGAAATCGGCCGCATCAACGGCACGATCAGCCTGCTCGAGTCCTTTGGCGTGGGCTTCGGCAGCTGGATCACCGGGCGGCTGTTCGACGCCTACGGCAACTACCAGGTGGCGTTCAGCGTGCAGGCTGCAGCGGTGTTCCTGGCGCTCCTCATCGGCACGCAGATCCGCAGCGAAGTGGACGAACGGGTCCTCGCACGCGCCTGAGCGGGTGGGGCGCTCAGCGCCCCCGGTCGTGCCTCCAGAGCACTTCAGCCCCGTTCTCGTGGCGGGCCAGCACGCGCGCGAGCACGAACAGGAGGTCCGAGAGCCGGTTCAGGTAGCGGGCGGGTTCGGGGCTGACGTCCTCGGCCACCGCCGACAGCGACCACACCCGGCGCTCGGCGCGTCGCACCACCGTGCGCGCGACGTGGCAGGCGGCCGCGGCGGGCCCGCCGCCGGGGAGGATGAAATCCTTCAGCGGCGGCAGCGGGTCGTTGAAGGCGTCCAGGGTCACTTCCAGGCGATCCACATGTTCGGCCTTGATCAGCTGCATGCCCGGGATGCACAGCTCGCCGCCCAGGTCGAACAGGTCATGCTGTACTTCCGTGAGGCAGCGCGACACGGCTTCCGGCAGGCCGGGCACCGCCAGCACCACGCCGATCGTGCTGTTGGCCTCGTCGACGGTGCCGTAGGCCTCGACGCGCGCGTCGTCCTTGCGCACCCGGGCACCGTCACCCAGGCCCGTCGTGCCGAAGTCGCCGGTGCGGGTGTAGATCTTGCTGAGGCGGTTACCCATGGTGCTGCGTCCGTGCGTGAGGAACGGTAGGGCGTGAAAGATACCGCGGCGGGGCGGGCCTCTGCACGGCCGATCGCGTCCGGCTGCTGTTGACAGCCGCGCGGGTGGCCAGCAGTCTGCCTCGCCTCGACCAGATCCCGGGAAACCATCGCACCGTGCATTCCGCCGAACTGCAGGCCGCGCTCGACGCCGCCACCGCCGCCGCCGAAGTCATCCGCTCGCTGTACCAGCGCAACCTCGCCGTCACGACCAAGGCCGACAAGTCGCCCGTCACCGAAGCCGACGTGCGCGCCGAGCAGGCGATCCACGAGGTGCTCTCCAGCCGCTTTCCCGGCTACGGCTTCTACGGCGAGGAAACCGGCCAGCACGGCATGGGGGCCGAGTCCGTGTGGCTGGTCGACCCGATCGACGGCACCAAGTCCTTCGTCCGCGAGTGCCCGTTCTTCTCGACCCAGATCGCGCTCATGCGCGGTGGCCGCATGGTGCTCGGCGTGTCCTCGGCGCCCGCGTACGGCGAACTGGCCTGGGCGGAGCGCGGCACCGGCGCCTTCCTCGGCGGGCAGCGCATCCGGGTGAGTGCCGTCGCGGACATCGGCGCCGCGATCGTCTCGACCGGCAATCTCAAGACCCTGGCCGCCGGCCCGCGCTGGGCGCGCTTCGGCGAACTGGTCACGCGGGTGAACCGCATCCGCGGCTATGGCGATTTCGTGCACTACCACCTGCTGGCGCGCGGAGCGCTGGACGCGGTGATCGAGTCCGACGTCAACATCCTCGACATCGCCGCGCTGACGGTGATCGTGGAAGAGGCGGGCGGGCGTTTCACCGACATCGACGGCGGTGCGGTGGACCTCGAGACCACCAGCGTGCTGGCCACCAACGGCCCGCTGCACGATTCTGTGCTCGCCGCGATCTCCTGACGCACCCGGCGCCTAGAGCGCGGTGAAAATGCGCCGCCCGCCGCTGCGGTGCTCGACCATCGGCGTGAGATACAGGGCCGAGAGCGCGTCCGCCGTGAGCATCTCGGCGGCCGTCCCGTGCTGCCAGCGCCCGTCCCCGTGCAGCATCAGCACATGGCTGGCGTGGCGCGCGGCGAGCGTCGCATCGTGCAGGGTCGTCACCACGCTGCCACCCGCGGCGCAATGCGCAGCGAACAGGGCGAGCAGCCCTACCGCATGATGCGGATCGAGGTGGTTGGTCGGTTCGTCCAGCAGCACCAGCGGGGTTTCCTGCGCCAGCACGGCTGCGGCCGCGACGCGCCGCTGCTCGCCGCCTGACAGCGTGGCGAATTCGCGTTCCGCCAGCTCGAGTGCGCCCGCGCGCTGCAGCGCCGCGCGCGCAATCTGCAGGTCTGCAGCGTCGCCTGCCCGCCAGGCCGAGCGGTGCGCGTAGCGGCCCACCAGCACCGCGTCCAGCGCAGAGGTGTCGGTGACCGGCTCCAGATCCTGGGGGAGCAGCGCCACCCGCCGGGCGATCTCCCGCCGGCTCGAGGCTCCGAGCGACGTGCCCTGCAGGTGAACCTCGCCGCCGTCCGGAGCGCGCAGCCCGGCCAGAGTGTGCAGCAGCAGCGTCTTGCCGGCGCCGTTGCGGCCCAGCACCGCGACGAAGTCGCCCGGTGCGACCGCGAGATCCAGTCCTTCGAGCAGCACTCGACCGCCCGCCCGGAGCGCGAGCGCCCGGGCCTGCAGGGGAAGATCACCGCCCAAGCGCGGCTCCCGGCGCGGCCCCACTCAGGGCTGCAGGCGCGCGACCGACCAGGGCTGCGGGGCGCCGGGGACGCCGTGGGCGCCAGGCGCGAGAGTGCGGGTCCAGCGGGCGCGGTCGTGGATCCTCGACTCGCCCTCGACCCAGAGTTCGACCGCCGTCGCGTAGACGCGGTAGCCACCCCAGTGGTCGGGTCGCGGGATCCGGAATTCCACGTCCGAGCTGCGGTCTTCGGGTCCGGGCACCGGCGTGCCGAAGCGGTGCGCCACCGCGACCACCGCGGCTTCCAGTTCGTCGCGCGACTCGACCGGCTGGCTCTGCGCGCTGGCCCAGGCGCCGATGCGCCGCTGCCACGGGCGGGTCGAGAAGTACTCGTCGCTGTCCGTCTCGGGGGCGCGGACGACATGGCCCTCGATGCGCACCTGCCGGTGCAGATGGTCCCAGTGCATGACGATCGCCGCACGCGGGTTGGCGGCGAGTTCGCTGCCCTTGTGGGAAAGATAGTTCGTGTAAAAGGACACATAGCCCGGATCGACCACGATGTCCTTGCACAGCACGACGCGCGCCGAGGGCTGGCCGGTCGAGTCCGCGGTGGCCAGCACCATGGCGTTGGGGTTGGGCTGGTCGCGCCGGCGGGTCGCCTCCTGGAGCCAGACGGCTGCCAGGCTCAGGGGCTCGGCGGGCAGGGGGGAGGGCAGGAACTGTGCGGGGATGGGCATGAGTGGATGTTACCGGCTGGCGGCCCGGCCGCCCAGCGCCGGGCGGAAGCGGTCCGTGGCGCTTGCGGCCGGCGTCCCGGGTCTATAGAAAGGACGCCTCACGGAGGCGCGGTGCCTCCCCTGCGTGACCGAAAGTCACGGGTCCAGAACGATGACGACACTCGACGACCTGCGCCAGCGGCTCAACGAAATCGACTCCAAACTGATCGAACTGATCGCCGAGCGACAGGAGAAGAGCCGCGAGATCGCGCGCGTGAAGCGCGCCACCGGCTATGCCACGCGGGACTTCGCGCGCGAACGCGACGTCATCATGTCCGCGCGCGCGGCGGCCACCGCCCGCGGCATCTCGCCCAACCTGGCCGAAGACCTCATGCGCATGCTGATCCGCAGCTCGCTGGCGACCCAGGAGCAGGCGAGCGTGGCCGCCCGCGGCCAGGGTTCCGGGCAGCGCGCCCTGGTCATCGGCGGCTCGGGCAAGATGGGGCGGTGGTTCGTGGAGTTCCTCTGCTCGCAGGGCTTCGCGGTCGATATCAGCGATCCGGCGGGCGCCCCCCCGGGCGCGGCCGACATCGGCGACTTCCGCGACGATCCGCTCGCGCACGATCTCATCGTCGTCGCCACGCCGCTCAGTCTCACCGATGCCATCCTGCGCGAACTCGCGCTGCGGCGCCCGAAGGGCGTGATCTTCGACCTCGGCTCCCTGAAGTCGCCCCTGCGCGGCGGCCTGATGACGCTGCTTCACCACGGCTGCCAGGTCACCTCGGTGCATCCGATGTTCGGCCCTGACACCGAACTGCTCTCCGGCCGCCACGTCATCTTCGTCGACGTCGGCTGCGCCCCCGCGCTCGCCCGCGCGCGCGAACTGTTCGCGCCGACGATGGTCGAGCAGGTGGTGATGTCACTGGACGACCACGACCGGCTGATCGCCTACGTGCTCGGGCTCTCGCATGCCTTGAACATCGCGTTCTTCACCGCCCTCGCCGAGAGTGGCGAGGCGGCGCCCCGGCTGGCGAAGCTCTCCAGCACCACGTTCGATGCCCAGCTCGACATCGCCTCCCGGGTCGCCCAGGAAAGTCCGGATCTCTACTTCGAGATCCAGAGCCTCAACGACTACGGCGCGGCCTCGCTCGAGGCGCTGGCGCAGGCCGTGGAAAAACTGCGCAAGGCCGTCCTGTCGCGCGACCGTGCCGCCTTCACCGAACTGATGGAAAAGGGGCGCGACTACCTCGAGGATCGACGCAGCATCACCGCGCAGCGCGCCTGAGCAGGGCGATGAACACGGGCGCGCCCACCAGCGCGAGCAGCCCGCCAATCGGCAGCTGACGCGGCTCGGCCAGCGTCCGCGCCAGCAGGTCCGCGATCGCCACGAGGCTCCCGCCGAGCAGGGCTGCCGCCGGTGCCAGCCAGCGGTGGTCGGCCGAGCGCAGCGCGAATCGCGCGGCGTGCGGCCCCACCAGCCCCACGAAGCCGATCGTCCCGCCGCTGACCACCGCCACGGCCGTGAGCAGCGCGGCACCGGCAAACACGATCGAGCGCCAGCGTTCGGTGTCCAGCCCGACCGAGCGTGCGCGCAGCTCGCCCGAGGCCAGTACGTTGAGCGAGGGCCCCGCGAGGATCGCCAGCAGGGTGCCCAGCAGCACCGCGGGCAACGCCAGCCAGGGCTGCTGCGCCGCAGACAGGTCCCCCGCCAGCCAGAACACCATCCCGCGCAACTGGTCTCCGCTCGCCAGCGACAGCTGCAGCGTGACCACTGCGCCGCAGGTCGAGGCGACGATCACCCCGGTGAGCAGCAGCCGGGTTGCGCCCTGGCCGCGGCCGATCGTCCACACCAGGGCAATGGCGGCCAGCGCGCCGCCAGCCGCCGCGGATTGCAGCGCAACGAAGCCCGCGCCGGCCAGGATCGCGAGCAGTGCGCCGACTGCCGCGCCACCGGAGACGCCCAGTACATAAGGGTCCGCGAGCGGGTTGCGGAACAGGGCCTGCATCAGCAGGCCGGCGAGCGCCAGCGCGCCACCGACGCCGAAGGCGGTCAGCACCCTGGGCAGCCGCAGCTCGAGGATGACGGTCCGCAGCGCCGGGTCACCGGCGCCGCCCAGCACTGCCAGCAGGTCGGCGGGGCGGGTCTCGGTCGAGCCGATCAGCAGCGACGCCCCCAGCGCGGCAAGGGCAATGCCCAGCATCAGGAGCAGGCGGGGCCAGGGCGCGGCGGTGGGCATGCCGGCAGGGTAGGTGTGTTGCGCTTTGCTCACAAGTCGCCTTGTCCGGGCGGTAGGCCGCGGCGATACTCATCGCTCACATGGACCATATCGACCGCGACGGCTTCCGCGAGAACGTCGGCATCATCCTGATGCACGACGACGGGCGGGTATTCCTCGGTCGCCGCACGGGGGGGCGGGGCTGGCAGTTTCCCCAGGGGGGAGTGCAGCGCGGCGAGATCGCCGAGCAGGCGATGTACCGGGAACTCGAGGAAGAGATCGGCTTGCCGGCGGCCGAGGTCGAGATCCTGGCCGAGACCCGTGGCTGGCTGCGCTACCGCCTGCCGTCGCGCTATATCCGGCGTGACAGCCTGCCGCTCTGCATCGGACAGAAGCAGCGCTGGTATCTGCTGCGTTCGCGGCGCGACGAACCGCCTGTGCGCTTCGACTGCAGCCCGCAGCCCGAATTCGACGGCTGGCGCTGGGCGGCGTTCTGGGAGCCGGTCCGCGAGGTCATCCATTTCAAGCGTGCCGTCTACCAGCGTGCGCTGCACGAACTCGGGGGCAGTGCTTTCCCCACCGGCCTGCCGCCGTATCCGGCGTGGTGGACCGGACTGGTGGCGGGCAGCCCGAAGGGCGCTGGGGCCCAGAGCGGAACCCGGCGATGCCCGCCCCGTCCCGACGGCCCCTGATCCCGCCGCTGCTGCCCCTGCGGCGCTGGGTGCAGCCCCTGGGCATCACCCTGGTGGCGCTGCTGGGCGCTTTCCTCATGTTCGAGCTCGGCCGCAGCCGTGCGGGCCCCGACGGGCTCGCCGTCGCGCAGGAAGCATCGCGCCTGCGCGCCGAGATCCGGGTGCGCGACGCCACGATCCGCGAGTTGCGGCGCCAGACGGCCGAACTCGAGACCCTGAAGGCCGGCCAGGACGAGGAGCGCAGCGAGGTCTCGCGGACCATCGGCGAGCTGCAGGCCCAGGTGGCGCGGCAAAGCCAGGATCTCGCGTTCTACAAGGGCATCGTCGTGCAGAGCGCGAACCAGGCCGAAGTCAGCATCCGGCAGGCGCGTATCGCGCGCGGCACCCAGCCGGGCCGCTACGTGCTGCGGCTGATCCTGGTACAGCCCTCCCGTCCCGATCGTGTGGTCGCCGGTTCGGTGGCCGTCACGCTCGAGGGTACCCGTGGCGGCGTGCCGGGCAAGCTCACGCTGCAGCAGTTGACCGCAGGACGTGAGCGCGAGCTGCGCTACAGCTTCCGCTATTTCCAGAACCTGAATCCCGAGTTGGTCGTCCCGGCGGGATTCATTCCCGAGCGGCTCGCCCTCGAGGTGCGCTCGAGCCGTCGCGAGGTGGCTCCGGTCAGCCGTACTCTGCTCTGGTCCCTGGATGCCGATTGAACGATCCGCGAGGCGGCGCGTGCCCGGTCGCTTTGACGCTGAGGTCCCCGCGACCTAAACTCAGGGATACCCGGCGCTGCCCTGCGCCGTCGCACGACCGGATCCAGACCCATGAGCACAGTCGCCCAGGACCTTGAACTCGACGTTCCGCCAGCCGCACTGGTTTTTACCGAGTCCGCCGCCCGCAAGGTCGGTTCGCTGATCGAGAGCGAAGGCAACCCCAACCTCAAGCTGCGGGTCTTCGTGCAGGGGGGCGGCTGCTCAGGCCTGCAGTACGGCTTCGAGTTCGATGAAGAAATGCAGGATGGCGACACCTGTGTCGAGAACCTCGGCGTAAGCCTGCTCGTCGACCCGATGAGCTTCCAGTACCTCAGCGGCGCCGAGATCGACTACCGCGAAGGGCTCGAGGGCGCGCAGTTCGTGATCCGCAACCCCAATGCGAGCACCACCTGCGGTTGCGGCTCTTCGTTCACGGCCTGACCTTCAGCAGTCCCTCCGAGCGGTCCGCCTGACGCGTGGCTCGTCCCGCCGGCCGTCCGATGCCCGAACTGCTCGCCGCAGTAGACCTGGGCTCCAACAGTTTCCACATGGTCGTCGCCCGGTACTCCCACGGGCAACTGCTCGTCATGGACCGGCTGCGCGAAATGGTGCGCCTCGGGGCGGGTATCGATCGCGACGGTCGCCTCGATCGCGAAGTCGCGGCACGTGCGCTGGCCTGCCTCGAGCGATTCGGCCAGCGGTTGCGCGACATGCGCGCCGACAGCGTGCGGGTCGTGGGCACCAACGCGCTGCGTCGCGCGCATCGCAAGCAGTTCTTCCTCGAGCGGGCGCGCGCCGCCCTCGGCCATCCGATCGAAATCGTCTCGGGCATGGAAGAAGCGCGGCTGATCTATTCCGGCGTCGCCCATACGATGCCGCGCAGCTCCGGGCGGCGGCTGGTCGTCGATATCGGCGGCGGCAGCACCGAGCTGATCATCGGCGAGGGACTGACGCCGCTCGAACTCGAAAGCACGGAAATGGGCTGCGTGAGCCTGAGCCAGCGATTCTTTGCCGATGGCAGGCTCTCGGCCAAGCGCATGGCGCGCGCGCGCGTGGCGGTCCGTTCTGAGCTCGAGCCGATACGCGCCGCCTACCTGCGCCGCGGCTGGGAGCAGGCTGCGGGCAGCTCTGGCACCGTGCGGGCGATCGGCGAGGCGATACGCGAGTTCATGCCGGCCACCCAGGCGATCACGCGCGAGGGGCTCGAAGCCCTCGTGGAAACCGTCGCCGGCGCAGGGCACGTCCGCGCCATTCCAAACGCGGCGGTCACCGAGGAGCGCAGCCCCGTCTTCCCCGGCGGGCTCGCGATCCTGGCGGAGGTCTTCGCGGTGCTCCGCATCGAGCGCATGGAGATCGCCGACGGCGCGATGCGTGACGGGCTGCTCTACGACATGGTGGGCCGCCTGACCCACGAAGATGCGCGCGAGCGCACGGTGCGGGCCATGCAGGGGCGGTACCACGTGGATCCCGCGCAGAGCCATCGCGTGGAGATCACGGCCCTGTCGATGCTCGCGCAGGTGGCCACGGCCTGGCAGCTCGAGGACCCCCTCGCCGAGCAGCTGCTCTCCTGGTCCACGCGCCTCCATGAAATCGGCCTGGATGTCTCGCACTCGCGCCATCACCAGCACGGCGCCTATCTGCTCGAGCACGCGGACATGCCCGGGTTCCCGCGCGAGGAGCAGCGCTTGCTCTCGCGTATCGTCGGCGGGCACCGGCGCAAGCTCGTCACCGAGGGCTTCGAGCAGCTGCTGCCGCCCTGGGACCGCCGGGCGATCTACCTGATCGTGGTGCTGCGTCTGGCCGTGCTCATGCACCGCGGTCGCGGTGCGTCACCGCTGCCGGAACTCCTGCTGACGCCCGGCAGCCGCTCACTCGAATTGCGGTTCCCGGCGCGCTGGCTGCGCGAGCACCCCCTCACGGTGGCCGATCTCCGCCAGGAAATCGAACAGCTCCGTGCGGCGGATTTCCGCCTGAAGGTCTACTCGTCCAGGGGCGTGGCTGCGCTGTAGGTCTCCAGCAGTTCGGACTGCGCGGATACCGCGGGTTCGTTGCCGGGCAGCAGCCTCTCGTAATGCCCCTGCGCGTCGAGCCGCCATGCCTGCGTGTTGTCCCACAGGTAGGTCTCGAGGTCGCGCAGGATGCGTGTCCGGTGTTCGGGGCGACGGATCGGGAAGGCCACCTCGACCCGGCGGAAGAAATTCCGACCCATCCAGTCCGCGCTGCTGCAGTACAGCTCTGCCTGGCCGTTGTTCTCGAAGAAGAACACGCGCGAGTGCTCCAGGAAGCGCCCGACCACCGACCGGACGCGGATGTTCTCGCTGAGCCCGGGGATGCCGGGCCGCAAGGCACAGATGCCCCGCACGATCAGGTCCACCTGCACGCCGGCGCGGGAGGCCCGGTAGAGGGCGTGGATCGCTTCCTCCTCGACCAGGGAGTTCATCTTGAGGATGATCCGGGCGGGGCGGCCCGCCCGGGCGTGCGCCGCCTCCCGGTCGAGCTTGTCGATCATCGCCCGATGCAGGTCGAACGGCGATTGCAGGAGGCAGGAGAGGCGCTGGGTCCGCTTGAGGCCCGTGAGCTGCACGAACATCTCGTGCACGTCCTCGCCGATCTCGGGATCGCAGGTGAACAGTCCGTAGTCCGTGTAGCCCCGCGCGGTGCGCGAGTGGTAGTTGCCTGTGCCAAGGTGGCAATAGCGCCGGATGCCATCCGCTTCGCGTCGCACCACGAGCGCGAGCTTGGCGTGGGTCTTGAAGCCCACCACCCCGTACATCACGTGCGCGCCGGCTTCCTGCAGTCGGTCCGAGAGCTCGATGTTGGCTGCCTCGTCGAAGCGCGCGCGCAACTCGATCACCACGGCGACATCCTTGCCCGCGTTTGCCGCAGCCACCAGAGCATCGACGATCGCCGAGTCGACACCCGTGCGGTAGATCGTCTGCTTGATGGCGAGCACACTCGGGTCCGAGGCGGCCTGGCGCAGGAAGTCGATCACCGGTGCGAAGGACTGGAAGGGGTGGTGCAGCAGGATGTCGCGGTCGCGGATCGCCGCGAACAGGTCGGCGCCTGCCGCGATCCGCGCCGGGATGCCGGGCGTGAAGGCCGGATACTTGAGGTCCGGGCGGTTCGCGAGGTCATAGACCGCCGAGAGCCGATGCAGGTTGACCATCGAGGGAACCCGGTAGAGATCCTGCTCCGAGAGCTGGAACTGGTTGAGCAGGTACTCGACGAGATCGGCCGGGCAGTCCGCTGTGGTCTCGAGCCGCACGGCGGCGCCGTAGCGACGGTGCGCCAGTTCGCCTTCCAGCGCCCGGCGCAGATCCTCGACTTCTTCCTCGTCGACGAACAGGTCGCTGTCCCGCGTGAGCCGGAACTGATAGCAGCCGACGATGCGCATGCCCTCGAAGAGCCGGGGCACGAACTCCTGCATGATCGTCGAGAGCAACACGAAGCGCAGCGCGGGACTGCCGCCCTTCGGCGGCAGGGGCAAGATGCGCGGCAGCGAGCGCGGAGCCTGCACGATGGCGAGGTCCGCCTCGCGCCCATAGGCGTCACGGCCTTCGAGCCGCAGGATGAAGTTCAGGCTCTTGTTCTGGATGCGGGGGAAGGGGCGCGACGGGTCGAGCGCGAGCGGCGTGACCACCGGCTCGACCTCGCGCTCGAAAAAACGCGCGAGCCAGTCGTGGTCCTCGGGCTCCCAGCCACCCGGCGGCAGACGCTGCACACCGGCGCGGGCCATCTGCGGCAGCAGCACCTGGTTGAGGCAGGCGTACTGCTCCGCGACCAGCCGTGAGGCGCGCTGGTGGATCGCCGCCAGCTGCTCCTCGGCGCTCGCTTCCTCGCCGCCGCGCGGCGGTGCCTGCGAGGCGATCAGCTGCTTGAGGCCGGCAACCCGGATCTCGAAGAATTCGTCGAGGTTGCTGGACGAGATGCACAGGAACTTCAGCCGCTCGAGCAGGGGTACCGACTCGTCGAGCGCCTGCGCGAGCACCCGCTGGTTGAATTCCAGCAGCGACAGTTCGCGATTGATGAAGTGCCGGGATGTACCGGAATCCTTGGAGTCCATGGGATGGGTCGTTCGACGCAGCGCGCCGCTCTGTGTCCTGGCCCGGAATCCGGGCGGGAACTAGTACACCACGGGAGCGCGCCGGCTTGTGTTACACGCGTGCCGCCGCAGGCTGCCGCACGTCACAGATCGGCGAAGTGGTGGGCGAGTCCTGCCCGGGTCCTAGCGGCCCGCGACGGATGCCGGGGCGGCGGGGCGGGTACTGGCGGAGCGCGCCCCGGAGGCCGCCAGTGTGGCGCCGGCATCGAGGCGGGCAAGCAGCGGGCCGGTGGCCGCGCGGAACTCGGCCAGCCGGTTTGCCGGCACCGGCGCTGCCGTCGGCAGCGGGACCTTCTGCGGATCCTTGTGGACGCCACGCACCAGGTATTCGTAATGCAGGTGCGGGCCGGTCGCGAGGCCGGTCATCCCGACGTAGCCAATGATTTCGCCCTGGCGGATGCGGTCGCCGCGCGAGACGCCCCGGGCGAAGCGCGAGAGGTGACCGTAGACGGTCCGCACCTGACCCGCATGCTCGAGTTCCACGACCTTGCCGTAGCCGCCGCGCGTGCCGACGAAGCGGACACGGCCTTCGCCCGCCGCCTTGACCGGCGTGCCGATCGGGGCCGCGTAATCCACGCCCTTGTGGGCGCGCATGCGGTTCAGCACCGGATGGCGCCGGTTCGGATTGAAACGCGAGCTGATGCGCGTGAACTCGACCGGCGCGCGGATGAAGGCCTTGCGGAGGCTGCGGCCTTCAGGGGTGAAGTAGGCAGAGGTCCCGTCCGGGCTCGTGTAACGCACCGCGCGGTAGGCCTGTCCGCGGTTGACGAACTCGACGGCCAGGATGTCCCCGTCGCCGATCGGCTGGCCGTCCTGGCTCAGGTGTTCATGGGTGACGGTGAAGCGGTCGCCGGGCTGGATATCCAGCACGAAGTCGATGTCCCACGCAAAGATGTCGGCGATTTTCAGCGCCGTCCCATCCGAGATGCCCGCGGCACCGGCCGCCTGGAACAGCGAACTGCGGATCTCGGCCGAGGCGGTGCGAACGGTTTTTTCCAGGGGATTCTCGACCAGGTCGGTCGCGAAACCGCTGGGCTCCCGGACCACCTTGAGCGTCTCGCTGGGGCTGAGCTGGCGCTCCAGGCCGAAGAATTCGCTGCCCTTCAGGCTGATCTTCAGCAGTTCGCCGGGATGCAGGCGGTCGAGGTGCGCCCGCAGGCCCGGCAGCTCCCGCAGCGAGGCGAGGTCTGCGACCGACAGTTCGAGTTTGCGGAAGATGCGATCGAGCGTGTCGTTGCGCCCGACCATGACCTCGATCGTGGAGAGGCCTAGGGCAGCTTCATTGACGAGCCCCGTGGCGGCCGTCGGGGCGGCTGGTGCTGCGGCGAGGGCGGCCGCTGCGTCCGGTGCAGGCGCCTCCGCCATCGGCCGCTGCGCGAGCGGATCGCTCCACCACCAGCCCGCCGCCAGACCCAGCACCACGGCCCACTGCAGCCAGCGTGACTTCGTGGGGAGCAGGAACGGGTTGCCGGGCCGGATATCGAGTGGCATGTACTACACTAAGGATGGGCAATCCCGGAACCGTACCCGTCCCGTCGGGGCGGGTCAATGTCCGGCCGGCCGCTGGACGGCCCCCCCCTGAACTGCACGAGAAGCACATGACGACGATCGACGAACAACTGGCGGAATTCCGGCGCGGCAGCGCCGAGCTCCTGGTCGAGGCCGAGCTGGTGCGGAAACTCCAGCGTGGCAAGCCGCTGCGCATCAAGGCGGGCTTCGACCCGACCGCTCCGGACCTGCACCTCGGTCACACCGTGCTCATCAACAAGATGAGGCAGTTCCAGCAGTTCGGCCATGAGGTCGTCTTCCTCATAGGCGACTTCACCGGTCTCATCGGGGATCCCACCGGCCGCAATGCCACGCGACCGCGCCTCACGCCCGAAGAAGTGCAGGCGAACGCGCGCACCTACCAGTCACAGATCTTCACCATCCTCGACCCGGAAAAAACCGTCATCGAGTTCAACTCGCGCTGGTTCTCGGCCATGGGGGCCGCGGGCCTGATCGAGATCGCGGCGCGGCACACGGTGGCGCGGATGCTCGAGCGCGATGACTTCTCTAAGCGCTACAAGTCCGGGCAGCCGATCGCGGTCCATGAATTCCTCTACCCGCTGGTGCAGGGCTACGATTCCGTGGCGCTGCGCGCGGACGTCGAGCTCGGAGGCACAGACCAGACCTTCAACCTGCTGGTGGGCCGCCATCTCCAGGAGTCCTATGGGCAGGAGCCCCAGTGCGTGCTGACCATGCCGCTCCTGGAGGGCCTGGATGGCGTCAACAAGATGTCGAAATCGCTCGGCAACTACGTGGGCATCGCCGAACCCGCGGATGCCCAGTTCGGCAAGCTGATGTCCATCAGCGACGACCTCATGTGGCGCTACTTCGAACTGCTTTCGTTCCGCCCGCTGCGCGACATCGAGGCGCTGCGCGCCGGCATTGCCGACGGCAGGAACCCGCGCGACGTCAAGTTCGAGCTCGCGCGCGAACTGGTGGGCCGCTTCCATGGGGCGGTCGCTGCCGAGGCGGCGCAGGCCGCGTTCGTCGAGCGCTTCTCAAAGAAATCCCTGCCCGACGACCTGCCGCTGCAGTGCGTGCCGGCGTCCGCTGCAGCGGG
>CAJACZ010000252.1 GCA_903938365.1 uncultured Pseudomonadota bacterium | reverse complement strand
GTCGCCGCGTGAAGGCGAGGGCGGCCGCGATGGTCTCGGGGCGACTGTGCGCGCCGCGCACGATCTCGACCAGCGGCATCTGCGCCACAGGGTTGAAGAAATGCAGCCCGACCAGGCGGCCCGGGTCGGCCAGCCCCGCGGCCAGCGCCTCGAGCATGATCGACGAGGTGTTGGTGGCGAGCAGCGCCGCGGGCTTCATGGCGGCTTCGAGCCGCGAATACAGCGCCCGCTTGGCCTCCGCGTTTTCGAAGATCGCCTCGATCACGAGGTCCGCCCGCGCGGCACCGCTGCCTGCGACGTCCGCCTGCAGTCGCTGCACGGCAGCCTCGATCCGTGCCGGGGTACGCAGTCGCCGTGTGAAGGTGTCGCGGGCGCGCTGCAGTGCGCGCTGCACCAGATCCTCCGTGCGATCCTCGAGCGTGACCTCGAAGCCGCGCAGCGCGCACCAGGCAGCGATGTCGCCTCCCATCACGCCCGCGCCGACCACATGGACGTGGCGCACGGCGTCGGCGGCCGCTCCACCCTGGGCCTTCAGCCGGTCCTGCAGCAGGAAGAGTCGCACCAGGTTGCGCGAGGTGTCCGTGAGGAAGAGCCTTGCGATCGACGCGGCCTCGGCCTCGTACGCCGCCGCGCCGGCTGCGCCGTGGCGTGCCCACAGCTCGACGATGGCGTAGGGCGCGGGGTAGTGCTCGATCCGGGCGCGCTTCCTGACCTGGGCCAGCAGGCGGCGGCGCACGAAGGGTCGGACGGGCGCCCACGACAGGGCGCGCGCGCCGAGTCCGGGCTGATGCGCCGCTGGGCATTCGGCGAGGATCGCAGCCGCGGCACCGCTCAGTTCCGCGGGGCTCGCGACCAGGCGGTCGACCAGCCCGAGTCGCTGGGCCTTGTCGGCCCGCACGGTGCGGCCGGTCAGCATCAGGTCCAGTGCGGTGGCGGCCCCCAGCAGGCGCACGGCGCGCACTGTGCCGCCGAAGCCCGGGTGGATTCCCAGCTGGACCTCGGGCAGGCCCAGTGCGAGGCGCTCGTCGCCCACGGCGACCCGGTAGCGACAGGCCAGCGCGAGCTCGAGTCCGCCACCGAGCGCGAAGCCCTCGATGGCGGCGACGGTGGGGCAGGGCAGCGCTTCCAGGCGGTCCAGCACGCGCTGCGCGGAGCGCACGAGATCGAAGGCCTGCTCCGTGCGGTCCAGCGCGGTGAACTCGCGGATGTCGGCGCCTGCGACGAAGCCGCTGGTCTTGCCGGAACGCAGCACGAGGCCACGCGGCGGGGCGGCGGCGAGACCGGACAGGAGTCCATCCAGTTCGAGCAGCACGTCGCGGGAGAGCACGTTCGCCGAGCTTTCCCGGCGGTCGAGCGTCAGCCAGGCGATGTCTCCGGCGTCGCGCTCCAGGGTCCAGTGGGCTGCGTTCATGCGCGGCTGCTCGCTCCGGTGGGTGGCACTCAGGCTGCGGTCAGGTGATCGTCCGACGCTGCCACCGCGGCGCTGTGGACCTTGAAGTCGCAGATGATCGGTCGGTGGTCCGAAAGGCGGACATCCGGGATGCGGAAGTCGAGGACTTCGATCTCGCGACTGACCAGCACGAAATCCAGTTCCGCCCGCGGCGAGCGCGACGGGAACGAGGCGAGCCCCTCGGAATTGGCGCTGCGCAGGCCCGCCGCACGCATGAACAGGAAGATCTCGCTGGTGCCCCAGAAGGTGTTGAAGTCCCCGGCGACGATCACCGGCTTGTGGGAGCGGACGATGAGATCGTGCAGCGAGCGCAGCTGTTCCTGGCGATGGCGGTACTTGAGCGACAGGTGCACCAGGAACACGCAGACCTCGTCGAGCTCCAGTTCGATGATGAGCCGCTTGATGCCGGTGTCGAAATAATGGAAGCGCTCGCCCGTGACGCGCGGTGCGGCGAGGATCGCATTCCCCTGCTTGCGCAGGATCGGCACCCGCAGGTTCATGGAACTCGTGCCGTACTTGCACTCGTAGGCGGTGTAGTGCCCGAGGCGCTGAGCGATGTGCTCGGCCTGGTTGACCATGCCGGTGCGGATGGATCCGGTGTCGACCTCGATCAGACCCACCAGGTCCGGATCCTCGCCGCGGATGAAGCTGGTGATGTCATCGAGGATGCGCGGGCTGCTGCGCAGGTAACCCGCGCCCGGGACGGGCAGGTGGAACGCGGGGCCGGTGCCGGTCGCGTAGCGGATGTTGTAGACGAGCAGACGCACCGGAAGCCTCGGGACTGAGAACTCCAAGTGTACGTGAGCGGCCCCGCAGCGTCATGCGTACGGGGCGCAGTTGGAACGGAAGTCTCAGCCCTCGGCGGCGATCGCGAACAGCGGGATCACCTGGGCGGTGGCCTGCGGCGTGATCGTGGAGAGCGTGCTGGTGGCGCCGCGTGCGGGCACGAATTCCACCACGCCGGTCATCCGCGAGAAAATGTCCATCAGCGAACCCGCGATGTCGTCCGCTTCCTGGGTCGACAGTTTGCGGATCGTGGCGGAAACCGAATCTTCCCCGCGCAGCGGCTTCTCGCGGGTCAGGGACGCCCTGACCTGCATGAAATCGTCCCGCAGTTCATCGGGAAGGCTGTCGACGTCGAGATGCGCCAGTTCGAGCCTGTAGGCGGCTTGAAGTCGCTCTTTCACGGTGCCAGAACGGGCGAGGAGAATCGCCGCGGCGCGGAACCTTTGCCATGCCATATCCATTGCAGTCCCCTGACCTGAGGGGCGCGGGTCGAAGCGTACTTAGCGCGACAACCTCATGCCCAGACTGAGATGTCTCTGACTCATGTGGCCTGATTAATCAAGCCATTACAGCCGAAATATATATCTCTTTAAGATCCGGGCCAAGACAAAAATTCAAAATTGCATCACGCTTTCGACTTATGTGAAAGAGGTTATGAGGTTTATTGTTCAATCCTTTGATTTAACATATTTTTGATCGAAAACGGCATCCAGAGCAGGCGACCCAGTCCGGCCGCCGAGAGGGGCGCACCGGGAGCGGCTCCCAGGGCTGCGGCTGCCCCGCGTGCCGTGGTCGGGGGCCGCTGGAGGCTGCCGAACAGCCGGTCCCACAGCAGCAGGTTGAAGCCATAGTTGACTGCCGTCCCGGCGGGGCCGATGACATGATGCAGCCGGTGCAGGTCCGGCGTGACGACGATGCTGCCCAGCAGCCGGTTCAGCCGCGGCGCCAGCCGCAGGTTGGCGTGATTGAACGCCGCCATTGCGTTGAGCGTGATCTCGAACACCAGTACCGCCCAGGGGTCGATGCCGAAGGCGACGACCACGCCCATCTTCCACAGCATCGACAGCAGTGCCTCGAGCGGGTGGAATCGCAGCGACGAACTCGCATCGAGATGGGCCTCGGAGTGATGGACCGCATGCAGCCGCCACAGCAGGGGCACCCGATGCGATGCGCGGTGCTGGAGGTACACCGCCAGTTCGAGCAGCAGCAGGCCGATCAGGAACTCCAGGGGCGCAGGCGGGCTCAGCAGGTGCAGCAGCCCCGTTGCCGACTCCCGCGCCCAGACGGCGGCGTCCATGGCGAGCCACGGCAGCCCGAACCTGAGCAGCAGCGCAGACACGAACCCCATGGCGAGGTTGGCGCCGATCACGGCACCCCGGCGCTTCGGCACGGGGTCTCGGCACCAGAGGCGTTCGGCGACCATGCACGCCAGCAGGGCGGTCGCGAACACGGCCAGTCGCCAGGTGGCTTCGTTCATCATCCGCGCAGGATAGAGGACGGTGCTCCGGGAAATCCACGAGTCCCCCTGACGCGTGGCGACGGGCAGACTGTCCACCATGAAACTGCTTTCCTGCTGGCGCGGCAACTGCGCCCCACTGTTCGCCTTGTCGCTGCTGCTGGCCGCACCGGTCGCCGGGGCCGCCGGCAGCGAGACCGGCTGGGTGGACGAGAGCAGGGTGCTCGCCCAGAAGATGGGCAACGAGCTGCGTGGGCGGCTCGCTCTGACCATGGGTGCAGGTCCGGCAAAAGCCATCGAGGTCTGCAGGACGGAAGCGCCGGCGATCGCCGCTCGTCTGTCGCGCGAATCCGGCGCCACCCTGCGCCGTACCGGGCTACGGGTCCGCAATGCTCGCAACGCGCCCGCGCCGTGGGAACTGCAGGCCATGGAGTCAATGATCTTCCGGCTGGCCGCAGGCGAACGCGGCAGCGCGATCGAGACGCATGCGGAGCCCGACGGCCCGTCTGGCGAGCGGCGCTATGCCAAGGCCATCGTCATGGAGCCGATGTGCGCCGTGTGCCATGGCGAGCGCATCGCACCCGAGGTCGAGGCGGCGATCCGCGTGTCCTATCCGCGGGACACCGCGACGGGCTTCAAGGCGGGCGAACTGCGCGGCGCGTTCAGCGTGGTGTGGCCGGCGCGAACTTCCGGATCAACCACGCCCACAACGCCCCGCCCGCAAGCTTCGCGATGAACTGCAGGGCAACGACCCCGGGCAGGAACGCGCCGAAGGCCATCGTGGGGAAGATCAGGCTGTCGGTGAGCGCACCGGCCGCGTTGCTGCCGTTGGAGCGCAGCAGGTAGGGGCGCCTGCGCAGCAGGTGGTAGGTTGCGGCATCGACGGCGCCCGACACGCTGAACGCGACGGCGCTGGCAATGGCGATGATGCCCGCGGCGGGATTGAGCACCCAGCTCACGCACCCCGCCAACAGGATCATGCCGAGCATCCGCGGCCAGAGTTGCCGCCCGGCCCACAGGTCGTGCAGGCGGTCGCGCAGCGAAAGATCGAGTCCGATCAGGAAGAACGCGTTAAGCGGGCTGATGACCGGGCCGAACTCGGCGACCAGCAGGTTGGCCGCCGTGATGGCGGCGATGTACAGACCCACGAGCGGAAGGGCGGAGGAGTGCATGAGGCGCGCAAGGTTCCACGAGTTCCGCCTGTGGTGCAAATCCCGGCTGCAGGCGACCGGCTCAGTGCTCAGCCGAACCGCACCAGCGCTCCGGGATCCGCGGCGAGGTCCGGAAGCACGGCTTCGAAATGCCTGCGCCAGACCGCCGGCATGTCCTGGTAGCGGGGTACTTTCCGGCCGTAGCAACGCGACACGTAGGTTCCGGGCTGATCGCCCATCTGCAGCCAGGCCGGGAAATCCAGGACGTCGGTGAACATCTGCGCGCAGGGCGGGTTCGGCTGCGCCGGATCGAGGACTGCGGCGAGAGAGCCCACGTAGGTCGACCAGTCGTTGACCGTGAACGTGCGCTTTGCCGGGTCGGAAGGTTCCGCATGCAGCACGAGGTCGCCGCGGATCATGAGCTCATCCCCCTGCACCCAGGCCGGACCGATATCGGTGGCCACGGTGGTCTTCATGCCCGGCATGCTGCCGCTGCCGAAGGGGTTGCCGCCCTTGAGGTCATAGACTGTGTTGGTTGCCTTGGGGCGCGTGTAAGGCACCTCGACCGTCCTGCCCGTATACGGGTTGGCGAAGCGTTTGAGCAGGGCGTCGTCGCCCGGCGCGGTATAGAAGTTGGCGCCCGTGATCCGGACCTCGTAATTGCCGTCGGGCAGGTTCCTCGTGGTGAACCAGGCACCCACGTACATTTCCCAGAAGGGCGTGGCCACGCTGCCGACCACGCCATAGCGCGTGCCCTTCATCCACCAGAACGACACCTTGTCGTCCATCGAGTAGGCGAGTTTGCGGAATGCAAGCGCGAGCTGCTTCGGGTCCGCGGGGTCGAAGCCCGGCCGTACGCCGGTGGCGGCGAGGGACGGCAGCGCGCAGCTGCCGAGCGTGCCCGTCAGCAGGGCGAGGGCGGTGCGACGGTGCATCATCGGGGTCACCAGTTGCGTCGGGTGTTGAAGTGGCGTGCGGCATCGACCGAGTCGCGGGGGACATAGTCCGACTGCGCGTTCGGCCCGTTGCGCGGCACGTACCTGGAATAGACGGGCAGCAGCATCTCGATCGGCACGTCCGGTATCGAGCGCGTGCGGCGGAAATCCCCCATCGGGATGACCGCGGTGACGAACTCCTCGTTGAAGGAGCGTGCGCGGGAAACGATCCGGCCATTCGGTCCGAAGATCGCCGTGTCGCCGGAGCCCGAGAACTCCGGGAACCCCGGATGCCCCGGCGAGATCGAGTTGTTGCAGACCACCGTATAGAGCCGGTTGTACAGCGAGATCATCTGGGTGTCCTCGAGGCTGTAGCCGCCCGAGGACGAACTCAGGCGGAGCTCGAGGCCCTTCATCGCATGGGCGCGCATGACATCGGCTTGTCCCGGCGTGATCGAGCAGGAAATGTTGCCGATGTCCGTGCGGGCGATCGGCAGCACCGCGTCCTCGCCATACATTTCCCGGTAACGATCCAGGACGTCGTAGATGGAGGTCGTGAAAATATCCCAGCCCGGCTTGAAGCCCCGGCTGTTGTTGGTCTTCCAGTGGTTGGCCACGACGCTGCCGTCGGGTCCGATCAGCACGCCGTTGAGCAGCAGGTGCCCGGGCCAGTCGCGGTCCCGTGCGTAGGTGCCGAAGGTGATGTAGCAGCCATGCTGCTTCGCCTTCCTGCCCAGCGCTTCGGTTTCGGGGCCCGGCACTTCGATGGCGACCCGCAGCGCTTCTTCGAGGTTCCAGGGGTTCCAGCCCATGATCGGCTGCTCGTGGAAGCAAACCAGATCCTGGGGTCCGGGAAAGCCGTTGGCCTGGTCGACCATTTCGAGCATGTGGTCGAGGTTCGCCTTCAGTTCCCGCGCCGGGTTCTTCATGTCACGGGGCGAGCGGATGACCGACTGGATCGCGGTCACCCGGAGGCTGTCCCGCCGCAGCGGCACCGTGGCGTATCGGCCACCCTCGTGGACGGCGGGCGCTCGCTCCGCCGGTCCGGCGGGTCCAGCCGGTTCGGTCGCGGTGGCGGCGGCCGGGGCGGCGACCCCGATTGCGGTGGCGCTGGCGCCCAGCGCGGCGGCGCCCAGCAGGTCCCGCCGACTCAGGTTGCGATCAGGGCGTGTTCTCGTGGCGTCCGACATGCGTTCCTCCCTCAGGTCGAGGAAGGTGCATCGGCAACGCGGCTTGTGCAAGCCCTGCAGCGAACCTTGTCCGCAACGCTCCTGCCGGGCTCAGCGGGTCTGTCGCGCGGTGCGCGAGCGGGTCAGGCCTCGGCGGCGAGCATCCGTCCCGAAGGCGCGGCGGCGCGGTAGCCCTGCCGACCATAGACCTGCGGCTCCCTGGGCTGTCCTGTCAGGACGCCCAGCATGCCCTCCACGCGGCGCATCCGCGCCATGACGAGGGCGCCGTTGCGGTCGTTCAGCTGGCGGCAGCGCTCGGCGGCGGAACCACAGCCGAGCCAGCACTCGCGCAGCGTATTGAGCGGATCGTGCGCGGCGAGGCAGGCGGCCAGGCCCTGCGGGTCCGACGCGAAGCCCAGCATCCGCAGCATGGCACGGCGCTCATCCTGGACACGCAGCAAGGAACCCATGCACAGCTGGCGCGCGGCGCAGGCTTCTTCGAGCGTCTCGACATCTTCATTGCGCGCGAGGATGTCGTGCTCACGCGAGAGCAGGAGCTCGAGTTCGGACAGGGTCTGGGTTTCCTGCTCCATGAGCCGCTTCAGCGGCTCGAGGAAGAGCGAAGGATCGGTGTGACTCATTCATCGCCTCCGCTGCCGGCCTGGGACAACTCGTGATCCATGCGCAGCAACTGCGCGGCGATCCGTTCCGGGTCGACCTGGTAGCGGCCCCTCTCTATCGAGAGCGACACTGCGGACACCCGTGCCTCGTCCACCTCGGAGATTTCGCCCAGCTGCTTCTCGAGCGCAGCGATCTGGCGCGCGCCCTCGGTGATGTTGATCTCTGGCCTGGAGGCGCCCTGCTCGCCGCTTTCCAGCCCCGCTGGCGCCCGGCCACGGCTGACCGGCGTGGCGCTGCCGACCCCCACCGGGCGCGTATCGATGCCATTGATCTTGGTATTCATTGCACGAACCTCTGGGCGTCTCGTCCGGTTATCGGCGCCCGCCGGCGGAACTTTAGGGCTGGTTTCATCCGGCACGCATCAGGGTTCACGGACCCACCCTGACCGTACCTGCTTCATCGGCCCGACCCTCGACCACCTTTAGGGAGGCGAGGTTCCTGATCCGCACGCGCTGCCCGGGTGCGGCGTCCGCAAGCGCTTCGCCCGGCGCGCGAACCTCCAGCCCCGCGGCATCGGTGATGAGTGTGACGGCCTGTCCGCGCCGGATCACCGGGGCGGGCTCCAGCGCGTCGAACTGCAGCGCAGTGCCGGCTTCGAGCGGCCGGCGCAGCTGCCGATTGCGCAGCTCGCCGGGCTCCTGGACATAACTCAGCGGCAGGCCCGGGACGCGTCGTCGGGTCGAGCGTAGATCGGATGCGCCCGGGGTTGCCCCGCGGGGCAGTGCCCGCTCCAGCAACAGCACGTTGAACTCACTCTCTATAGTGACCGGGAGCTGGACGCCCCACGGTGCGGGGCCGCCGCAGCT
>CAJACZ010000251.1 GCA_903938365.1 uncultured Pseudomonadota bacterium | reverse complement strand
TCGGCCCGGCGCAGCGCGTCGATGTGATCACGGCGCTCAAGGCGATGACCCTCTGGCCCGCGTACCAGCACTTCGAGGAAGCGACCAAGGGCTCGCTCGAGGTGGGCAAGCTCGCGGACTTCGCGATCCTCTCGCAGGACCCGACCGCGGTGGACCCGGAGACGCTCGACCAGATCCGCGTGACCGAAACGGTCAAGGAAGGCGCCACGATCTTCGCGCTGACGGTGGAGGAACAGCGCCGTGCCAGCCTCGGCTATCGTCCCGACGAGCGTGGCGCCAATGCCGTCGAGCGACTGCTGGCAGCCGGCGCTCGTTACCAGGATTTCCTGCGCCTGCCGCCTTTCGCGCAGCGGCGGGCCGCGCGCTATGCCGCCACGCCGGTCGACGCTGCTGCGGACGCCGCCTGCGCCACCCGCTATCTGGACGGGCTCGTTGCCGCCATGCCGGCGCTGCCCTGAGTGGCTTCCCGCCGCGGCCGCGCCCGCCGCGCTGGCGCGTCCCGGACCCTCTGGCACCGGTCGTTGCGGGAGTGCTAGGCTCCGGGAACTGACGCTTTCTTTGGCCGCGTACCCGAAAAGGAGCCCTCAATGAAATGGCGCTTTCGGTCGATTCGGAACCGGGCCACCCTCGTGGCGACGCTTCTCGCACTCTGCGCCTGCGCCGACGGGGGTTCCGGCTCCGGCCCCGGGGTCGCGCAGGCCGCTCCCGCGCTGCCCGCCGCGATTGCCGGCAGCTGCAACATCGCCGCGACCGGCAATTGCACCGAATGGGTGGGCGCGTCCTTCAAGCAGCTGACGATGGGGCGCCTGTGTGCGTCCCAGAAGGGCGTGTTTTCGGAAGGTGTCGCCTGTCCGGTGGAAGGGCGCGTGGGGACCTGCCGACGCTGGGCCGGCACGCCCAGCGAGAGCCGCTTCACCTACTACGTCAGCTTCCCCGGTTACGGCGTCAAGATGACCCCTGCGGCCATCGCCAAGGATGCGCAGGACCAATGTGTACGTCTGATGAAGGGTCAGTGGAGCAGCAAACCATGAGTATTCCAGGGAATCGCGCGTTGTACGTCGTCGCGGCGTTGGTGATGGCCTCCGTGGCCAGCGCCTCCGGCGTGCGCGGAGTGATCAACACCCAGAAAATGCAGTTCACGGGCATCGCAGCCGGCAGCTCCGAGGGCCGCGTCGTGTTGCGAACCGCTCCGCTGGAGTTCACGGGCACGGCGGGTGCGGGAGCGTCGCGATGATCCGGCGTGCATTGTTCTGCGGGGTCCTCATGCTTGCGCTGCCGTTGGCGGCGCAGGCCGCGGAAATCGAATTCAACGTGCCCGTGGAGCTTCGCAACATCGACGGTGCCGCGAGCCATGTGTCGGTCATGTGCGGCAGCTTCGGGGATGGACGCTTCCTGAACTCCTCCCGGGTCGAGACGCCCCTGGCTGGAGAGTTCTCGAAGTCGTTCAGTGGCGTCGTCAAGGTCATCGTCGCCTGGCCGGGAGCGGCCCTGCCCACGGGACGGTATCGCTGCGCCATGAGCATGCGAACGGCTGCCGGCTCCGTCGACTTCGGGTCCCGGCCTGCGGCACTCAACACGCGGTCGGTGACCCTGGTCGAGGGCAGTTTCTCGGAGTTACTGACCCCGTCCCTCGAGCGGAAGATCAAGGAAACCCCGCGGATCCCGGCTGTTCCCGCGCCGCGTTGAGGGCTTTGGCCTCGGGGGGTGGATTTCACCAGTCGTAATCCGGGCCGGTGGAGCATCGCGCCCCGGCGGCTTCGGCGCGATCATCATCCGCATGCTTCCCGCCGTCGAACAACTGATCCGTGAAGTCCGCCTCCTGTGCGCGGCGTCGATCACGCCGCAGCAGCGGTGGTCCGAGGCCGCTGCCAGGGTCCAGGTCCTGCTGGCCGACCCGGAACTGGCCGAGCACGCGCGTGGCTGGCCGATCAGCCCGGCGAAGCTGGGTCTCCAGGGCAAGCACGCCAACCTGCTGTTCTACGAAGACCCCGACTACGGCTTCGTCCTCAACGGACTG
>CAJACZ010000250.1 GCA_903938365.1 uncultured Pseudomonadota bacterium | reverse complement strand
CTCGTACTCGTCTTTGTAGGCCATCAGCCGGTAGGCCTGCTCGGCCACGGCGCGCGTCAGCACACTCTCGCCCGGCACGGTGAGCGCTTCGGCCTCGCGCACCCGCTCGACGAGCCTGCGGTAGCGCGACGCGTAGGCGGCGTCCTGGTAGTCGGTGAGGTCCGCGACGCGCCGGGCGATGAAGTCCTCGAGGGTTCCGGCGCCCGCCTCGCCGATGCCGAGTTGCGCGGCGGCGGCGGGCTCCGCCGCGAGGCGGCGACCCCAGCCGAAGGCCGCGAGGTTGCGCTCGACGGCGACCTTGTTGAGGCGGATCGCCTGCTCGATCGACTCCCGGCGCAGCGGCACGAGTCCGCGCTGCAGCGCATAGCCGAGCATCAGCAGCCCTGCGGCGACCGGGTCACCGGCGGCGGCGCCCGCGGCCTGCGTGGCGTGCAGTGTCTCGACCCCCGCGACGCGCGAACCGATGCGCGCGAGCAGCGCGGCGCCGTCGGGCAGTGCGTCGACGTTGCGTGTGAACGCGCCGGTGGGCGCGACGTCGAGATTGGCGATGGCGACGGTGCGGTTGCCGAGCCGCGAGGCGGCGTCGGGCATGTTCGCCACCACCAGATCCAGCGCGAGCAGCACGTCGGTGGCGCCGGGCGGCACGCGGTCGCTGCCGATCTGTGCAATGTCGTGAGCGATCTGCACGTGGCCGAGCACCGGCCCGCCCTTCTGCGCCATGCCGGTCACATCGTTGACCGCGGCTTCGAGGCCCTCGAGGCGGGCGGCCATGCCGAGGATCGCCGAGACAGTCACCACGCCCGTGCCGCCGATGCCGGCGATCAGCAGGCGGGTTGCGGCGGCGCGGGCTGCAGGGGTCGGTGGCTCGGGGAGCGCGCCCGGATCGCGCGGCGCCGGACGACGCAGCGTGCCGCCCTCGACCGTGACGAAGCTCGGGCAGAAGCCGCGCGCGCAGGAGTAGTCCTTGTTGCAGGACGCCTGGTCGATCTGGCGCTTGCGCCCGAATTCGGTCTCGAGCGGCAGGATCGACACGCAGTTCGACTGCACGCCGCAATCACCGCAGCCTTCGCAGACGCGCGGGTTGATGACCAGTCGCTTCGGTGGATCGGGGAACTGGCCGACCTTGCGGCGGCGGCGTTTCTCGGCCGCGCAGGTCTGGTCGTAGACGAGCGCAGTGACGCCGGGCAGCTTCGCCAGTTCGCGCTGCACGTGGTCCAGGTCGTCGCGGTGCGAGACGACGACGCCCTCGGCAAAGGGGTCGGCGCCTTGCGCGCCGCTGCCGTCGCCGGCCGAGTACTTGTCGGGATCGTCGGTGACGACCGCGATGCGCGCGACGCCTTCGGCTGCGAGCTGCCGCGTGAGCCGCGGCACGCTGGGCAGCCCCTCGATGGGCTGGCCGCCCGTCATCGCCACCGCGTCGTTGTAGAGGATCTTGAAGGTCACGTTGACGTTCGCCGCCACGGTGGCGCGGATCCCGAGCACGCCGGAGTGCTGGTAGGTGCCGTCGCCCATGTTCTGGAACACGTGCGGCAGGTCGCTGAACGGCGAAATGCCGATCCACGACGCGCCCTCGCCCCCCATGTGGGTGAAGGTGAGCATGCCGCGGTCCATGAACATGGCGAGCGTGTGGCAGCCGATGCCGCCGACCACGGTGCTGCCCTCGGGCGCGCGCGTCGAGGTGTTGTGTGGGCATCCGGAGCAGAAATAGGGCGTGCGCGACAGCGCAGGGGGCGTCGTCGTCAGCGCGGGCGCCTGGGCGAAGCGTGCGCGCAAGGGTTCGAGCCGCGACTCGGGAATGGCCAGCCGTCGGCCGAGTTCGAGCGCGAGGCGCGCGGCCTCGATCTCGCCGGACTCCGGCAGCAGCGCGGCGCCGGACTCGTCGCGCTTGCCGATCACGCGCGGCGCGTTGCGGTGCATGCGATCGTGCAGCAGCACCTTGGCCTGGTCCTCGACCAGCGGTCGCTTGTCCTCGACCACGAGCAGGGTGTCGAGCCCGGCCGCGAACTCCAGGAAGCCTTCGGGTTCGAGCGGCCAGGTCATGGCGGGCTTCAGGATCCGTACGCCCAGCGATTCCAGGTCGCGCCCGGCGATGCCGAGCTCGAGCAGCGCTTGGTGCAGCTGCGCATGGGCACGCCCGGGCGCGACGATGCCGAGTCGCGCGTTGCCCTGGGCGCCGGAGCGGCGATCGAGCCCGGCGGCGCGCACGAAAGCCTGCGCGGCAGGCAGTCGCACGGCCTTGGCCCGGTGCTCCATGGCGCCCGCGTCGTCGGGCCAGCGCAGGTGCGGGCCGTCGGGCGGGAACGCGAAGGACGGCATGGGCCAGGCGCGGTGTGGGGCCACGTCCATCGTGGCCGAGCCCTCGCAGATCGAGCCGGCGAGCTTCAGGCCCACCCAGCTGCCGCAGTAGCGCGAGAGCGCCCAGCCGGCGAGGCCGAACTCGACGATCTCGGCGAGGTTCGCCGGCGCGAGCACCGGCATCAGGCAGTCGACGAATTCGTATTCGGACTGGTGCCCGAACGCCGAGGACTTGGCGAGATGGTCGTCGCCGGCTGCCACCAGCACGCCGCCGAGCGGCGAGGTGCCGGCGTGCGAGCCGTGCTTGATCGCGTCCATGGCGCGATCGACACCCGGGTTCTTGGCGTACCAGAGCGAGAACACGCCCTGCACCTTCGGCTGCGGGAACAGCGGCACCTGCTGCGTGCCCCAGCAGGCGGTTGCGGCCAGCTCCTCGTTGAGCCCGGGCACGAAGCGCACGTTGTGCTCCTCGAGCAGGGCCTTGGCGCGCCACAGTTCGCGGTCGAGCCCGCCGATCGGCGAGCCGCGATATCCGCTGACGAACCCGCCCGTGGCATGGCCGCGCGCGCGGTCACTGCGCGCCTGCTCGAGCAGCAGCCGCACCAGCGCCTGCATGCCCGAGAGGTAGACCTCGCCTTCGGGCTGGCGGTATTTGTCGTCGAGCGTGACGGGTCGGGCGTTCACGAGGTGCGTGCGGCGGCTTCCCGTTGAGAGTCCACGGCCCGGCGGAAGTGCGGAAGACCCCAGAGGATCACCGCGGCCGCGATCGGTGCGCAGATGGTGCCGACCAGTGCGAGCGACTTGCCGACGGCCAGATCGTCGCCGAACAGGCGGTCGGTCGCCAGGGCGACCAGCACCGAGCCGAGGCCGATGCCGGCGAGGTTCAGCAGGCAGAGGTAGATCGCCGAGGCCGTCGCGCGCATCCGCCCCGGCGTGACCACCTGCAGCGCCGCCGCGGCGGCGCCATACGGCAGCGTGGTGGTGAACAGCAGGCCCGCCGTCAGCGCCAGCGACAGGGGCAGCGAGGGCACCAGCGTGGCCGACGCCGCAAACGGCAGCGCGCCGATCGCCGAGTAGACGCCGACGCGCATCGTGCCGTCACTGCGCCCCGCGGCGACCAGCCGGTCGCCGAGCCAGCCGCCCACGAGCACGCCGCTGACGCCGGCGACCAGCAGGATCGATCCGATCCACAGCCCGGAGCTCGCCGGCGTCAGGCCGTGCACGCGCATCAGGTACGCGGGCAACCAGGTCGTCGCGGCGTTGAACATCAGCGCGATCAGCGAGAAGCCCAGGAAGTGCGAGCCATAGACCTGCCAGTTCGCACGCATGTAGCGAAGGCTCTCGGCGAGCGCGGCGCGCAGCGTGCCGGTGTCCGGGGCCTTCCTGCGCGCGGGTTCGCGCACGGTGAGCATCCACAGCGCCAGCGGTACGCCCGGCAGGCCGACGGCGATGAACACGAGCTGCCAGGACTTGAGTTCCCCGACGATCGGCCAGGTGACCGTGCCGGCCGAGGCCACGCTGCCGATCACTGCGCCGCCGATCAGGAACGCGAGGCCGGCGCCGGCGAACGCGCCGACCGTATAAACGGCCACCGCGCGACTCAGCCGGTGCGGCGGGAAATAGTCGGCGATCATCGAGTACGCCGACGGCGAGAGCGCCGCCTCGCCCACGCCCACGCCGACCCGCGCCAGAAACAGATGGCCGAACGTGCGTGCCAGCCCGCAGGCGGCGGTGGCGAGGCTCCAGAACACCAGCCCGATCGCGATGATGTTGCGGCGGTTCAGGCGGTCGGCGAGCAATGCGATCGGGATGCCGAGCGTGGTGTAGAAGATCGCGAACGCGAAGCCGTGCAGCAGCGAGATCTGCGTGTCGCTGAGCCCGAGGTCGGCGCGGATCGGGCCCACCAGCAGGCTGAGGATGGTGCGGTCGATGAACGCGAGAATGTAGATGACCGTCAGCACGAACACGGCGTACCAGGCCGAGCCCGAGCTTGGCCACGGCGGCGCGGCCGGTGCCGGATCGTCGGCAGGCCGCGCCGGTGCGCTCACTTGCCGGGTCCGCGCGCCGCGCGCCTGGCCGCCGACGCAGCCGTCGCCGCGGCCTTTCTCGCTTCCGGGAGCCGATCGAATACCGCGATCGCATTCTCGCGCATCAGCTTCGCGTGCGACTCAGGCCGCAGGTTCAGACCCTTCACTTCCTCGACGGCGCGCTCCGGGTCGATCACCGGCCAGTCGGTGCCGAACAGCACCTTGTGGCTGCCGTAGGTGTTGGCGTAGTGCACAAAGGCCTTGGGCCAGTGCTTGGGGGCGTAGGCGTCGCCGGCGAGGTAGATGTTGTCGTGCTTCCAGGCCATCGAGATGGCCTCGTCGGTCCAGGGCACGCCGATGTGGATGCCCAGCAGCTTGAGCGTCGGGAAGTCGATGGCGACCTGGTCGAGGCAGATCGGCTTGCCGACGCTCGGCAGGCGCCGCTCCTTCGAATACACGAGGTTGTGCCCGATCTGCATCATGATGGGGATGCCGAGTTCCTCGCAGCGCGCGTAGATCGGGTAGGTCCTGGCGTGGTCGGGCGGCAGCCCGAACCAGTGCGGGTAGTAGTGCGCGCCGACGAAGCCGAGCTCGTTCACGGCGTGGTCCAGCTCCTTCAGCTGCTGGATGCCGCGCGTCGGATCGACGCCCGCGAGGCCGCTGAAGCGGTCCGGGTATCTGGCGCAGACCTTCGCTACGCGCTCATACGGCAGATCGAACGAGAGCTTCACGCGCAGGTCGCCAGCCCGCACGGCGATCAGCAGCGAGCGCTCGATGCCGGCCCGATCCATCTTGCGCAGGTAGTCGGATACCGAGATGCCGTTCCACAGCTTCGGGTCCATGCGGACCTGCTTCTTGAAGTTCAGGTCGATGCCGCTTTGCCCCTTGCGGACCGCCTCCGGGTCATAGAGGTTGCAGACGATGTCGATGTAGCCGGACATGGTGTCCTCCGGGCGGTTAGTCGAAAGAGAGGGAGAGTTCGGTGTCGGCGACGCGCGCGCGGTCGTGCCACTGCGGGTTTGCGCGCACGTGTTCCTGCAGCCTGGCCGCCAGCGTAGCCGACTCGGGGGCGATCCACAGCGCGGCGTGGCGCGCGTGGATCTCCGCGGCCGTGGGCGCCTGGGCACGCGCGGTGCGCTGCGTCGGCTGCGCCGCGCCGGCGTCCTCGTAGAGGAAGCGTTCGCGCAGCCGGTACCAGCTGGTGAAGAGCGCCGCGCCTTCGGCATCGTGCGGGGCAAAGGGGACAACGGGCGCCGCGGGCACTGGCGCGGTGCCGCGCGCCCAGCCGGGCAGGGCGTGGCAGGTGACGCTCGTCGCGCGCGGGTCGGCGGCGGCGAGGCTCGCGGCGAGTACGCCGCCGAGCCCGTCGCCCAGCACCCGGTAGCGGCGCAGGCCGAGTGCGTCCAGCGCAGCACGGAGTGCGGCCACTGCGGTGTCGATCGGTGCGCCGGAATCCGGGTGCGCGGGGTCGGATGCGCCGCAACCTGGCGGGTCGATCACGATCGTGCGCCGCGAGGCCGGGCCGAGCGCCTGGGCCACGCGTACCGCGGAGTCCGGCAGGTCGGCCAGCACGACGTCGGCCTCGTCGCCGGCGCCGCGGTCGAGCGCGTGCAGGTAGCCGTCGCCGAGCTCGATCAGCACGCGGTCCCAGCCGCGCGCGCTGCGGGCGCGCGTGAAGCCCTCGAGCCGGGGCGCCGCACCGGCGCCAGGCAACGACCGCTCGATCACGCCCAGCCATTCCTCGACGGAAGCGCCGATGCGCTGCACGCGCACGTGTCCGGTGGGTGTGACGCGATCGAGGTGGAAGTGGATCAGGTCGTCGGGCCGTGCGGTGATGGTGGTCGCGACGCGCAGCGCGGCGACGGCGGCGTCCGGGTCGAGCGCCGCGGCGCAGCGGTAGCCCTTCACGTAGCCGGCGCCGGCCATCAGGAAGCCGAGCACGGTGCCGTGGAGCCTGTCGATCGGCGGAGGATCGAACCGGAGCCGGGTCGCCGGCTCGCGGTGGTTATAAGGGAACCAGGTGTAGAGGTCCTTGCAGCGCGACCAGAGCTGCGCGAGATGCGAGCCGTCCCAGGCGGGCTCGAACGGCGCCAGGTAGCACTCTATGAAGTCCTTGCGCTCTGGTGGCGTGAAGGCCGCGAAGCCGTCGAGCAGCAGCGCCGTGACGCGCGCGGGCTGCGCCAGCGCGAGGTGCACCGCCAGCGCCGCACCGGTGTGGGTGGCGTAGACCGGCGCGCGCGAGAGGCCGAGCGCGTCGAGTGCGCTCGCGAAGGCGGCCGCGAAATCCGGACCCTCGGGTACGTCGATGGGCAGCGGGTCGGAGTGCCCGTAACCCGGCGTGTCGAGGGCGATGATCGAACGACGGCCGGACAGGCCATCGAGCAGGGGCAGCAGCGAGAGCGAGGACCTCGGCGACTCGTGCATCGCCACGATTGGCTCGCCCGTGCCAGCCCAGCGGAAGTGCAGGGCGCCGTGCGCGTGCGGGATGAAGCCCCGGCGGATACGGCCCCGGCTCGCGTATCGACTGGTCAGCATGGCGGGCGCCCGTGAGGGGAAGCGGGTGGGTGCGGGCCGTGTGACCCGCACCCACCCTCGAGGACATCAGAACTTCGCGGTGGCGGTCAGGCGGTAGTAGCGGGGCTGCCCGGCATACACCGCCGAGTACCCACCGATGAACTGGCCCGCCGTCGAGAACTCCTCGTCGAGGCAGTTCGTGCAAGCTGCGGTGATGTTGAACTTGCCGTCGTTCCACGCGTAGCCGACCGACGCGTTGACGAGCTGGTAGGGACCGGTGAGCGTCGACGTGACCGGCAGGATCGGCGCCGTGACTGCGAGGTTCGCCGGGCTGATCCGGTACTCGTCGGTGCGGAACAAGTCGCCGTTGACCCGCAGCGAACCGCTGGCGAGCGGATAGTCGATCGAGAAACCGACCTTGGTCTGCAGTTCAGGGCTGCGCTGCAGCGTGCTCGCCAGGTTCGCCGGCTTGGTGCCCGTGAACTTCGGATCGAGGTAGCCGATGTTCGCGAACACGTCGAGGTTCGGCGTCACGCGCCACGTGAACTCGGACTCGAGTCCCTGAATGCGCGCGTCGGCCGTCTGCACCAGGAACACGCCCGCGATCTGCAGCGAGTTGAACAGGTCCGTGTAGTCCATTGAGAACGCGGTGTTGTTCCAGCGCACGCGGCCGTCGGCAAGCGTGGCCTTCAGGCCGAGCTCATAGGACTCCACGTCCTCCGGATCCACGTTCACGTACTGGTCGACGCGCAGCGCGCGGCCCGTCCAGCCGCCGGAGCGGAAGCCCTTCGTGTACGAGACGTAGCCGAACAGATCGTCGCTGATCGCCCAGTTCACGCCGACCTTTGGCGTGGTCTTGGTAAAGGTGCGGTCGAGGTCGATGTTCTGGCCGAGCGCGGCACGCGCGCGAAGCGCCGCCGGATCGAAGTTGAACAGCGCGCCGGGCACCGTGCTGATCTGGCGCACGTCGAGGGTGCGCTCCTCGCGGGTGTAGCGGGCGCCGGCGATGAACGTGAAGTCGCCCATCGTGTACTCGACCTGGCCGAAGCCGGCGTAGCTCTCGATGTCGGCTGTGAAGATCTTGTTGAACCGGCTCTGCGCCGCCGCTGCGTTGGCACGCGTGGCGTCGGTCATGTTGGCGTCGATCGACTCGTCGAAGTAGTAGAGGCCTGCGACGTAGCGGAACGAGTCGCCGACCTTGCCGTTGAGCTGGAACTCCTGGCTGATCTGGTCGGCGAACTGGTCCTGGAACAGCGTGTAGAGCGAGACGGGCTGGTCGGAGAGGTCGAGCACCAGCTTCTGCTCGGTCTTGCGGTAGCCGGTGATCGAGGTCAGCGACAGATCCTCGCCCAGGTCCCAGGCGACGTTCAGCGAGCCGCCGTAGGTCTTCGCGTCACCGCTGTTCTCGACGCCCGAGACCACCTTGTAGAGGCTCGAGGTGCGCGGGCGCAGCACGCCGGCGATGTCGGAGGCGTAGCCGCCGTTGGTCTGGTCGCGGCTGTAGTCGAAGGCGAAGTCGACGGTCATGGTGTCGGAGGGCAGCGCGCGCAGCGCGATGCGGGCGCCGAGGTAGTCGGTGTTGTTGACGTCCTTGCCGAGCGTCGAGTTGCTGATGTAGCCGTCATCCTGCTGCACGAGCAGGTTGGCGCGCACGAAGAGGTTGTCGGTGATCGGCGCGTTGCCCGAGAAGCGACCCTCGACGCGGTTGTAGTTGCCGATGGTTGCGCTGACGGTGGCTTCGGGATCGGCCGAGGGCTTCTTGGTCACGATCCTGATGGCGCCGCCGTTGGAGTTGCGGCCGTAAAGCGTGCCCTGCGGGCCGCGCAGCACTTCGATGCGCTCGATGTCGGCCAGCGAGAAGTTGTTGACCGCCTGGCGCGCGATGTAGACGTCGTCGAGGTACAGGCCGACGCTGGTGTCCGCGGTGCCGAGGTTCTCGGTGGTGCCGACGCCGCGCAGGAAGAACGTCGTGGCGGTCGACTGGCCGACGTTGTTGTTGCCGGTGAGGTTAGGCACGTTGAAGACGATCTGCCGGGTGTCCGTCATCTGACGGCGCTCGAGCATCTCGGGGGAGATTGCCGTGATCGCGACAGGCGCGGTCTGCAGGCTCTCCTCTCGGCGCTGAGCCGTGACCGTGACTTCCTCGAGCTGCGCTGAGGCTTCCTGGGCGAGCGCTGGCGCGGTCGCGTAGAGAGAGCCGCCGACGATCGCGAGCCGAACTGCGGAATTAACCAGTGATCCACGCATGAGCAATATCCCCTTGTAGTGAGGCCGTCCCCGTATCAAGATTCCACTGTCTCTGAACCAAGTCAAGAAATCCGTATATTCGTATTTAAAATCCATATATATGGACTCAATTCGATAGATCCATGTCCGACCTGACGCTGTCGCTGCAAAGGCTGTCTGCGCTCTTCGAACTGTTCGCCCGCGAGCAGCGCCCGTTGTCGAGCGCCGCAATCTGCGCGGCCCTCGACGCGCCCCGCTCGAGCGGGGCCGCGCTGCTGAAGGCGCTCGCGCAGCTCGGCTGGCTGGCGCACGACCGCCGGGCCGCCACTTACCTGCCCACGGCGAAGTTCGCCACCCTGGGCGGCTGGGTGCTCGAGGGCAGCCTGCTGCCGGAATCGCTGCTCGCCGCGCTGCAGGAACTGCAGGTGGCCACGGGGGAGACGGTGAGCCTCTGCACTCCGGCCGACCTTGGGCTCGAAGTGGCCCACGTGATCGGCCCTGACGTCGGCATCCGGCTCATGATCCGCGTGGGCGTGCGGCTCCCGTTGTGGGGCACGGCGCTCGGCACGGCCTACCTCACCACGCTCGCGGACCCGACGGTCCGCTCGATGTACCTGCGCTCCGAAGTCGGCGGCGAGCCGCCGCGCGTCTCGATCCGTTCGGTCATGGCGGCGGTGCGGCGCGCCCGCGAGCACGACGGCATGGCGTATGCCGAGAGCGCCGTCGTTCCCGACGTGGCTGCCGTGTCGGTGCCCCTGCCGGAGGGGATCGCACCGCGCACCCTGATCGCGTCGGTCGGCGGACCGGCCAGCCGCATGCGTGCGAACCGCTCATTCGTTGAGGAAGAACTGCGCGCGTGGATGGGTCGCCTCGCCCGCTCCCCCGCCGGGTTCCGTACCTGACCCCCATCGGAGTCGACTGAAGATGCCCGACATGCCCGTGCTCGTCCCCGTCACCTACCGGCCCCTTACCATCGGCACCGGGATCCTCGCGGCTGCCGCGCGCGACCCGGACAAGATCGCGCTCGTCGACGGCGCGCGGCGTTACACGTACGCCGCGCTGGTGGACCGGATGGCGCGCCTCGCGGATGCGGTCCATGCGCGGTTCGGCCTTGCGCACGGCGACCATGTCGCGATCGTGGGTCCCAACTCCAGCGAATACCTCGAGGTCCTGGCGGGGCTTTCAGAGGCCGGCCTGGCCTGCGCGACGCTGAGCCACCGGCTCAACGCCACCGAGCTGGGCGACATCTGCACGGACGCCTGTGCCAAGGTGCTGTTCGCTCACGAGAGCTGCCGCGCCCAGGTGGAGCAGGCGCGGTTGCCGCAGGTCCAGCACATCGTCTGGTTCGGACCGGCCTACGAAGCGCTGATCGCTGAGGCAAAGCCGGTGTGGCCGAGCCGCGCCGGGGAGTGGGACGTGTTCTGCATTCCCTACACCTCCGGCACTACGGGTCGGCCCAAGGGCGTGCTGCTCTCGCACCGCTCGCGGGCGCTGGCGTTCGCGGCCATGGCCTCGGAGTACGACTGCTTCGGGCCCGACGACAGCTTCCTCGCGATCGCGCCGCTCGCTCACGGGGCGGGTGCTGCCTTCGCGCTGGCGCCGCTGTTCTTTGGCGGAACCTGCGAGCTGCTGCCGAAGTTCGACCCTGCGGTCGTCGTCTCGAAGCTCGGCAGCGGCGGGTTCACCGGCGTGTTCCTGGTGCCGACGCAGTTCCACGCGATGTTCGAGCTCGATCCTGCGTTCCTGCAGGCCCACCGCAGGACCGGCCTGAAGTCGATGATCTCCAACGCCTCGGCGTTGCCGCAGGCGATGAAGGAGAAGATCGTCGCCCTGTGGGGCGAGGGGATCCTCAACGAGACCTACGGCTGCACCGAGGTCGGTCTTTCCACGAACCTGCGGCCCGCCGACCAGCTGCGCAAGCAGCAGTGCGTGGGCAAGCCCTTCGCCTTCACCTTCGTACGGCTGCTCGACGACGATGGCAACGAGGTGCCGCGCGGCGAGGTCGGTGAGCTGTTCACGATCTCGCCCTATCTCTTCAACGGCTACTGGCAGGACGGTCGCCGGGTCGTGCCGCCGACACGCGACGGCTGGTTCTCCGCCGGAGACATGGCCCGCCAGGACGACGAGGGCCACATCTACATCGTCGATCGCAAGAAGGACATGATCGTCTCGGGCGGGATCAACATCTACCCGCGGCAGATCGAGGAGGTCCTCTACCGGCATCCGGCCGTCGGCGAGGTGGCGGTGGTGGGCGTGCCTGATGAGAAGTGGGGCGAGCGCCTGAAGGCCTACGTGGTGCCGCGCGCGGGAACGCAGCCCAGCGCCGACGAACTGATCGCGCACTGCACGGCGGAACTCTCGGCGTACAAAGTGCCTCGCGAATACGAGCTGATCGACGCCTTGCCGCGCAACGCCAACGGGAAGATCCTGAAGCGCCTCCTGTCGGCCGCCGCGGCGCGCGGCGAGCCCTGGGCGCCCGCGGGCGTGGTGGCGTCATGAGTGCTGCAGTCCCGCAGCCTGCGCTCGGCTCGGTCGAGGGTGTCGAGTTCGCGCTCGACACCGGGTCGAGGGCGCTGTTCTCCCAGGACATCTACGCGCGTGCCGCGCAGCCGGTGTCGGCCGTGGCGCGCCCGCTCAGCCTCGATGCCCTGCAGCGACTCGTCGAGCGTGCCGCGGCCACGGGCACTCCGCTGCTGCCGCGCGGCGGCGGCATGTCCTACACGCGCGGCTACGTTGCCGAACGTCCGGACGCCGTAGTCGTCGACCTGCGGGCCCTCGACTCGATCGAGCGCATCGACGCCGACAATCACGTCGCCGTGGTGCAGCCCGGCGTCACCTGGGCCCAGCTGCACGAAGCGCTGCGGCCGCACCGGCTCCGCGCACGGTTCTGGGGGCCGCTCTCCGGCCTGCGGGCCACGGTGGGCGGTGGGGTGTCGCAGAATGCTGCCTTCTGGGGGTCGGGTCGCTACGGGACGGCCGCGGATTCGGTGCTCGGCGTCGACGTCGTCACCGGTGCCGGCGCGCGGCTGGCCACCGGTGCGCTCGCCGGCGCGCCGCCGGTGCCGTTCTTTCGCGCCTACGGCCCCGATCCCACGGGCCTGTTCGTCGGCGACGGCGGCGCGTTCGGAATCAAGGCACGCATCGCGCTCGCGCTGCGCGCCGAGCCCGGGGCCGAAGATTCGCTGTCGTTCGCGTTCGACGCCGCCGCGCCGATGCTCGCCGCCATGGGCGAGATCGCGCGAGCCGACCTCGCGCCGCAGCAGTCCGCCTTCGATCCGCTGCTGGTGTCGCTGCGCACCCGGCGGCAGAGCCTCGCCGAGGACTTCCGCACGCTCACGGGCTTCCTGCGCGGCTCGAAGTCCCTCGGCCGCGGGCTGCGCGACGCCGCCTCGATCGTCGCCGCGGGCCGCGGCTTTCTCGAGGGCGCGAGCTACCTGCTGCACTGCCTCGCGGAGGCGCGCGGACCCGAGGCGCTTCGCGAGGACCTCGCGGCGATTCGCGCCATCGTGCAGCGCCATGGCGGCCGTGAGGTCGAGAACACCGTGGCGAAGGTCATGGCCGCCACGCCGTTCCCGGCGCTGAACGGCATCATCGGTCCGGATGGCGAGCGCTGGGCACCGGTGCACGGCCTGGTGCCGCTGTCGGCCGGCGAGCCCGCTTACCGGGCGCTGATCGACGTGCTCGGCGCCCACGAGGCCACGCTCTCGAACCACACGATCAGCTGCGGCACGCTGTTCGCGACCGTGGGCTCGCAGGCGCTGCTGATGGAGCCCATGTTCTTCTGGCCGGACGCAATCGACCTGCTGCACCGGGCGACG
>CAJACZ010000249.1 GCA_903938365.1 uncultured Pseudomonadota bacterium | reverse complement strand
CGAGACCCTGCGCGTGCTCGCGCTGCGCGGGGCGCACGTCATCGCCACGGGCCGCACGCTCGACAAGGCCCGCGAGGCCTGCGCGACGGTGCAGGGCAGGACCACGCCGCTCGCGCTCGAACTCGAGCGCTGGGACACGGTTGCCGCGGCCGCGGACCAGGTGCGGGCGCTCGGCATGCCGCTGGATATGCTCATCTGCAACGCCGGCATCATGGCGCTGCCCAAGCTCGAACAGGTGGGCGGCCTCGAGAAGCAGTTCGTGGTGAACCACCTCGGGCACTTCGTTCTCGTCAACCGGCTGTTGCCGCAGGTGCAGGCGGCCGCGCAGGGGCGCGTCGTGGTGCTCTCCAGCATGGGCTACCGCTGGGCGCCCGAGGCCGGTATCGAGTTCGACAACCTCTCGGGCGAGCGCGGCTACGAGCCGAACCGCATGTACGGCCAGTCGAAGCTGGCCAACGGACTGTTCTCGCTGGAGCTGGCGCGCCGGCTGCGCGAGGCCGGCTCGAGCGCGACCTCGAACGCCGTGCATCCGGGCGTGATCAACACCAACCTCGGCCGGCACTTCGAGAGCTGGAAGCGCGCGGCGGCCAGCCTCATCGGCTGGACGTTCATGAAGTCGGTCGAGGCCGGCGCCGCGACCAGCTGCTACGTAGCAACCGCAGCCGCGCTGGCGCAGGTCAGCGGCTATTATTTTGAAGACTGCAACCCCGTGGTTCCGAGCCCCGGCAAGCACATGGACGACCCGGTCATGGCGGCCGCGTTGTGGAAGACATCCGAACAACTGGTTGCGGGGTACCTGTGATGAACTCCTGGATCAAAGCCGTCGCGGTGGTGACCGGCGCCCTGGCCTCGGGTGCGCTGCTGGCGCAGGCACCGGCTGCACCGGAGCTCGCGGCCACCGCGGCCCGCGCCCAGGCGGCCTACTTCACCGGCAATGCCGCTGAGCTCGCGAAGCTGGCCACCGCCACCGCGCCCTGGGCGAAGTCCGCGAATCCGCGTGAGCTCTACGTCCACGCCTACGTGCAGTTCCGCGCGCTGCAGCTCGCGATCGGCGCGAAGCGCAAGGCCGAGGCCGGCCAGGCCGGCGAAGCCTGCGTCGACGCCCTCGATGCCGCCGTGAAGCGCGACCCGAAATTCGCCGAAGCCCATGCGCTGCAGTCGGCCTGCTATGGCTACATGGCGAACCTCGGCGGCATGGGCGCCATCCGCAACGGCTCGCGCAGCGGCAAGAGCGTCGAGGCGGCCGCGGCGCTCGAGCCGCGCAATCCGCGCGTGCTGCTGGTCGAGGGCTTCGGGGTCTACTTCCGGCCCAAGTTCGTGGGTGGCGACAAGGCCAAGGGCTGCGAGAAATTCCGCGCCGCCGCCGCGGTCTTCGACGCCGCCGGTCCTGCTGCCGGAGCGTCCGCAGCCGGTATCGACTGGGGCGCGGCCGAGTCGCACTACTGGGTCGGCCGCTGCGCGGCGGATGCCGACCAGGGCGCCGTCGCTACCCGGGAGTTCGAGCGCGCGCTCGCCCTGGCGCCGAACTTCGCAGCCGCGAAGCGCGCGCTGGGTCGTTAGAACACCCCGGCCGCGAGGCCGGCGGCCAGCGTCGCGCCGAGTTCCCGGCAGCGCTGCAGCGCATCGGCGTCGGGCGCGCCCACCGCGATCAGCGGCTCGGCGATGGCCGTCCACCGGTAGCCGGTGGCGATGCGCTGCACGGCGTTCACCGTGCCCGTACCGTCGTTGCCGGCGCTGACGCACAGGCCATAGGGCAGGCCCTCTGTCCGGCCTTCGGCGGGGTAGTAGGTGCGATCAAAGAAATCCTTCAGCGCGCCGCTCATGTAGCCGAAGTGCTCGGGCGTTGCGAGCAGCAGGCCCTGCGCCCAGAGCAGGTCGTCGATGCCCGCGTCCAGCGCGCGGCGTTCGCGCAGCTCCAGCGCTTCGCCGGCTTCGTGCAGGCCCTCCACCAGCGCGTGCCGGAGCGCCTCGGTGCGCCCGCCGGCGTGGCCGCCGTACACGAGCAGGATGCGGGGTGCGTTCATGCGCGCGCACCGCGCACGCGGGCCAGCCAGTCGAGGGCGAGGTCGCGCCCCTTGAGGCGATTGATGGCCTGGATGCCTGCGAGCGCGCACAGGGCACCGAGCCCGGCGAGCGCCATGTCCTTGTGCGCGTCCCACTCGTCGCCCTGCGTGCCGAGGAAGGCCGCGCCCAGATCGCCGCCGTAGACCATGGCCGCTCCCCATTCGATGAGTTCATAGAGCAGCGAGGTGGACATCGCGAGGTCCAGGGGCAGGAACCAGGACCAGAAGCCGCGCACGCCGGCGCGCAGCATCAGCAGTTCGCGGAAAGGATAGAAGAGCAGCAGTCCGTAGGCGAAGTGGATGACGCGGTCGTAGTGGTTGCGTTCGGCGCCGAAGAAGCCGTTGAGCGAATGCCCGGTGAGGCTGCGGAAAGCCTCGTCGTAGGGCACCAGCGAGTAGGTGTAATGCGCGCCGATGGCGTGCAGGCACAGGAAGACGAAGACCATGGCGCAGGAGGCGCGCGAGAGCGGAATGGAGTTCCGCGTGACCACCAGGAACAGGACGCCGGCGGCCAGCAGCGCGTTCTCCAGCAGCCAGTCGGCGCGGTCGTAGGGCTGGATCGCGAGCGCGATCCAGAGCAGCGCGAAAGCGCCGGCGAGGATCGCGAGATAGGTCCGTCGGGACATGCTTGCCCACTGCGGACGGCCGGTTGCCGCCGTGCACAGTTTAGCGCCTCCGCGCCGCCGGCCGATAAGGGAACCCCGCCATGGACGCCGACCTTCCGTGCGGGGAGGCGCTCCGGTCGCTATCCTTGCCCGGACATGAACCGGGAGAACCTACCTGCGCGCGGCGTCGCGGCCGGCCTGCTGGCGGGCCTGCTGCTCTGCGCGGCCGGTGTCTGCGCGGCGGCTTCGGCTCCGGAGCGCGGTCAACCGACCGGCTTCACCCTCAAGAGCATCGACGCGCCCCGCCTCGCGGGCCCCGTGCGCATCGACGGCCGGCTCGACGAGCCTGCCTGGTCGGAGGCCCGCGTGATCGACGATGCCTCGCAGTACCTGCCTGCCGACGGCGTGCCGCCCAGCGAGCCCACCCGGTTCCTGGTGGCCATCGACGACGAGAATCTCTACATCGCCGCCCGCTTCGGCGATGCCCAGCCGGCGCAGATCCGGCGCTCGCAACTCGTGCAGGGGCAGGGGGTCACGAACGACGACTACTTCCAGGTGCTGCTCGACCCCTACAACAACCGCCGCACCGGCTACATCTTCTACGTCAATCCCAACGGCGTGCAGCGCGACGGGCTGCTGCTCGGGGGCCTGTCCTACAACATGGACTGGGACGGGATCTGGCAGGCCGCCGCCGCGGTCGATGGCGAGGGCTGGACGGCGGAGATGGCGATTCCGTTCAAGACCCTGTCCTTCGATCGCAACGGCGACACCTGGGGCATCAACCTGAGCCGCTCGATCCGCCGCAAGCGCGAGGAGATCGCCTGGTCGCACCATGGGCGCCGCATCACGATGGACCTGACCGGCGAGCTGCGCGGCATGTCGGGGCTGTCGAAGGGCTCGGGGATCGACGTGGTGCCGTCGATGGCGCTGACGCAGCGGGACAGCTTCTCGGCCTCGGGCTCGAGTCTGGTCTCGAAGCCCTCGCTGGACGTGTTCTACCGGATCACGCCCTCGCTGACCTCGTCGCTGACGCTCAACACCGACTTCTCGGCGACCGACGTCGACGACCGGCAGGTCAACCTGACGCGCTTCTCGCTGTTCTTCCCCGAGAAGCGCGACTTCTTCCTCGAGGACGCCGAGGTGTTCGAGTTCGGCGGCCTCGCACAGAACGGCCGGCCGTTCTTTTCGCGGACCATAGGGCTCTCGGCGGGCGGCCAGCCGATCGACCTGGATGCCGGGGCCAAGCTGACCGGCAAGCTCGGCCGCTATTCCGTCGGGATGCTGGCCGTGCGCCAGGAGGCGACCGCGGCGCTCGACGCCCAGGACGTCTTCGTCGGCCGTGCCTACCTGGGCTTCGGCGCGCAGTCGACGCTCGGCGGCATCGTCACCTTCGGCGACCCCACGACGGGCCGCGACAACCATGTGATCGGTGCGGACCTCGCGCTGCGCGACCAGCTGCTGCTCGATGGCCAGCTGCTCGAGGCGCGCGCGTGGGCGCAGCGTTCGAGCTCCGAGGGCGCCACCGGCCGCGAGGGGGCCTGGGGCGCGTCGCTTGCCTACCCCAACGATGCGCTCGATGCCCTGCTCGCCTTCACCAGCATCGACGAGGATTTCCGGCCGGCGCTGGGCTTCGTGAACCGGACCGGCATCCGGCAGGTCGATGCGCGCGCGAAGTACCGCCACCGCTTCGAGCGCCGCGGCCTGTTCCGCAGCTGGCTGGGGGGCTTCGAGCTGCGGCAGGTCGGCGACCCGCAGGACCGGCTCGAGTCGCGCCTGCTGGTGCTGACGCCGCTGACGCTCGACACGCAGCCGGGCGACACGCTCACGCTGGACGTGCGCCGGCAGACTGAAGTGCTGCAGGCGCCGTTCCCGCTGCCGGGTGGACTCGTCGTGTCGCCTGGCCGCTACGACTTCGATCGCGCCCGCATCGCGCTGGCGACGGCGGGCTTCCGCTCGCTGGCCGCGACGCTGGAAGTCGAGTCCGGGGAATTCTTTGACGGCGACCGGCTGGACACGCGGGTCGGGCTCACCTGGACACCCAACGAGCACCTGCTGCTGGGCGCGCAGTACCAGACCAACGACATCGAGCTGCCGGGGCAGGCCTTTACGGCGCGGGTGGTGGGCGTCACGGCGAACGTGGCGTTCAACGTGCGCTGGGCCTGGCTGAACGTGGCGCAGTACGACAACGTCTCGGGGCGGCTCGGTCTCAACAGCCGGCTGCGCTGGTGGCCGACGCCGGGTCAGGTGGCCTACCTGGTCGTCAACTACGACTGGCGCGAGGATGCCGCCGGGAACTTCAACCCCTTCCTCGCCGAGACCACGCTGAAGTTCAACTACACGTTCCGGTTCTGAGCCCGGCATTCGAGGGAGCCCACTTGCGCATCGTCCTGACCGAATTCGCCCGTCTGCGGCTGTTCCCGCGCACCTCGCGACCGAACACCATCCGGGACGTCACGCCCGAGGCCTTTGAGCGCCACCTGAACGAGCACGCACCGCTCGCGGTGCTGCCCGGCTACGCGCCGTTCTGCGTGCTGCACGTGCAGCGCAACTGGACCACGACGCGCTGCCTCACCGTGCCGGTCACGGACGCCAACCGGCACCTGCTGCGCAGCGGCTACGAGGCGCGCAACGAGCGCGAGCTGGCGGTGCTGGTGCGCTGGTTCGAAGGCGTCGAGCCGCCGGTTGCGAACTACCTGGTCCCGATCCTCTACAGCCGCGAGCAGCTCGCGAAGGAAGGCACCGCGATCGACGCCGACTGGGGCGTGGTGGGCTGTCTGTACACCAGCGAGCCCGCGGAGATCCCGATGGCGCCGATCACGATGATGCGCAACGCGCTCGGCGTCGCCGAGGGTGGCTCCGGCGTGCCGCTGGATCCGGCCGCGTACCGGCGCAGCGTTGGGTTCTGGAGCGCGAACGCGAACTGGCGCTGAGGCCGCGCGCCGGCCTCAGTCGCGCTCGATCGTGTAGACGATCTCGGCGCTCTGTTCCTTGCCCGCCTCGGTGCGCAGCGTCCAGCGATCGTTGATCGTGTAGCGCATCTTGAGGGTGTTGATCGCCTCGGCGAAGGAGATGCCGTAGCTGACATAGAGCCTGGGCGAGAGGTACTTGCCGAGCACCAGCGAGGTCTCGTTCGACAGGTTCTGCTCGATGCCGACGTCCTCGATGCCGATGCGGTTGCCGAGCTGCTGCGCAAGGATCGCACCGCCCTGGGCGATCAGCGCGTCACGGCCGGCGTTGCCGCCCGAGGCGGCCTGCGCGCTCTCAAGGGTGCCGCCCGCGAGGATCAGCGACACGATCTGCGACTGCGGCAGCGACGGCTCGGAGAAGAACGTCATGCGCGGTTCGCGCAGCGTGCCGCGCACGTTGACGCCCGCCTTGACGTCGGGGAATTCCTTGGTGGCACGGATGTCGATGCCAGGGTCGCCGAGCAGGCCGCCCGAGAAGATCAGCCGGCCGCGCTCGATGTCGAGGCGGCGCCCGAGCGCGGCGTACTTGCCCTCGGCGACGCCGAGCTCACCCGAGCCGCGGCTGGTGCCGTCGGGCAGGGTCTGCGCGGTGATGCTGCCGGCGAGCCGGCCGGTGAGGCCGAGCGCATCGATGGTGACACGCTCGCCCAGCACCAGCTTGATGTTGCTGGTGACGCGGAACGTGCTGTTGGGGTCGCGCGGCGTGTTGCCGACGATCACTTCGTCGGAGGAGGGCAGGACGGCGCCGGCCAGGTCGGCGGGCACCAGCCGGGCGTAGGGCACGATGACGGTCCCCGTCGCCTCGAGGTCGCGTCCGGCGACGCGGAAGCGCAGGTCGGGCGATGCGGTGACGCGCGCCTCGGGCACGTCGGCCAGCAGCAGGTCCTGCCCCTTGACGCGCAGTTCGCCGTTCGGCTCGCGATCCTTCCAGGTGAGCTTGCCCTCGGCGTCGATGCTGCCGGTGCCGGCGCGGGCCGCGCCCTTGAAGCTGAAGCCGTTGTCGATCAGCCGGGCTTCGAGCGACACGTCGCGCAGCGCCATGTTGACCTGGTACAGGTCGAGCTCGCCCTTGCTCAGGCGCAGCACGCCGTTGAGAAGCGGAGCCCCGATCGTGCCGCCGATCACGAAGTCGGCGTCGAGGTCGCCCGAGGCGCGGTCGAGCTCGGGAACATAGAGGTTGAGGAGGCCGAGCGCGGAGGTCCTGGCGCGCAGTTCCGCCTGCAGCGGCAGGTCGGCCAGCGGGGTGTCGGACGCGGGGCGCGCGGCATCGAGGCTGCCCTCGACGCTGCCCATCCGCCCCGCATCGAGTTCGATGCGGCCCTTGATCGCGTCCGGCGTCGATTCCAGGGTGATGTATCCCGCGCCCAGCGGCACGAGGTCTTCCTTGCCGGTGACGCGCTGCCGCCGCAGCTGGGTGCCGCTGAGGTCGGCGCGCAGTTCGCCGAGGATCGGACCGTCGCGGCTCGCCGAGGCCCGCGCGCTCAGGTCCACCATGCCTTCGAGCGTGGCGCGTTCGGCCATGCCGGCGGTCAGGGCGTCGAGCGGCAGTCGCGTGAGGGTGAGCCGGCTGCTCCAGGCCTGCGGGTCCCATTGACCCTCCCCGCAGAGCCGCGCCTCGGTGGTGAGGCTGTTGCCCTCGCTGCGCAGGCAGAAGCGCTCGACGCTCGCCTTAGAGGCCGAGGCCGTCATGCGCAGTGCGTCGGCGAGCACCAGCTTTACCCGGTCGCCGACGTCCAGGTCGAGCCGGTCCCAGCTTGCCTCCCAGGCGCCCGCGTCGAAGCGGCCTGCGGCGCTGCCCTGCAGCGCAAGTGCGTCGGACACCGCCGCGAGGCTGACGCGGTGCTGCTCGGACTGGCCATCGAGACGGAAGTCGATGCGCTGCGCGGTGCGTCCGCCCGCGCTGAGGTCCCGGATGGCCACCGTGACCGCCGAGGACTGGCGCGGGCGCGGGTCGAAGTCCACGTCCGCGTCGAGGCGCCCCACGGCGATGCCCTGGTGCAGCAGGTCGCTGCCGTCCGCGCTGAGTTTGAGCACGGGCACCGCGGGCGTGCCGCGCAGCGTGCCGCTGGCGCGCAGCGTGCCGCGGCTCTCGGGGGCGAGGAAGCTGAGGTCGGAGGCGTCGATGCGGAACTCGAGGTTGCGCGCCGCAGGCGTGAGCGTGCCGTCGAGCGCGAGGCGCAGGCCGCCGGCGGCGAAGTCCACCTTGCGGAAGCTCCACTGGTCGCCCGCAAGCCCGATGCGACCCGAGCCGCGCGCCCGCGCGCCGCGCAGGCGGCCCTGCAGCTGGCGGAACTCGAGGTCGATCGGCGCGCGCGCCGAGAAGCCCTCGCCGCGGGCGGCGAGCTGGAAGTCGAGCGAGCCCGGCAGGTCCGGGCGCAGGCGCGCGGGGTTGAGGCCGCGGACCGGACCGCTGAAGCGCCAGCGCTCCGCGGGCTTCCACTGTACTTCGCCGGCGAGTTTTGCCGTGCCGTCGAAGAGCGCGATCGTGCTGGAGGACACGATCAGCCGGTCCCGGGCCAGCTGGCCGGAGAGCCTGCCGCGGATCGGCGGCAGCGTGGCGGCTTCGACCGTGGCCTCGGTATCGAGCCGGTAGGGCCAGGTGCCGGCCAGCGCGAAGGACCCGACGCTGCTGCGCACCGCGGCGCGTGTATCCATGAGCGGCCAGCGGAAGTTCTTCCACTCGCCTTTCAGTCCGAGCCGCGGCCCGTCTTCCGGCACGAGGCCGATCTCGCCCCGCGCCTCGACGCGCGCGCCGGATACGGGATGGTTGACCACCAGCCTGCGCACCGACAGCACGCGCTGCGCGAAGCTGCCGTCGAAATCCACCGCGAGCTTGCCCGCGCCGAGGCCCGGGGCGAGCAGCGGGCCGCGGGCCCGATAGCCCGCGGCATCGATCTCGAGGGCGAGGTTGCCGGAGACCTCGCCGAGGAAGCCGCTGCCGCCGAAGTCGCGCAGGTCGAAGTCGCGGATCCAGGTGTTTGCCCTGATGCTCCAGGGCGCGGTTGCATCGAGGGCGCCGTCGCGCAGGTCGGCGCGGAACGGCTCGAGCAGCTGGCCGCTGAAGCTGACGCGGTCGAGGTCGCCGCGGAACTCGGCGGATGCGAGCCAGCGGGGCTGGTTCGCGATCTTCCATTCCGCGCGCGCGCTGCCCTCGGCCCGCAGCGGCTCGGCGGCCGTCAGCAGGCCGGTGGCCGACAGTCGCAGGTCGAGCAGGCTCGCCTGGGCGTCGTAGAGGCGCAGCGTCGTCGAGCGCAGCAGGCCCGCGACGCTGATGTCGCGGAACTCCAGCGGCTGGCCCTTGAGCGGCACCAGCGTCAGCGCGCCCACGCGCACGGTGCGGGCATCGACCGACAGGAATCGGGGCAGGAAGCGCGGCGGCCGCCGCGGCGGTGTCAGCGCCGGGCGCAGCGTCAGGTGCACGACCTCCACCCGCACGTCCTCGGGCGCGATGCTCTGCCACAGCAGCGGCAGCATCCTCAGGCGCCCGCTGGCGCCCTCGATGCGCAGCGCGACGCGCTCCTGCCGCAGTTCGAGCCGCGCCACCCGGAAGCCGCCGGCCAGCGTGCCCTGTGCGCCTTCGATGCGCACCCGTTCGATCTTGCCGATGCGCTCGGGGATCCGTGCCACGACGAACTGCAGGCCGGACTCGGTGAACGCGAGGAAGTAGAGCAGGGCGGCGGGGATCGCGAGCGCCAGCAGCAGGGTCGCGGCGGTCGCGAGGCTGAGCCTGCGCAGCAGGGCACGCATCACAGCTTCGGCGAGAAGTTGAGGTGGATGCGCGGGCCCGAGAGCCCGTCGAAGCCCGGCTGGCTGACGCAGCGCGGGTCCGGGTTCGCCGCGCGGCAGCGCGGGTTGGTCAGCGGCTGCGCGAGGTCGATGCCCATGGTCACCACGGGCAGGCGCAGGCGCACGCCGATGCCCGCGGAGAACTGCAGCGGATCGCCGAACGCGTCGAAGGCGTTGCCGGCGTCGACGAAGGCCGCGACGCCGAGGTTGCGCGGCAGGTCGCGGATCACCTCGAGTGTGCCGGTGAAGACGTGCTTGCCGCCCACCCGTGCGCCGCCCGCGTCGAGCGGCGACAGGTCGTTGTAGCCGAAGCCGCGCACGCTGCGATCGCCGCCGGCGAAGAAGCGCTCGGTGCCGGGCAGGTCGGCGGTGTCGGTGATCAGGCTGGCGCCGATCTGGCCGCGCAGGTACAGGTGCCACTTGGGGCGCAGGTCGACGACCCGCTCGGCCTCGATGCGCAGCTGCAGGTAGTCGGCGGGTGCGCCGAAGGACCGGGTCGAGCCGCGCAGCTCGGTGTAGAGCGTGCGCGAGAACAGCGCTTCGCCGAGGTAGCCGCGCGGCACCGACGCGTAGCTGACGCCCGGGATCACCAGCGTGTCGGCCTCGTCGGTGCCCGGCTGGGTGGGCGTGGCCGCGGTGATCGTGCGGGCGCGCGTCAGCGAAGTGAAGAGCACGCGTTGCCAGTCGCCCAGCACGTGCGTGACCGAGGGCTGGAAGCGCGTGGTCCGGATGTCGAGGTCGCCGCGGTCGTCGCGGGCATAGCGGAACTCGAAGTCGAGCTTCTCGAGCGCGGGATCGCCGATCGGGATGATGTAGCGCGCCTCGGCGGACTGTTCGATCTGCGCGGCCTTGAGCTGGGCGCGGGCACGGTGGCCCTTGGCGTTGACGCGCCGGTTCTCCCAGGTGAGGGTGCTGCGCATCTTGGTGTCGGTGCCGTAGCCGAAGCCCGCCGAATAGCGGTTGCGCCGGTTGGGCTCCGCGCGGATGTTCACGGGTACGACCCGCGCGGTCCGGTCCGGCTCGCCGGCGACCACTTCCACGGTGGAGAAATACTGGCTGTCGTCGAGCGCGAACTGCGTGCGCAGCAGCTCCGTCGCGTCATAGGGCGCGTCGTCCTGGTAGCGCACGAAGCGCCGCAGCAGGGTCTCGTTGATCGCGTCCTGCTGGATCGTCGTGGTGCCGAAGCGGTAGCGGAAGCCGGTCTCCAGGATCAGCGTCGCCCGCGCCACGTGCTTCGCGGGGTCGACCTCGAGCTCGTTGCGCAGCAGTTTCGCGTCGAGGTAACCGAGGGTCGCCGCGCTGCGCTGCAGGCCGCCCTTGATGGCGTCGTAGGCGGCGTGGCTCAGCCGGTCGCCCACGCGCAGCGGCAGGTTGGCCGTGATGCCGCCCAGCGACGGGTTCTCGGCGCCCGGACCGCGGACCTCGACCGTGACCTCCTGCATGACGACCGGCTGTCCCGGCTGGATGCGGATCCGCGCGCGCCAGTTGCCCGTGCCGTTGCGGGTGACCTCGGTCGCGACCTTGGGTTCGTAGTAGCCGAAAGGACGCAGCGCCGCGGTCGCCTCGCGCTCGGCGCGCTCCTGCAGGCGCTCGATCAGCGTTTCGTCGACATCGTTGCGGGTCTTGTAACGCTCGAGGCTGAGGTAGACCAGGACGTTGCGGCGGATGTCCGGTTCGACGCCCTGCACGTCGATTTCGATCGCGGCGCGCGCCGGGAGGGCGCCCAGCAGGCAGCAGGCCAGGCTGGCCAGCGTCGCGTGCCTCAGGGCGTGCTGCGTTCCGTGCGTGCCGGTCATGGGTCGCTGCCGCGGGCTCGTGGAGGCTCTGGATTCTACGGGGAAATGGCCGCGGCGGTGGCCGTGGCCGTGGCCGGGGCCGGGGCGAGCGCGCCCGCCGCCGGCCAGCCGGCGGGGCCCAGCCGCCATGCGGCCTCGTCCTGCGGTGTGCCGTCGGCGCTGAAGCTGCGCTCGATGGTTTCGAGGCTGCCGTCGTGCCCGATCAGCACGACCGTCGAACAGCGCGTCCCGTAATCGGGATGGTGGACGAAGGGCGAGGACAGCAGGTGTTCCCACTCCGGTTCGAGGCCGGTCCGGGGCAGCTGGTCGTGCGGCACCCGCTGCCGGTCGGCCAGCAGGTCGAACAGTGCGGCCACGCGGCCCGCTGCGCCGCCGTGCGACCAGTCCGCGAGCCCCTGCCGCAGGCGCAGCAGCTTGGGCCAGGGCGTGTCGATGAGGCCGTTGCCCAGCCCGTAGACCCCGGCGGGCAGCGGT
>CAJACZ010000248.1 GCA_903938365.1 uncultured Pseudomonadota bacterium | reverse complement strand
CCCCGACGCCTGTCCCTGCTCCTGTTCCCAGCCCGAGCGCGCCTGCACCCACGCTGGCCCCGACCCCGAGCGCGCCGGCTCCGGCGCCGGCTCCGACTGCGAGCGCACCGACGCCTGCGCCCGTTCCGGCTCCTGCGCCCGTTCCGGCTCCTGCGCCTGTGACGACCCCGACCCCGAGCGCGCCGGCTCCGGCGCCGGCTCCGACTGCGAGCGCACCGACGCCCGCGCCCGTTCCGGCTCCTGCGCCCGTTCCGGCTCCTGCGCCTGTGACGACCCCGACCCCCATCCCCGCGCCCGCGCCGACGCCCGCCATGACGGAGAGCGTGCTGACGCCTGCACCTGCGCAGGCGCCCGTTCCGGCCCCGGCACCCGCGCCGGCTCCGAGCCCTGCACCCGCGCCGGCCCCGACGCCGGTCGTGACGGCGAGCGTGCCGATGCCGGAGCCGGCGCCCGCTCCGGCCCCGACTCCGAGCGCCCCGACTCCCGCGCCTGCGCCCACCCCGAGTGCTCCGACGCCCGTGCCTGCGCCGACCCCGAGTGCTCCGACGCCCGCGCCCGCGCCGACTCCGAGTGCACCCGCACCTGCACCCGCTCCGGTCACCGCGAGCAAGGGCACGGCGACGTTGTCCTGGCAGGCTCCCACGCAGAAGACAGACGGCTCGGCGCTGGCTGATCTGGGGGGTTACGTCATCAAGCTGGGCACCTCGGCCAGTTCATTGACCACAAACATCACGCTCGCGAGCGGAGCCATTACCCAGTACACGGTGACGGACCTGTCCGTGGGCACCTGGTACTTCGCGGTGGTCGCCTACGCCGCGGACGGCACCGAGAGCGACGTGTCGGAAGTGGTGACCAAGACCATTCGCTGACCCGCAGCGGGGCCGGCACGCGATCCGCGAGTCGGCCCCGCTATACTCCGGCGATGGGGCCGGAAGAGAGCAGGGCGCAGCATGACGCGGGCGAAAGTCAGGATGCTCTGAAGCGTCTACTCGCCCTCTCGGCTGCCGAAGCGGATCGGTGTGCGCTGGCCGAGCTTTACCAGCCCGTGCTGGCCAGCGTTCCCGGTGCAGCGACCATCTTCGCGCACCTGGGGCAGAGCCTGGATGGCTTCATCGCCACCGAGTCGGGCGATTCCTTTTACGTCACCGGTCGCGAAAACATTCTTCACCTGCACCGCATGCGCGCCCTGTGCGATGCGGTGATCGTCGGCGCAGCGACCGTGGCGGCGGACGATCCACGGCTGACGACGCGTGAGGTTCCGGGGCGCAGCCCGCTGCGGGTCGTCCTGGATCCACGGCGTCGGCTGCGCGCCGAACACCAGGTCTTCGTGGATGGGGCGGCACCGACCCTGCTGGTCTGCCTGGAGGGCGCCGTGGGGTCGCCGCAGTCAGTCCTTGCCTCCGGCGGCGTCGAGGTCCTGGAATTGCCGGGCAGTTCCGCGGTGTCCGGCGGGATCTCGCTGCCGGCGCTCGTCACGGCCCTGCAGCGGCGGGGCTGCAGCCGGCTTTTCGTCGAGGGCGGCGGGCGCACCGTGTCGTCGTTCCTGCAGGCGGGGCTGCTGTCGCGACTGCATGTGGCCGTTGCGCCGCTGCTGATCGGCACCGGACGCCCGGGTATCAGGCTGCCCGGATCGCTGACGCTGGCAGATTGTCTGCGCGCGCCGCACCGCATCTACCGCATGGGAAGCGACCTGCTGTTCGACCTCGAACTGGGTGCTGCCACAGAGGTCGGCACGGCGCCGGTTCCAGGGCCGGCAGTGCAGCGGATCCTGTAGTCAGCGGGGGCAGCCCCACAGGTCTTCGTGCCCCACGATGATCCTTGAAACACCGCGGGCGATCGCCTGCAGGCGAGCCTCTTCCCAGGCATCGACCCGCGTGCGCTGCGGCGCAGCGATCTCGCGCGCCGCAGTGGCCCAGCCCCGCACCAGTTCGGCCTGCAGCGGCAAAGTGTCTCGGGTCTCGAGGATCCAGTCGCTGCGCGTCCGGCCGGTCAGGTAACCGCGAGCCTCGAACGCTCGCTGGGCGTGGTCGGTGGCTTCGGGGCCGAGCGCGGGACCGAAACCCTTGTCGAGGCGCTGGTGCTGGTTGACCTGTTCCGTCACCCAGGCATCGTCGGCCAGCCCCGGCGAGCAGCGCGTGCGTCCGTCGTAGCTGAGCGCGAACAGCATCGCTGCAGCCGCTGTGGCGCACTGGTCGGCCAGCTCATCCACCCAGGCGCGCGAGACCAGGTCGAGCAGCGCCGAAGCAGTCACCAGTTGCGTTCCCTGCCAGGGAAGCGACCCGAGATCCGTCGCCAGATCGGCGCGGAGTGTCGTCCAGGCGCCGACGTTGTGCGCGTCGCCTGCGGTCGCGGCGGCATGCTCCAGCAGCAGCGGGTCATGGTCCACGAGCGTCCAATGCTGGTGCTGGGGAATCCTGCTGGACAGGAACCGCAGGTTCGACCCGGTTCCGCAGCCGAGATCGAGCACGCGCAAGGGCTGTTGCGGGGCATGCGCACGCGCCGCGTCCAGGGCACCGCGAAGCGCGTCGGCGAGGATCGCCGGCCTTGCGGCGATGTCGCAGGGCTCGCGCAGCGCGAGCCAGTCGGCCGTGAAGCCGCTCAAGCCTCGGCCCCCACCGCCGCGAGCACGGCCGCCCAGGCCCGTACCGCTGCCGACCATTGCGGCAGCGCTGTCGCCCGCAGCCGTGCCGCCCCGGCCATCTTCGCGCGCAGCTCCGGATCCCTGATGACCGCGCCCAGTGCCGCGCCGAGCGCCGCGGCATCCCCCGGTTCCACGATCCGGCCGGCATCATCACCCACCATCGCTGCAATGCCTCCGGTGCGCGTGGAAATGATCGGCAAGCCTCGTGCGAGCGCTTCGGCAACGGCCATGCCGTAGCCCTCGTACAGCGTCGGCAGGACGAACACCTCCGCGGCCGGCCAGGCGCGATCCAGCGTGGCCTCGTCGCACTCGCCATGCATCACGACCCGTGCGCTGATCCCGAGCTGCTCGATTCGCCGTGCGACGGCGACGGCATGCCCGGGGTCGCGGTCCAGGCTGCCGATGCAGTCGAGCCGCCATGACGTTTCCGGGAGACCCGCCAGGGCCTCGAGCAGCAGCAGGTGGCCCTTGCGGGGCACCACCGTCGCGATGCACAGCAATGCGACCGGAGGCGCCGCGACCGCCGGTGCGGGCGCGCTCACCGAGGCTGTCCCGGCGGCGGGGTGGTCCGTGCCGGGTTCGATGATCTCGACCCGTTCGCGTGCGACCCCGTAGCGCTCCAGCGCCGCGGCCGTCGGCGGGCTGGTCACGATGACTTTCCGCACCTGGGCCAGGGCGGCCTGTTCAGAAGCGAACAGTGCGCGGCGGCGCGACTCATCGAGCCCGGTCTCGGCCGCGAGCGGGTGGTGCACGAGTGCGATGAGGCGCAGCCGAGCCGCTTCGGTCGCCACTACCTCAGGCATCGCGCCCAGGGCGAGTCCGTCGATGACCACGATGGCGTCCGATGGCAGGGCGTTCAGCACGCGGCGCGCCGCTTCCAGGGCCGCGTCGTCGGGGTGGGGAAAGGACGCGTCCAGCGCGTGGACCTGTACCGCATGACCGAGCGCCCGCAGACCCGCGACGATCCGTCGGTCGTAGGCGTAGCCCCCCGTCCGCGCGAGCGGGTCGCCCGGCACCAGGAAATGCAAGGTCGGCGCGCTCAGCTTCCCGAGGCCTGCGTGTCCAGCGGACCTTCGAAGGCTGCCCAGGCGACATGCGACTCGTGGAGGACCACCCGCAGCGAACCCAGTCCCGAGGCGGCCGGGCCGAGCTCGCCGAGGCGGACGCGGTCGGCGAGCCGCGCATGGATCACGCCTGCGAGGAATTCAGTCGTGGTGTTGCGACCGGCGAATTCGGGTTCCTCGTCGAGGTTGCGGAAGGCCAGCGGCGCGAGCACTGCGCGCAAGGCGTCCGAGGCGAGGCCGATGTCGACCACCAGCCCGTCGGCGTCCAGCGCGTCGCGCCTGAACTCGGCATCCACGACGTAGGTGGCGCCATGCAGGCGCTGCGCGGGCCCGAACACTTCGCCGCGGAAACTGTGGGCAATCATCACATGGTCGCGGACGCTGACGGTATACATCGGACAGGCTCCGGGAATCTCAGTCGAAGTAACGGATGCGGTGGCACAGGGTAGCGCCTTCGGAGTCGGCGAGCTCCGGCATCCGCGCGGGCAATTCGTGCAGCGTGGACTCACCGCTGATCAGCACATCCAGTTCGGGCGCCGCCAGCAGCGCGAGGGCGAGCGACAGGCGACGGCGATGATCCCAGCGCGGCCGCTGCTGCGGCGGCAATTGCCCGACCTGCGACGCGCGCAAAGTGAGGCGCCGTGAATGGAAGGCGGCACCCAGATCCAGGCTGACCGGGCGATCGCCGAACCAGCTCATCTCGAGCACCAGCGCCTCGGTGGCCGCGAGCTCCAGCGCCAGTGCCAGGCCTGCGGCGGACCCGCTGGCATGAATCACACGGTCCGCCTCGCCGCGTGCGGTGGCCGGGGTGGCGAATGCGACGCCGAGCGCGCGGGCCACCGCCGCCCGGCCGGGCTGGAGATCGACGAGTTCCACTCGGCAGCCCGGGATCCTGCCGAGCAGCCAGGCTGTCAGGCAGCCGACCACGCCCGCCCCGATGACCCGGACTTCGTCACCGATCAGTGGCGCTGCGTCCCAGGCGCCGTTGAGCGCGGTCTCCATGTTGGCCGCCAGTACCGCGCGACCCGCCGGGACATCGTCCGGGAGGGGATGCACGGCTTCGATGGGCACGACATAGCGATCCTGATGCGGATAGAGGCAGAACACCCGTCGATCCAGCCATTCGGGCGGGCCGGCGTCGACCACGCCGACGCTCGAATAGCCGTACTTGACGGGTCCGGGGAACTCTCCGGCCTGGAAGGGCGCGCGCATGCGCCCGTATTCGGACTCGGGCACCCTGCCGCTGAACACCAGTGATTCGGTGCCGCGGCTGATGCCGCTGTAGAGTGTGCGGACACGTAACTGGCCCGCGCCGGGGTGCTGCAGTGTTTCGCAGCGGATTTCTCCACGGCCGGGTGAAGTGACCCAGAATGCTGAGGCCGGAGGGTTGTCCATGGATGCGATCATGCCCGCGACAGCGCAATCAGGCGAGTCGTCACGACTCCGTCGTTCCTGGCTGAAGGATCTCGCCGGTGCTGCGGCACTGGCGGCCGGGCTGTCGCTCACCGTGGCCCTGCTCGCGGATCCGGGCGCGATGTACCTGGCGACCGCACTCGCGCTGCTGGTGGCGGGGACGGCCGGTCTGGCGCTGCTCGCGCCCCGAGCGCTGGCGCGCCACCATCCGCATGACACCCTCGGGTCGGCCAATCGGGTCACGCTGCTGCGTGCCGCGGGTCTTGCGCCGCTCGCCGCACTGGCGGTCGGTGCCGCGGAACCCTGGCCTGCGTGGTTCGCAGTCACGCTGGCCACCGCCCTGGCGGTGCTCGACGGGGTCGACGGGCGGCTCGCACGGCGCACCGGTCTGTCGAGTGCTTTCGGTGCCCGCTTCGACATGGAGACGGACGCTCTGCTGATCCTCGTGCTGTCGGTGCTGGTCTGGGCCTGGGGCAAGGCGGGCGCCTGGGTACTGCTCAGCGGCGTGCTGCGCTACGCGTTCGTGGCCGCGGCGGCGGTCTGGGCCTGGCTCGGCGGCGCGCTGCCCTCGAGCCGTCGCAGGCAGACCGTCTGCGTGCTGCAGGTCGTCTGCCTGATCCTGCCGCTCGTCCCGTCGATGCCGCCGGACGCGGGCGCGGGCGTGGCCGGATTCGGGCTGGCCGCGCTGGTCGGGTCCTTCCTGGTGGATGTCCGCTGGCTGCGCGCTCATCGCACCCCGGCGGGTGGGCTTGCCGCAGCGCTCGCCTGCCTGTGGCTGGGCAGCGCGGCGGCGCCTGCGCTGGCCGCCCCGGCGCGCTACGAGATCGACCCCAGTCACCTGTCGATCGGTTTCCTGGTGGATCACGTCGGCTATGCCAAAACGCTGGGCATGTTCCGTAAGGCCAGCGGCAGCTACGCGTTCGATGAAGCGACCGGGGCGCTGACCGACGTGCGCATCGTGATCGAGACCGCCAGCGTCTTCACCAACGACGAGGCCCGCGACGGTCACCTGCGCGGCAAGGACTTCCTCGACTCGCAGCGCCACCCGAGCATGGTGTTCACCGCGACGAAGGCCCGTCGCGTCGCCGAGCGCCGGTTCGTCATCGACGGACAGCTGCAGTTGCTGGGTCGCCAGCGCCCGGTCAGCCTGGAGGCCACGTGGAACAAGAGCGCGGTCACGCCGATCGGTGTCCCGCTGCTGCGCCCCTACGTGATGGGCGTGTCGGCACGGGGCCGCTTCAGGCGCAGTGAGTTCGGCATGAACTATGCGGTCGACAACGGCTGGGTGGGCGATGAGGTCGAGCTGATCATCGAGTTCGAGGCCAAGCGCCGTTGAGGCGCACGGGCAGCGGCCGCAGCGCATGACCCGTTCCACCCTGCTGCGAGCCGCAGGTCTCCTCGTTGCGCTGTTCGTGCTGAACGCGGCGCTGAGCTTCCACAACGTCTGGCCGACGCCGGGCGTTACGCTGCGGCGGGAAGTGTCCGTGGAGATCGCGCTGCTGGTGCTGGCGCTCGCCGCGTTCGGTCGTCGCGCCGCCGGGTCCCGTGCCGCGGCATCCTGGATCGCCGCGGCGCTGCTGCTCTGGACCCTCGCGCGCTACGCCGAGGTCACGGCCCCTGCCTTGTACGGCCGCGGCATCAACCTGTACTGGGACTCGCGTCATGCGGGGGCGGTGCTGGGAATGCTCGCGAGGGTTGTGCCTGCATGGCAACTGCTGCTCGGCGCGGCAGGCGCCGCCACGCTGCTCGTCGGTCTCTGGTGGCTGCTGCGGGCCTGCACGCTGCAACTTGCCACGGCTTTGCATCCCGTACCTTCGGCTGCCGCGATTCCGCGAGGAGCGCGACGCACGCTGGCCGGAGCGGCCTGTCTCCTGGTGCTGCTGTTCAGCGCCGACCGCGCGCTGGACTGGCGGGTGCCTGGCCTCTATTTCTCGACCCCCGTGGCGCAGACCTGGAGTCGTCAGGTCGCACTGGTCGCGGGCTCGCTGCGGGGCGGTGGAAAGTCCGGTGTCGGTGCGGCGCCGTTGCCGGCGTCGAGCCTGGGTGCCGCGGCAGGGGCTGATGTGTTCGTCGTGTTCGTGGAATCCTATGGTGCGGTGGCTTTCGAGCAGCCCGCGATCCAGAGCCGCCTCGCTGCCAGTCGTGCACGGCTGGAGCGTGCCGCAAGCGGCAGCGGGCGCCAGGTGGTCTCGGCCTACGTGACCTCGACGACCTTCGGCGGGAATTCATGGCTGGCGCATGCCAGCCTGCTGTCCGGCGTGCCGGTGCGCGATCCCGACGACTACGCCCGGCTGCTCGTGCAGAAACGCGAAAGCCTTACCGACCGGTTCCGGGCGGGTGGCTACCGGATCCTCGCGCTGATGCCCGGCTTGCGACAGGAGTGGCCGGAGGGGCAGTTCTACCGGTTCGACACGATCACCGATGCCGTACGCCTCGAATACAGGGGTCCGGAATTCGGCTGGTGGCGGATCCCCGACCAGTTTGCGCTGGCGCGCTTCGACCAGCTGGAGGACGCGTTGCCGGAGGAGTCAGGGTCGCTCCCGCGGTTCGTGTTCGTCACCACCATCAGTTCCCACATGCCGTTCCGCCCCACGCCTCCCTACCAGCCGGACTGGGACCGGATGACCGGCGGCGAGCCTTATGACGCTCCCGTCCTGCGTGCTGCGCTGGCGCAGGCACCGGAGTGGGCGGACCTGCGACCCGCCTACGCCGAATCAATCGCTTACGCGCAGGACTCTCTGGCGGGCTATCTCCAGCGGCATTCCGGGCGGCCCCTCGTGATGGTCGTGCTCGGGGATCACCAGCCGCCCGCGGTCGTCAGTGGCGAGGGCGCGTCGTGGAATGTTCCCGTTCACATCATCACGGATCGACCGGCAATACTGACCGCTCTGCGGGCGAACGGGTTCGTCGACGGCATACATCCTGCGGGCCGATCCAGCGGTTCCCTGCATGAACTCGGTGCCGTGCTGTTGCGTGCGCTCGACACTTCTGTCGACGCTGCGCGTTAGGGCTTGCGAAGCGCCGCGCTACGCTGCCACAGTAGCCCTCTCACTGCTTCCAGGATGATGCTCGATGCCTGACCGCCCGCAGACAGAAGTGCGCCGCTACAACGCCGGTGGTCGCGACCTCGCCAGTTACCTTGCCGTCGATCCTGCGAAGGAAGGCAAGCGTCCCGGGCTGATCCTGCTGCCCGAGTGGTGGGGCCTCAACGACTACCTGCGCCGTCGCGCGCGTGAACTGGCGGGGCTGGGCTTCGTTGCGCTGGCCGCCGATGTCTACGGAGACGGTCGCGAAGCAGCGGATCCGGCCGAGGCGGGCGCCCTGATGGGCGGCCTGTTCGCCGATATGGCGGCGACCGGCGCGCGCCTGCAGGCGGCGTATGACGAATTGCGTGCGCATCCGCTGGTCGATCCCGATCGTATCGGCGCCATGGGTTACTGCCTGGGCGGCGCGCTTGCGCTCCATGCCGCGCGGATCGGTCTGCCGCTGCGCGGCGTGGCCAGTTTCCACGGCAATCTCAAGCGTACCCATGCGGCCACGAAGGGCGAGTTCACGGCCAGCGTCCTGGTGTGCCACGGTGAGGCCGATGGCATGGTGCCGGCCGAGGAACAGTCCGGTTTCCGCAGCGAGATGGACGAACTGGGAGTCGATTACCAGTTCATTTCCTACCCAGGCGCGAAGCACGGGTTCACCAACCCCGAGGCCACCGACAAGGGTCGCAAGTACAACCTGCCGCTGGCCTACGACGAGCGCACCGACCGGCAGTCCTGGGAAGACATGAAGGCCTTCTGGGCCCGGGTCTTCCGCTAGTCCCATGCTGTATCGCGACCTGCCGCTGGAGGACGCCACGGCAGGTTCCGTGGCGCCTTTCGGCGAACTGCTCGGCGTGGGCCGCGGGCGCCCCTCGGTGCGAACGCGTTTCTACGAGGATGCGGTCGAACTGGTCGAGAAGGCGCCCTTTGTCTCCGACGCCGACACCTGCCTGTCGATCGCGCGGGTCCGGCCGCGGCCGCTCCAGGTCATCTGGATGGAACGGCATTTCAAGCACACGCAGGTGTTCCTGCCATTGAACCGCGAGCCTTACATCGTGGTGGTGGCGCCGCCCGGTGAGGCTGCGCTGCCGGATCTCGACCGGGTCCGTGCGTTCCGGTTCGCCGGCGACTGCGGCTTCATGATGCACATCGGCACCTGGCACGAGTTTCCGTTCGCGCTCGAAGCGCCGGCTGACATGGTCGTCGTGCTGCGTAACGAGACCAACCGCAACCTCGATGCCGTGGCGGACGGCGAGGCGGTGGGCGAGGATCTCGAGAAACGCAGCATCGTGCGCCGGTTCGGCGTCACGCTGCGGATCCTGCTGCCGCAGCCCTAGGCTGCCGCCACGCAGAGGTTCCGACCGCCGTCCTTCGCGCGGTACAGCGCCGCATCGGCACGATCGAAGGCGCTGGTGGTGGAATCTCCGACGATGAACTCGGTGATCCCGCAGGACGCCGTGACCGGGACGGGCGTGCCACGGAAGTGCAGCTTGAGTCCTGACACACCGCTCCGCAGGTCTTCCGCCACGCGCAGCGCCTGGTCTGCCGGTGTTCCCACCAGCAGCGCCACGAACTCCTCGCCGCCGATGCGCGCCACGAAGTCCGTGGTCCGCAGGCGGCTCGTGAAGCAGCGGGCCACTTCGCGCAGCACCCGGTCACCCGCGCGATGACCGCAGGTATCGTTGATGTTCTTGAACCGGTCGATGTCCCAGAGCAGCAGGCTGACGGGAGTCCCGAAACGCTTGTGGCGTTCCATCGCCTCCGAGAAGCGTTCGTCGAATGACGCCCTGTTTGCGAGGCCCGTCAGCGGGTCCAGGCGCGCCCGCTGGCGCTCTTCCTCGAGGTCCTGCCGCAGCTTATGGGCCTGGCGCTCCAGGTCGATCACGCGCTGGCGCATGGCGTCGTTGCGACTGTTGTACTCGGTCAGCCGCTGTTCTTCGCGCTCGCGGAAGTCGCGGACCTGCGCCGAGATCGTCTCGACCCGTGCGCCGATCAGCGACTTCAGCGGTGAAATATCGCTGGCTTCGCGTACCTGATCCGAGAGGTCCTGGACCTCGGCGAGCACGCGGACGTTGAGTGTCTCAGCGTCGTCGAGGGAAGTGCGCCGCTCGTCCGAGGCTCCCGCAAGGAAGCTGGCGACATCATCGAGCTTGCCGGTGACCTGCTCGAGCAGGCTGGACGTTTCCATGTGGTCATGGGTGAGCCGCTCGGACTGCTCGCGGACGATGTCGAGCGTGCCGAGCACCACCTGTGCGAAGGCGTTGTCGGTCGCCACGCCGGGGAGGCTGCGCAGCAGATCCTCGGCCAGCGGGCTGCCGGAGTCGGCAGGCGACAGGCTGCGCAGCAGCTGATCCATCGCGGCAATCGATTCGTTCCACCGCCCGGGCTCATGTTCTGGCTGCAACGCGTAATCCGCCAGGACGTCGGCCAGCGCGTCCAGCGCGGCGATGCCGGCGTTTTCGCGGGCTGCCGCAGCGATGCCGTCCAGCTGCGTGTCGAGCAGCGGATCGCGACCGGCTGACAGTTCGCACAGACGCAGCAGCAGGCGCCGCAGGGCCTGCGCGTGGGCGCGGAGGTGGTGCTCCTTGGCCTCGCTCTCGTGCAGGAAGTCCCGATATCGGCTTTTCCAGTCAATGGCTTCGGACATGGCAGGATTCAGTGGCGGTCCGCCCGGTTGATATTGGATAAAAGTTTAGCTTTGGCTGCGGTTCGCGCCTGAGCGCTGCAGCACATATTCAGCGATTCGTCCGGGCCGCTCAGAGACTGAGACGGCCCTCGATCCGCGTGCTGACGTAGCCCCCGATCCAGGTCGCGGATCCGACCCGGTCGACGAACACCCGGCCTCGCCTGCCCACGGCTGCACCCTGCGCCACGACATAGTGCTCGGGCGCCAGCCCTGCGCCGATCAGCCAGGTCGCGAGCGCCGCATTGAGGCTGCCCGTGACTGGATCCTCGGGGACCCCCAGGCCCGCGACGAAGGCCCGGACCTCGAACCGGGTGTCGGCACCCTCGGGCTGCGGGCCGATCAGCCCCAGCTTGAGTTCGCGCAGGAGGTTGAAGTCAGGCTGGACGGCCAGGACCTGCTGCGCCGACGCGAGCATGACGGCACACCAGCCCGGCCCGTTGTCACACCACTGGTGGCGAATGATGTCCTGGCGCTGCAGGCCGATACCCCGGGCGATTGTGTCCAGCAGCGCGTCATCCAGGGGGCCGCTGCGTCGCAGGGGCGGGGCCTCGAAGGCGAGGCGCTCGCCGTCGCGCCGTATGCGCACGAGGCCGACGCCGCATTCCTGAACGACACACGCGGGAGATTTCGGCTCGCCCCCGTCGGCCAGCCATGCATGGCAGCTGCCCAGGGTGGGATGCCCCGCGAAGGGCAGCTCGCCGCGCGGCGTGAAGATCCGCAACTGGTAGTCGGCATCCGCGTGACGCGGCGGCAGCAGGAAGGTCGTTTCCGAGAGGTTGGTCCAGCGCGCGAACGACGCCATCGTGTCGGCCGTCAGGTCCTCCGCGGCGTGTACGACGGCCAGCGGGTTGCCCCGCAGCGCTTCGCTGGCGAACACATCGACCTGGTGGAAACGGTGGCTGCCCATGACGCGCACTCTATCCCAGGAAATTTGCTGCGCGCGATTGAAATTAATGTGAAGTCGTGGCCTTGGCGGCAGGGGAATATGTCTAAAATTCAGGCCTCATGGAGACGACTCAGCGGACCCTGGACTCGCCTACGGTTTACCGATTGCTGGAGCGGAGCGCGGCGGGTGCCGAGAGGACGCTGGACGTCCCGGCGGGCGAGGGGTTCCGGGCCGCGCCCGCCCACAGCTACCGCATCATCCTCGCCGATCCGATGGGCCCGCTGCCTCCGGGCACCGTGGTTCGCAGGGTGGGCGCCGACCTGAAGATCCGCTTCCCCGACGGCAGCGAGCTGACCTTCACCGACTGGGCAACGACGGCCAACGCATTCTTCGACAGTCGTGGTGCACGGCTCGTCGACGAGGCGGGCTGTGAGCTGCCGCAGACCGGATTGCTGGCGTCGGGTGCCGCGGCGGATTCCACAGCCTGCATCGGACCCTTGCCTGTCCCTCCGGGGGAAGCCGCGCAGGGCGGTATGCCGGGCGCTCCGGCTGGCGCGACGGTGCCGTCGTCGTCCGTGCCGGCCGTGGTCGCCACCAGTCCGGTCACGACCCTTGTCGCGGGCGCAGGGGTGCTGGTGGGCCTCGGTGCCGCCGCGGGCGGTGGCGGTGGCGGTGGGGGTGGCGGTGGTCAAGCATCGGCTCCGGCACCGACGACCGCTGCACCGACGGGCCTCGGCCTCGACGCGGGCAGTGATTCCGGCGTGCGGGGCGACGGTCTCACGAACGACTCAACACCGACCCTGACGGGCAAGGCCGAGGCCAACGCGGACGTCACGATCCGCAATGCTGCGGGCACTCCCCTCGTCACGGTGCGTGCGGACGCCAACGGCAACTGGTCCGCCACGCCGGGCGCAGCGCTCCCCGACGGCGTCATCAACCTGCAGGCCGTGGCCAACAAGGGTGCTGGCACCACGGACTCCCCCCCGGTGAGCATCACGCTGACCGTCGATACGGCCGCTCCGTCCTCACCGGTGCCGAGGCTGGAGCCTGCGTCGGATTCCGGAGTCTTGGGCGACAACCTCACGAACGATGCGACGCCGACGATCTCGGGTACCGGGACCACAGGCGATTCGATCCGCGTGACGCTGCCGGGCGGCACGGTGCTCACGACCACCGTGGCCCCGAATGGCACCTGGTCGGTGACCCCCGGAGCCGCGCAGGCGCTGCCCAGCGGCCAGAACACGATCTCGGTGACCGCGGTGGATCCCGCGGGTAATGCCTCGACTTCGATCCGTCAGACGATCACGGTCGATGCGGTAGCGCCCGCAGTGCCCGTTGCCGCGCTGGCGCCCGCGTCGGACTCGGGCGCCGCCGGCGACAACGTGACGAACGACGCGACGCCCACGATCTCGGGCACGGGCACGGCCGGCGACACGATCCGCGTGACGCTGCCCGGCGGCGCGGTGCTCGTGACTACGGTCGCAGCGGACGGTACCTGGTCGGTGACCCCGGGCAACGCGCAGGCGCTGGCGCCCAGTTCGAACACGCTGACCGTGACGGCCACCGACCCGGCGGGCAACAGCTCCGCCGCGACGAACCTCGCGCTGTCGGTCGTGACGATCGGCCCGCAGGCGCCGACGGCTGCACTGGATCCTGCTTCCGACTCCGGCCTGGCTGGCGACCAGGTCACGAACGACGCGACGCCGACCATTTCGGGCACCGGCACGGCGGGCGACACGATCCGTGTGACGCTGCCGGGTGGCACGGTGCTGACGACTACCGTCGCCGCGGACGGCAGCTGGTCCGTGATCCCGAGCAACGCGCAGGCGCTGGCGAACGGCCCGAACACGGTTTCAGTGACGGCGACCGACTCTTCGGGCAACAACTCCGCGCCCGGCAGCGTGACGATCACGGTCGATGCGGCAGCGCCCGCGGCTCCCGTTGCCGCGCTGGCGCCCGCGTCGGACTCGGGCGCGGCCGGCGACAACGTGACCAATGACACGACGCCTACGCTCTCGGGCACGGGCACGGCCGGCGACACGATCCGCGTGACGCTGCCCGGCGGCGCGGTGCTCGTGACTACGGTCGCAGCGGACGGTACCTGGTCGGTGACGCCCGGCGCCGGGCAGGCGCTGACCACGGGCTCCAACACGCTGACCGTGACGGCCACCGATCCTGCGGGCAACAGCTCCGCGGCCACGAACCTCGTGCTGTCGATCGTGACGGTGGGCCCGCAGTCGCCGACGGCCGCACTGGATCCCGCGTCGGATTCTGGTTCGGCTGGCGACCGTATCACCAGCGACGCGACGCCGACGATCTCGGGCACGGGCACTGCCGGGGACACGATCCGCGTGACCCTGCCGGGCGGTGCGGTGCTGACGACCATCGTCGCAGCCGATGGGAGCTGGTCGGTGACCCCGAGCGCCGCGCAGGCGCTGGCGCCCGGTTTGAACACGCTGACGGTGACCGCGTTGGATCCGGCGGGCAACGCGTCGTCGACGATCCCGTTGACCATCACGGTCGATGTCGCGGCGCCCGTAGCTCCGGTTGCCGCGCTGGCGCCTGCCTCGGACTCGGGCGCCGCCGGCGACAACGTGACCAATGACACGACGCCGACGATCGCGGGCACGGGCACGGCCGGCGACACCATTCGCGTGACGCTGCCGGGTGGCACGGTGCTGACGACCACCGTCGCCACCGACGGTACCTGGTCGGTGACCCCGGGCAACGCGCAGGCGCTGGCGCCCGGTTCGAACACGCTGACCGTGACGGCCACCGATCCTGCCGGCAACAGCTCCGCGGCGACGAACCTCGTGCTGTCGATCGTGACGATCGGCCCGCAGGCGCCCACGGTTGCACTGGATCCGATCTCCGACTCGGGTGCGAGCGGCGACCGTGTCACCAGCGATGCGACGCCGACGATCTCGGGTACGGGTGTCGCAGGCGACACGATCCGCGTGACGCTGCCGGATGGCTCGGTGCTGACGACCACCGTCGCAGCCGACGGGAGCTGGTCGGTGACTCCCAGTAACGCGCAGGCGCTGCCGAACGGTCCGAATACGGTTTCAGTGACGGCGACGGACTCTTCGGGCAACAACTCCGCACCCAGCAGCGTGACGATCACGGTCGATGTCGCGGCGCCCGCAGCCCCGGTTGCCGCGCTTGCGCCTGGCTCGGACTCCGGCGCAAGCGGTGACCGTCTCACCAACGACACGACGCCGACCCTCACGGGCACCGGTGCGGCGGGCGACACGATCCGCGTGACGCTGCCGGGTGGTGTGGTGCTGGTGACCACGGTCGCAGCGGATGGCACCTGGAGCGTCACGCCCGGCGCCGCGCAGGCGCTGGCGAACGTTTCAAACACGCTGACAGTGACCGCAGTGGATCCGGCGGGCAATGCCTCGTCGACGATCCCGCTGACGATCACCGTCGATGCGACGGCGCCGACAGCGCCTACCGCGTTGCTTGCGCCTGCCTCGGACTCCGGTGCAAGCGGCGACCGTCTCACCAACGACACGACGCCGACCATCACCGGCACGGATGCAGCCGGCGACACGATCCGCGTGACGTTGCCGGGCGGCGCGGTGCTGACGACCATCGTCGCAGCCGACAACACTTGGTCGGTGACACCTGGCGCCGGCCAAGCGCTTGCGAATGGTTCAAACACGCTCACGGTGACCGCGACGGATCCGGCGGGCAACACCTCGTCGACGATCCCGCTGACGATCACGGTCGATGCCGCGGCGCCGGCCGCCCCGGTTGCCGCGCTGGCGCCCGCGTCGGACTCGGGCGTCGCCGGCGACAACGTCACGAACGACGCGACGCCCACGATCTCGGGCACGGGCGCGGCAGGCGATACGATCCGCGTGACGCTGCCGGGCGGTGCGGTGCTCGTGACCACGGTCGCCGCAGATGGCACCTGGTCGGTGACCCCGAGCAACGCGCAGGCGCTGCCGAATGGTTCAAACACGTTGACGGTAACCGCGGTGGATCCGGCGGGCAACGCCTCGTCGACGATCCCGCTGACGATCGTGGTCGATGCCGCGCCGCCCGCCGCCCCGGTTGCCGCGTTGGCGCCCGCGTCGGACTCGGGCGCGGCCGGCGACAACGTGACCAATGACACGACGCCGACCCTCACGGGCACCGGCACGGCCGGCGATACGATCCGCGTGACGCTGCCGGGTGGCACGGTGCTGACGACCACCGTCGCAGCGGACGGCAGCTGGTCGGTGACCCCGAGCAACGCGCAGGCGCTGCCGAATGGTTCAAACACGCTGACGGTGACCGCGGTGGATCCGGCGGGCAACGCCTCGTCGACGATCCCGTTGACCATCACGGTCGATGCGACGGCGCCGACAGTGCCTACTGCGTTGCTTGCGCCCGCGTCGGACTCCGGCGCCGCCGGCGACAACATTACGAACGACACGACGCCGACCCTCTCGGGCACGGGCACGGCCGGCGATACGATCCGCGTGACGCTCCCGGGCGGTGCAGTGCTCACGACGACGGTCGCAGGCGATGGAACCTGGAGCGTCACGCCCGGCGCCGCGCAGGCGCTGGCGCCCGGTTCGAACACGCTGACGGTGACGGCCACCGATCTGGCGGGCAACAGCTCCGCGGCGACGAACTTCGTGCTGTCGATCGTGACGATCGGCCCCCAGGCGCCGACGGTTGCTCTGGATCCGAGCTCCGACTCCGGGATCACGGGCGACCAGGTCACGAACGACGCGACGCCGACGATCTCGGGCACGGGCGTCGCAGGCGACACGATCCGCGTGACGCTGCCGAGTGGCGCGGTGCTGACGACCACCGTCGCAGCGGACGGCAGCTGGTCCGTGACCCCGGGCAACGCGCAGGCGCTGCCGGACGGCCGACACACGCTCTATGTGACGGCGACGGATTCGTCCGGCAACAACTCTGCGCCCGGCAGCGTGACGATCACGGTCGATGCGACGGCGCCATCGGCGCCGACAAGTGCGATTGCTGCATCTTCTGACTCCGGTATTGCGGGCGACGACCTGACGAACGATACGACGCCCACGATCGCGGGCACGGGCGCCGCGGGCGACACGATCCGCGTGACGCTGCCGGGCGGCGTGGTGCTGACGACCACTGTCGCATCCGACGGAACCTGGTCGGTGACTCCGGTCGACACGCAGGCGCTGGCGACCGGTTCGAACACGATCGCGATCACGGCCAGTGACCAGGCCGGGAATGTCTCGAGTCCGGTCACCCGGACGGTCACCATCGATACAACGGCGCCTGCAGCGCCTGCCGTGGTACTCGATCGGTCTTCCGACTCCGGCACGGCGGGCGACAACGTCACCAATGATCGAACCCCGACGATCTCCGGCACGGGCACGGCCGGCGACACGATCCGCGTGACGCTGCCGGGTGGCACGGTGCTGACGACGACGGTCGCAGGCGATGGAACCTGGAGCGTCACTCCGACCAGCGCGCAGTCGCTGGCTCCGGGCTCCAATACGCTCGCGGTGACGGCCACCGACCCGGCGGGGAACAGCTCCGCAGCCACGATCCTCGTGCTGTCGATCGTGACGATCGGCCCGCAGGCGCCCACGGCCGCACTGGATCCGGGCTCCGATTCGGGCGCGAGCGGCGACCGTCTCACCAATGACGCGACGCCGACGATCTCCGGCACGGGCACGGCCGGCGACACGATCCGCGTGACCCTGTCGGGCGGTGCGGTGCTGACGACCACCGTCGCACCGGACGGAACCTGGTCGGTTACCCCGAGCGACGCACAGGCGCTCGCGAACGGCAGTCACACGCTGTGGGTCACCATGACGGACGCCGCGGGCAACGTGTCGGCTCCGACGCCCGTGGCGGTCATCGTCGATACGATCCTGCCCGATGCCCCGACGATTGAATCCAGTGAGGGCCCACGGATCAATGCGACTGAAAACGCGGATGGGGTTGCGCTGACGCTGACGGGGGCATTCCTTGCGGGTGACACGGTATCGCTGCTGGTCACGCCGCCCGGCGGGGGTGCAACGGTGACGGTATCGCGCCTGGTGACTTCGAGCGAGGTGTCGGCGGGCCGTGCGGTGGTCCAGGTGCCGGGGCTTGCGACCCAGGGTGAATATTCCGTGGTGGGATGGATCATCGATGCCGCAGGGAACGTGGGCCCGGGTTCCGCTGCACCGGCGATGTTCACGCTGGATACGGCGGCGCCCGCGGCGCCTACCGCGATGCTCGCGCCTGCCTCGGACTCCGGCGTCGCGGGCGACAACGTCACGAACGACGCGACACCCACGATCTCGGGCATGGGTATCGCAGGCGACACGATCCGCGTGGCGCTGCCGGGCGGTGCAGTGCTCGCGACCACCGTCGCATCTGACGGTACCTGGTCGGTGACGCCGACCAACGCGCAGGCGCTGGCGACCGGTGCGAATACGCTGACGGTGACGGCTACCGATCCTGCCGGCAACGGCTCTGCGGCGACGAACCTGGCACTGTCGATTGTGACGATCGGCCCGCAGGCGCCGACGGCCGCATTGGATCCTGTGTCGGACTCGGGCTCGGCTGGCGACCGGCTCACCAACGACACGACGCCGACGATCTCCGGCGCGGGCACGGCCGGCGACACGATCCGCGTGACCCTGCCGGGCGGTGCGGTGCTGACGACCACCGTTGCAGCTGACGGCAGCTGGTCGGTGACGCCCGGCGCGGCGCAGGCGCTGCCGGACGGTCCGAGCACGGTTTCGGTGACGGCGACGGACTCCTCGGGTAACCGCTCTGCGCCCAGCACCGTGACGATCACGATCGATGCCGCGCCGCCCGCAACCCCCGTTGCCGTGCTGGCGCCCGCCTCGGACTCGGGCGCCGCCGGCGACAACGTCACGAACGACGCGACGCCCACGATCTCGGGCACGGGCGCGGCCGGTGACACGATCCGCGTGACGCTGCCGGGCGGTGCGGTGCTGACGACCATCGTCGGAACCGACGGTACCTGGTCGGTCACCCCGAGCAACGCGCAGGCGCTGCCGGCCGGTTCCAACACGCTCGTCGTGACGGCCACCGACCCCGCCGGCAACAGCTCCGCCGCGACGAACCTCGTGCTGTCGATCGTGACGAGCGGCCCGCAGGCGCCGACGGTTGCACTGGATCCGAGCTCCGATTCGGGCGCGAGCGGCGACCGTATCACCAGCGACGCGACGCCGACGATTTCGGGCACGGCTGTCGCAGGCGACACGATCCGCGTGACGCTGCCGGATGGCACGGTGCTGACGACGACGGTCGCAGGCGATGGAACCTGGAGCATCACCCCGAGCGCTGCGCAGGCGCTGGCGAATGGTCTGAACACGCTGACGGTGACCGCGGTGGATCCGGCGGGCAACGCCTCGTCGACGATCCCGCTGACGATCACGGTCGATGCCGCGCCGCCCGCCGCCCCGGTTGCGGCGCTGGCGCCCGCCTCGGACTCCGGCGCGAGCGGTGACCGCATCACCAACGACACGACGCCCACGATCTCGGGCACGGGCGCTGCCGGTGACACCATCCGCGTGACGCTGCCCGGCGGCGCGGTGCTCGTGACCACCGTCGCATCTGACGGTACCTGGTCGGTGACGCCGACCAACGCGCAGGCGCTGGCGCCCGGTTCGAACACGCTGACCGTGACGACCACCGATCCTGCCGGCAACAGCTCCGCGGCGACGAGCCTCGTGCTGTCGATCGTGACGAGCGGCCCGCAGGCGCCGACGGTTGCGCTGGATCCGAGCTCCGACTCGGGTACGAGCGACGACCGGCTCACCAGCGACACGACTCCGACCCTCACAGGCACGGGCACGGCCGGCGACACCATCCGCGTGACGCTGCCGGATGGCACGGTGCTGACGACCACCGTCGCCGCGGACGGCAGCTGGTCGGTCACCCCGAACAACGCGCAGGCGCTGCCGAACGGTCCGAATACGGTTTCAGTGACGGCGACGGACTCTTCGGGCAACAACTCCGCGCCCAGCAGCGTGACGATCACGGTCGACGCCGCGCCGCCCGCAGCCCCTGTTGCCGCGCTGGCGCCCGCGTCGGACTCCGGCGCAAGCGGCGACCGGCTCACTAACGACACAACGCCGACCCTCACGGGCACCGGCACGGCCGGCGACACGATCCGCGTGACGCTGCCGGGCGGTGCGGTGCTGGTGACTACGGTCGCAGCGGATGGCACCTGGAGCGTCACCCCGGGCGAGGCGCAGGCGCTGCCGAACGGTTCGAACACGCTGACGGTGACTGCGGTGGATCCCGCGGGCAACGCTTCGTCGACGATCCCGCTGACCATCACGGTCGATGCGACGGCGCCGACAGCGCCTACCGTGTTGCTCGCGCCTGTCTCGGACTCCGGCGCCGCCGGCGACAGCATCACGAACGACGCCACGCCCACGATCTCCGGCACGGGTGCCGCCGGCGACACGATCCGCGTGACGCTGCCCGGCGGTGCTGTGCTGACGACCACCGTCGCATCTGACGGTACGTGGTCGGTGACCCCGAGCAACGCGCAGACGCTGGCGAATGGTTCCAACACGGTGTCGGTGACCGCGGTGGATCCGGCGGGCAATATCTCGGCTGCGACCAGTCGAGCGATCATGGTGGACCTGTCGGCGCCGACAGCGCCCACTGCGATGCTCTCGCCTGCCTCGGACTCGGGCGCCGCCGGCGACAACGTGACCAACGACACGACGCCGACGATCTCGGGCACGGGCACGGCGGGTGACGCGATCCGCGTGACGCTGCCCGGCGGCGCGGTGCTCGTGACCACCGTCGCATCTGACGGTACCTGGTCTGTGACGCCGACCAACGCGCAGGCGCTGGCCGCCGGCTCCAACACGCTCGCAGTCACGGCGACGGATCCGGCGGGCAACAGCTCCGCTGCGACGAGCCTCCTGCTGTCGATCGTGACCATCGGCCCGCAGGCGCCCACGGCCGCATTGGATCCTGCGTCGGACTCGGGCTCGGCTGGCGACCGGCTCACCAACGACGCGACCCCGACCATCACCGGCTCAGGCACGGCCGGCGACACGATCCGCGTGACCCTGCCGGGCGGTGCGGTGCTGACGACCACCGTCGTAGCCGACGGCAGCTGGTCGGTAACGCCCGGTGCGGCGCAGGCGCTGCCGAATGGTCCCAATACGCTGACGGTGACCGCAGTGGATCCGGCGGGCAACGCGTCTTCGACGATCCCGCTGACGATCACGGTCGATGTCGCAGCGCCCGCCGCCCCCGTTGCCGCGCTGGCGCCTGCCTCGGACTCGGGCGCCGCCGGCGACAGCGTCACCAACGACGCGACGCCCACGATCTCGGGTACGGGTGCCGCCGGCGACACGATCCGCGTGACGCTGCCGGGCGGTGCGGTGCTGACGACCATCGTCGGAACCGACGGTACCTGGTCGGTCACCCCGAGCAACGCGCAGGCGCTGCCGGCCGGTTCCAACACGCT
>CAJACZ010000247.1 GCA_903938365.1 uncultured Pseudomonadota bacterium | reverse complement strand
ATCAGCGACCCGCCGCCCTTCCGCGCCGTCAACGCCATGCAGGCGGTGGTGCTGGACTGGGACACGGACAACCGCGCCGAACCGTATTTCTCGGTGGCGGCCATGGCCAACCTCGCGCAGATGATGCGCGACGCCGGCTTCGTCGACGTCGAGGAATACGCGCTCGAAGAGCGGGGCTATCCCTGGGTCACCCGCGGCCGCAAGCCCGCCTGAGCCGAAGGGAAACACCACCATGAGGACTGTAGACCGGCCCGAACGCCCCTATCTCGGCCAGAAGGAACTGGACGACGTCATGCGCATGAACACGGAGCTCCTGGCGGAGCTCTGGATCCTGCGCGATCGCGTGACCGTGCTCGAGCACCTGCTTCAGGAGAAGCAGGTCATCAGCCGCCAGGCCCTGTCGGATTTCGTCCCCCAGGGCGAACTCGCGAAGGAACTGGAGCGGGAGCGTCATGCGCTGGTGGCGCGCGTCGCGGGCGCGCCGCACCAGACGACCTATGACTTCAAGACCCTGGCCAGGCAGGGCGACGTAGGCTGAGGATTCCGATAGCGGGCGTGCGCGGCAACGGGGAGCGCTCAGGGCGCGCTGCCGCGCGTGCACAGGCGCACGTCGCCGCTCATCGTCTCAACGTCGACCCGTGCCGTGCCTGGCGCGTTGCGGAACTCCAGCGTCCTGGACGACCGGTCGACCTTCAGCGCCTCGTCCTTTGACGTGGCCGCGCGTGCCGCGGCGCACAGCTCGATGTCGCCGCTGAACGATTCGATCCCGAAGCGCGCCGGCGGCAGCGCCCCGACAAAATCGACCCGCACGTTGCCGCTGACCGATTCGGCCCGCAGCCGGCCGTCGGCGGCCAGCGCCAGCGTGGCGGTCAGGTCGCCCGAGACCGTCTCGAACTCGGCCTCGCTGACGGTGCCAAGCACGAACGAGGCGTCGCCCGACACTGTCGATGCCTCGACGCGCCCGCCGACCTGCCCCGTGACGGTGATGGACCCGCTGACGCTGCTGACCTCGAGCCGCGTCGTGCCGCTGCTGGACCCGAGTCGCAGGTTGCCGCTGATGCTGCGCGCCGACGCCTCGCGGCCGAGGTCGGCCTCGACGTCGCCGCTTACGGTGGCGAGCTGCTGCTCGCCCGCCACTCCGCGCACCTGCAGGTCGGCGCTGACGGTCGACGCGTCGAGCGTGCTGCCGGACGGCACCTTGATGTCGAGCACGGCGTCGCCCGACCCGGACATGCTGGCGCCCTTGCGCAGCACCACGCGGACCAGTGTCCGGGTGCCGCTGCGGGTGAACTCCAGCCGCTCGACGCGCTCCGCCAGCGTGCCCGTCACCTCGACTTCCGGGCGCTCCCAGCCCGCGACGCTCACGCGCCCGGCGGTGTTGACGATCTCGACGGTGCCGCGCGGGTCGGCGGGCCGGCGTTCGTTGACGGCGCGGGTCGCGGGCGCCGCAACGGCGGTTCCCGCGACGACCGCTCCCGCGGCGGCGATGAGCAGGATGGCGGGCACGGCTGAGGGTCGGCGTCGGTGTGTCATGTCTCGTTCCTCGGGAGTTCCGCGACGGCGTCGCGGGTGACGGTGGTCATCAGGTCGATCTCGCGCTGCGCGGCGCGCTGGCGCAGGCGCAGCAGCAAGGGGTTTCCGGGGTCCTCGGCCAGCGCCGCGGCGATGTCTGCCTCGGCGCGGCGGATCGTCCCGAGCGCCTGCTCGACGCGCTGGCGGGTCTGCGGCGCCAGTTGCGGCAGCAGCCGGTCATAGTCGGATTCCACGCGCACCCGCGCCTGTCGATAGGCTGCCTCGCCGATCGCGGCCGCGTGGGGGCTGGCGTCGGCGATGGCCGGGGCCTCGGGTTCGCGCCGCAGCAGCAGCACGGCCGCGAGGGCAACGCAGGCGGCGAGCGCAGCCGGCGCGACCCAGCGCGACCGGCTCGTACGCTGCGGTTCCGGCTGCTGCTGCGATCCAAGCTGCGCGCGGATGCCGGGCCAGAGGTCGCGCGCGGGCGGCAGCTCCGTTCGCAGGCCGGCGAGCCGGGTGTCGATGGGATCGGGTGTCGGGCTCACGTTGTCTGCTCCCCCAGTCCAAGCCTTTGCTCCAGCAGCCGCCGTGCGCGGTGCAGCTGGGCCTTGCAGGTGCCTACGGCGATTCCGAGGCAATCCGCGGCCTCCTCGTGCGAATGCCCGTGCAGCGCGACCAGCACCAGCGCGTCGCGCGCGCCTTCCGGCAGCGCGAGGATGGCGCGCTCGAGGTCGAGTGCCGGCGCCTGCTCGACTCCGCCGAGCAGTGAGACCAGCACCTCGACATCGCCCACGGTGGACTCGAGGCGGGCGGCGGCGCCGCGACGCCTCGCCAGCACGGCGTTGACGGCGATCCGGTGCAGCCAGGTGCCGAAGCCGCTGCGCCGCTCGAAGCCGGGCAGCGCGCGCCAGGCCGCCACGAATGCGTCCTGGACGCAGTCCTCCGCCGTCGCCACGTTGCCCGTCATGCGCAGGCAGAGCCCGTAGACCCGTGGTGCGTGGCGCCGGTAGAGCGCCTCGAACGCGCCTGAATCGCCCGCGGCCGCGGCCGCCACCTCGGCCCACTCCGTCGTTACTGCTGCTCGCTCGTCCACCTGCATTGGAGTGCGCGGGGGCTCGAAAGGTTTAAGCCGCGAAGATGATTCCGGAATGCCGCGCCACGCGTATCACGGCGGTTGCCAGCGGGCGCCTCGCCCACCGGCGCTGGCTCGAAGCTGTGGGCTGGGGATAACATCTCCGAAGGCACTGTTCGCCGGGACGAACCACGCTCGCACACTGCGCAGGGGGTCGACGGGAAGCGACGCCCGCCTCGGCGCGCGGCCTCGGCGGCGGCGGGTTCGTAGTCGACCAGGGGGCGGATGCGTCGGCCAAAGGACACACGGGGGTGCCGATCGGTGATTGATTCCCGACCAGTCTACGCGAGCTGCGCTGCCGTGCCGGGAGGGCCCCCGACGTGAGCGCAGCCATCGACGTGCGCCTCTTCAGGCCGGCGGATTCGGCGGCCGTGGTCGACCTGGTGCTCGAGATCCAGAACGACGAGTTCCACCTCGGCCTTTCGATCTGCGACCAGCGGGACCTGGAGGACATCGACTCTTATTACCTGAAGGGTGGCGGCACCTTCCTGGTCGCGGCGACGCCCGAGGGGCGCATCGTCGGCACGATCGGCCTGCTGCGCCTGCGGCCCGACCTCGGCGTCATGAAGAAGTTCTTCGTCGCGGCGCCGCATCGCGGCAGCGCGCAGGGCGTCGCCCGGGCGCTCTACGCCGCATTCCTCGAGTTTGCGCGGAGCGCGGACATCCGGCAGGTCGTGCTCGACACGCCCGCGGCGGCAACCCGTTCCCACGCGTTCTACGGTGCCGCGGGCTTCGTGCAGATCGACCGCAGCGAGCTGCCGATGAAATACGACTTCCCGGAGCGCGACACGTTGTTCTTCTCGCTGGCGCTCTGAAGCCGCGAACAGGTGGCCAGATATGAATCCCGGAAGCTGGGTCGTGGTGTTCGTGAGCCGGCGGAGCGGAGCCGACGCCGAGGGTTACGGCGCGATGGCGGCGCGCATGGAGCAGCTTGCCCGCGCGCAGCCGGGGTTCATCGGCATGCACAGCGTGCGGGGCGAAGACGGCGTCGGCATCACCGTCTGCTACTGGCAGTCCGCGGACGACATCGCCGCATGGAAGCGCGACGTCGAGCACGCGGCGGCGCAGCAGCGCGGCAGGGAGCGCTGGTACGAGAGCTATGCCGTGACGATCGCGCGGGTGGAGCGGCGGTACGGCGCCTGAGCGCGCCGCGTGGGCGCCTCAGGCGAAGGGCGACGCGGTGAGGTCGATGTACAGCCGCTGCAGGCGGCGGTCGGCGTCCGCGTTGCTCGCGCAGGGGCCCTCGGCCAGCGTCCTGTCATCCTTGAAGCGATGCACGACGATGTCGAGCGTGCGCAGCGCCTCGTGGGCGGTGACGCTGGCGCGCGCTTCGTGGGTTTCGATCGCGATCCGCAACTGGCCGGGCTGCGGCCGGCTGAGCGTGCTGCGGGCCGTGGTGCATCTCGCTTGCAGCCGCAACGCATTCCAGCGTTCCTCGACGTGCGACAGGAAAGGCATTTCCATGAGTACCTCTGATGCCAGGCGCGGGGCGTTCAGTCGGACAGCCCCATGACGAAGGCGAGGGCGCCGTTGACGCGCGCCATCTCCTGCGGCCCCAGCGATCCCAGGCGCTGACCGACGCGTTCGCGACGGACGGTCACGGGCTTGTCCGCCATGACCTGGGAGCGGACCCTGAGTCCGTTGCGTGCCGAGGGCTCGATGGTGACTCGCAGATGGGGTGCTTCGACGATTTCCGACGTCATCTGGCAGACGATGACGGACGCGTGCCGTGCCGGCAGCGCGTCCGTCTGGACGATCACCGCCGGGCGCGGCTTGCCGTAATCGCCGGCGGCCGCGACCGCGACGACGTCTCCACGTTT
>CAJACZ010000246.1 GCA_903938365.1 uncultured Pseudomonadota bacterium | reverse complement strand
CGCCGAACGGCGGGGCGTCCTGAAGCCCGGCCAGACGGTCGTCGAGGCGACCTCGGGCAACACGGGCCTCGCGCTGGCGATGGTGTGCGCCGCCAAGGGCTATCCGTTCGTCGCGGTGATGGTCGAGACCTTCTCGATCGAGCGCCGCAAGATCATGCGCGCACTCGGCGCCCGGGTCATCCTGACACCCGCCGCGGAGCGCGGCAGCGGCATGGTGCGCAAGGCGGCCGAACTGGCCGAGAAACACGGCTGGTTCCCGGCGCGACAGTTCGAGAACGAGGCCAACCCGGCCTACCATCGCAACACCACCGGGCCGGAGATCCTCATCGATTTCGCCAGTCGGCGGCTCGACTACTTCGTCTCGGGCTGGGGCACGGGCGGCACCCTGACGGGCGCCGGCCAGATGATCAAGCTCGCGCGGCCCGAGGTGCAGATCATCGCGACGGAACCCGAAAGCGCCGCGCTGCTGTCGGGCAAGCCGTTCGCGCCCCACAAGATCCAGGGCTGGACGCCGGACTTCATCCCTGCGGTGCTCGACCGGACCGTGGCGGACCGCATCGTCCTCGTGAGTGATACGGAGGCGATGGAGACGGCCCGCGCGCTGGCGCGCAACGAGGGCATCTTCTGCGGGATCTCCTGCGGCGGGACCTTCGCGGCCGCGCTGAAGGTCGCCCACGAGGCCCCGGAAGGAGCCGTGATCCTCGCGATGCTTCCGGACACCGGCGAGCGCTACCTCTCGACCGCGTTGTTCGCGGACCTTCCCGAGGGCAGCGACCCCGAACCATGAGCGCCGAGCGCCTGGCACCTCCGTCCGCCGCGGCGCAGGGCGATGCGCGGCGCTACGCGCCCCTGCCCGAACCGTTGGTGCTGCATCGCGGGGGCGAACTGCGCGGCGGCCGCATCGCCTACGAGACCTGGGGCCGCCTGAACGCGGCGCGCGACAACGCGATCCTGCTGTTCACCGGGCTGTCGCCGTCCGCCCATGCGGCCTCTTCCGCGGAGGATCCGCGTGAGGGCTGGTGGGAAGAGATGATCGGCGCCGGGCGCGCGATCGACACCGACCGCTACTTCGTGATCTGCGTGAACTCGCTCGGCAGTTGCTTCGGTTCATCGGGGCCCGCTTCCGACGAGCCGGCCACGGGCACCCGCTGGCGGCTGCGCTTTCCCGAGATCTCGGTCGAAGACATCGCGCAGGGTGGTCGGGCGGTGTTGCGTCAGCTCGGCCTGGACCAGGTGCATACGGTCGCCGGCCCCTCGCTGGGCGGCATGGTCTCGGTGGCTTTCGTGGCGCTGTTCCCGGGCGTGGCCAGGCGGCTGTTGAGCATCTCGGGATCAGATGCCGCGTCGCCCCTGGCCATCGCGCTGCGCGCCGTGCAGCGCGAGGCCGTGTTGTCGGACCCGGCCTGGCAGGGCGGGCAGTATCCGGTGGACCAGCCGCCGCGCGCGGGCATGCGCCTCGCCCGCAAGGTCGGCACCATCACGTATCGCTCCGCGGCGGAATGGAACGAGCGCTTCGGCCGGCTGCCGCTGGACTCCGGCGCCGTCGCCCCGGTGCGGGCCAATGCCTTCGCGCCCGAGTTCGCCATCGAGGGTTATCTCGAATGGCAGGCGGAGCGCTTCTGGAAGTCCTTCGACGCCAACTGCTACCTGTACCTGTCGCGCGCGCTGGACCGCTTCGAACTCGGCGCGCACGGCGAGCCCGCAGCGCTGTTCGCGCGCGCGCGGCTGGAGTCGGCGCTGGTGATCGGCGTCGAATCGGACCTGCTGTTCCCGATCGCGGAGCAGGCGCGCATCGCCGCGGCGCTCTCGGCTGCCGACGTCCCCACCACCTTCGCGCGCCTCGACTGCCGCGAAGGCCACGACGCCTTCCTCGTGGACATCCCTGCGTTCGACGCCGTGATCCGCAGGTATCTCGCCACAACCCGTTGATAGACTCGCCCCGCCCCAACGCGCGGCGCCTGCACACCCGGAGAATCGATGATGCGACCAGAAACCATTGCCGTACACGGTGGCTACAGCCCCGACCCGACCACGAAGTCCGTCGCGGTACCGATCTACCAGACCACGTCCTATGCCTTCGACAGCGCCCAGCACGGCGCCGACCTGTTCGACCTGAAGGTGCAGGGCAACATCTACACCCGCATCATGAACCCCACGAGCGACGTGCTCGAGAAGCGCGTGGCTGAACTCGAGGGCGGCATCGGCGCACTGGCGCTGGCCTCGGGCAGCGCAGCAGTGACCTACGCGATCATGACCATCGCCGAGCAGGGCGACAACATCGTCAGTTCCAGCGCACTGTACGGCGGCACCTACAACCTCTTCGCGCACACGCTGCCACAGTTCGGCATCGAGACGCGCTTCGCCGACCACCGGCGCCCCGAGGAATTCGAGAAACTGATCGACTCGCGCACCAAGGCCGTGTTCTGCGAATCGATCGGCAATCCGCTCGGCAACGTCACGGACTTCGGCGCGCTCGCCGCAATCGCCCACAGGCACGGCGTACCGCTGATCGTCGACAACACGGTGCCCTCGCCCTACCTGTGCCGGCCCTTCGACCATGGCGCCGACATCGTCGTGCACTCGCTCACCAAGTACCTGGGCGGGCACGGCAACAGCATCGGCGGGATCATCGTCGACTCGGGGAAATTCCCCTGGGCCGCGCACAAGGAGAAATTCCGCAGGCTCAACGAGCCGGATGTGTCCTACCACGGCGTCGTGTACACCGAGGCGCTCGGCGCGGCGGCGTTCATCGGGCGCGCGCGGGTGGTGCCGCTGCGCAACATGGGTGCGGCGATCTCGCCCTTCAACTCGTTCCTGATCCTGCAGGGCATCGAGACGCTCGCCGTCCGCATGGACCGCATCTGCGAAAACACCCTGGCGGTCGCTCAGTACCTGCAGCAGCACCCCCAGGTCAGCTGGGTCAACTACGCAGGACTGCCCGGGCACGCCGACCATGCGCTGGTGCAGAAGTACATGAAGGGCCGCGCCTCCGGCATCCTGACCTTCGGCGTGAAGGGCGGACGCGCCGCAGGCGAGAAGTTCCTCGACGCGCTCAAGCTCGTCATCCGGCTGGTCAACATCGGTGATGCGCGCTCGCTGGCCACCCACCCGGCCTCCACGACCCACCGCCAGCTGTCCCCGGCGGAACTCGAGAAGGCGGGGGTATCGGAAGACATGGTCCGGCTGTCGATCGGCATCGAACACATCGACGACCTGAAGGAAGACCTGGACCAGGCCCTGCGCGCAGCCGGCTGACGCTGGTCGGCCTCCGACGCCGGCTCAGGCGTCGGGCGCCGCCGCTGCGGCGTCGACACGGGGGAGCAGGGGCGGCAGCGGGCACTGCAGCACGGCGCACACCGTGCGCAGCAGTTCGGCCTCGTCGACCGTCAGCACGCCATCGTGCGACGTCGTGGCCACCAGCGCCTCGACCAGGGAGCGCTTGGCGAAAGGGTGCAGCTGCTCCAGCCGGCCCAGCGCGGTCCACAGCTCGCGCGGCCACTGCGCAGAGGGGGCGTACCCGGGCCGGTAACGCAGCGACAGCACCGACATGCCGGCATCGAAGGACGCCCGCGCGGCGGCCTCGGCACCCGAAGCCCCGTGGTGCGCGAGCACCGAGAACAGCACGCCCAGCGGCCTGTGGGCCGTGGCGAGGCCCTGGCTGCCATGGGGCTGCCGCGCGTCGAGTTCGTCGACCAGCGAGTTGAACACGAGCCGGCCGAGGCAGAACTCGAAGACATCGAGTTCGCCGTCCGCGTTGGACAACCGGTGGAGCAGGCCGACGAGACCCCGGCGTTCGTCCCGCGGCAGGCGCCGCAGCGCCGGGAACACTGCCTGGACGGCGG
>CAJACZ010000245.1 GCA_903938365.1 uncultured Pseudomonadota bacterium | reverse complement strand
TGGCTGACGAACAGCAGGGTGGCCTCCTGCTGGCGGCATTCCTGCATCAGCAGGCCGAGGAAGCTTTCGCGCGAGTCGTGGTCCAGCGACGAGGTCGGCTCGTCGGCGACAATGATCCCGGGGCGGCCGAGCAGGGCGCGGGCCGCGGCGACCCGCTGTTGCTGCCCGATGGAGAGTTGCGTGACTTCGCGGCCGTGCAGCGCGACATCGCCCAGGCCGAGCGCGTCGAGCAGGCGTGCCGCTTCCGCTTCCGGAGAAACGCCCCGCAGCCGCCGCGCGCGCTCCGGGGAGAACTGCGCCGGCAGCACCACGTTCTGCAGCACCGAGAGATAGGGAATCAGGTTGAACATCTGGAAGATGAAGCCGAGGTGCTCGCCCCGGAACCGGTCGCGGGCACTGGCGGACAGCGCGGTGATGTCGGTGCCCAGCAGCCGGACGGAGCCGCGCTGCGGGCTGAGCACGCCGCCGAGCATGCCGAGCAGCGTGCTCTTGCCGCTGCCGCTGGGGCCGCGCAGGAACACGCGTTCGCCGCGCGCCACGCGGAATTCGTCGAAGGCGAGCAGGGGTGGTTTGCCTGGCCAGGCAAACTCGATGTCGAGTGCTTCGATCGCGGCGTGGTTCACCGCTCGATCTTAGCGCAACGCCTCAGCGCAGCGGGATCCGCAGGGTCGCTTCGCGGACGTCGAGCCGCGCCTGGCCGCCCGCGGTGATCAGGTTGACTTCGGCGGTCTCCACCTCGCGCAGGCGGCGCAGCAGGGCAAGCTCCGTCCAGGCGAGTGCGGCTACGTTGCTGCAGCGATAGCTGTACCGGCCACGGTAGTCGGCGTGTTCAGTCCCGGCCGCCTCGCCCTTGGACCCGTGGTCATGATCATGGTCATGATCATGCTTGCCGGTGGCGGCCAGGTCGGGAAGTTCGATGTCGACGGTGTGCAGGCGGCAGCCCGCCGCCGCGGGCACGGCCAGGATGCCCGTGCCGCTGCGCAGCCAGGTCCCGGCTTCCACGATACGGGCGCGCTCGGCGTCGGTGCGCGCGGCGTGTTCGAAGCCCAGCACGTGCAGCGCTGGGGTGAGCAGTTCGACCGAGAGCGTCCCTGCCTCGATCGCGAGGTTGACGGTGACCTTGCCGTGCTCGTGGGCGGCGGCCTGCGTGAACCCGGGTTCATCCGCGGCGCGGGCGTGGGAGGCCAGCGTCAGCGCCAGGGCGATCAGTGCCGGACCGAGCCGGCGGGCGTGGGCGTGCGTCAGCATTCTTGCAGTCCTCGGTTCGGTTCGGTTCGGTTCAGTGCGGTACGGCTGCGGGACGCTGCGCCGGCGTCAGAATTCCAGCCGCAGCCCGGCGGCGATGGAGCGCCCCGTGAGCGGAGCATAATCCTTGAGGGGCGAGGCGTGGCGGCGGGCTTCCTCGTCCAGCAGGTTGCTGCCCCGCAGGAACACGAGCATCGAGCCGGTGGCGACCGGCAGGCGATAGCTGAGGTCGGCGCCCAGCAGGGTGAATCCCGCGGTGCCGCGTTCATTGTCCGCGAGCCGGTCCTGGCGGTCGTGCCAGATCGCCTCCACGCTGAGGGCCAGCCGATCGCCGGTCAGGGACAGTTCCGCGCCCAGGCGGACGGGCGGGATCTGCGGCAGGGGTTCGCCATCGGCGTCCTCCGCCTCGACGATATCGCCGAACAGGCGCGCGCCGACGCGGCCCGCGCGCGTCTCGGCGAGGCGCGGGTGGGCCCATTCGAGCTCTGCGCCCGCAAAGCGCGCATCGGTCGCCTGGTACTCGATCGCCGGCAGGCCGTCCTCGAACCCGCCGGTGGGCGCCGCGACGATGTAGTCCGAGTAGTCGCTCAGGAACACGCTCACCGACGCCGTCCAGCCTGCATCGCTGCCGCCGAGGCGCAGCCCCAGATCCGCGGTGCGGGCGGTCTCGGTGCCGAGCTCGGCGTTGCCCGTCTCGAAGCGACGCACGGCGAGGTGCGGGCCGGACGCATACAGTTCGGTGGCGGTGGGATGCCGTTCGGTCGAAGTCAGCTGCAGCGCCAGCGTGGTGTCCGGTCGCAGCGTCCAGAGCGCGCCCAGCGAGCCGCTCAACGCGTCGTCGTCGTAGTCGGGCGCGGGAACCGCGGACCGCACCTGGATGCGCTGCTGCTCGAGGCGGGCGCCGGCCTCGAGGGTCAATGCGCCGAAACGCTTCTCCTCGAACAGGAACACACCGAGATTGCGGGTCATCGAGGGGGGCAGGAAGGCTTCCGCGCCTTCGGCATCGAAGTCGATGTCGCGCCACTGCAGGCCGAGGCTGCCGCGCCAGCCGCCCAACTCGCGGTGCTCCGCGCCCAGCCGCAGTTCCTCGCCGAGCTGCGAGTAGACCGTGCCCACGTCGCCTTCGGGTTCGATTTCGGCGTGCTCGTAGTCGTTGCGCGAGGCGCGCAGGCGCAGGCTGCTCAACAGGCCGGTCGCCGGGCGCCATTCGCCGGCGACATCGTAGCGGCGCTGCTCCATGTCGAGCCGCACGCCGGGCGGTTCACCGGCCACCTCGCCAGGGCCGGGCAGCCCGTATTCGGTGGCGAAATCGCTCACCGACACGCCGAACCAGCCGGTCTCGCCGATGCGCGACAGTCCTGCGCTCCGGCCGTCCGACTCACTGTCGGAATTCAGGAGCCGCTCCTGCGTTTCGTCCACGGGTTCACCGGCCGCGGCGGCCTCGTCACGCAGCGCCTCCGACCAGGCATAGCCGGGGATGTGTGCGTTCCCGGTGGTCCTGCGGTGCAGGTCACCGTGCAGGACCCAGTGACTGCCCAGCCTGGCGTCCGCGCGCGCCGCAACGGCGCGTTCGTCGAGTCCGTCGTCGCCGCGCAGTTCGAGGGCCGTCGCGAAGCCGCGCTCGGGGATGCGGTCCGGGATCCGCTGGGTAACCACGTTGATGGCGCCGGCGGCGGCGGCACTGCCGAACATCAGCGCCGCCGGGCCGCGGATCACTTCGATGCGGTCGGCGAGCAGCGGCTCGACCGTGACCGCGTGATCTTCCGACAGCGCCGAGGCGTCGAGCGCGTCGCCGCCGTCCTGGTAAACCTGTACACGCTGCCCGCCCTGGCCGCGGATCAGGGGCCGGCTGGCGATCGGGCCGAAGTAGTTGGCGGAGACGCCGGGAATGTTCGCCAGCGTTTCGCCCAGGCTCGCGGCGCGTGTGCGGACCAGCGTGTCCCCGCCGATGACGCGCAGCGGCTGAGCGGTCTCCAGCACGCTGCTGCGCAGCGGGGTTGCCGTCACGATCACCTCCTGCAAGGCGTCAAGGCCGCGCGCCGTCGCACTGCTCCCGGTCGCGACCGACTGGGCGAGGGCCCCCTGCGCCACGATCGCGGCGACGACGCTGGCGATGAGCAACGGGGCAGGGGCGGGGCGGCGGGCGGCGGGCAGGCGCATGGCGAATCCTCGTTTGTGATCTGTAACGTTATTGTATAACAATCATCGAGTCATGGCGAGAGCCGGCATGCATGGCGGATAATCCCGCGGGTTCATGAAACTCACCCTCGAGAATCTCGCCGGTCACCTCAAGGGCAGGCTGGCGCCGGTCTACCTCTTGTCGGGGGAGGAAGCCTTGCTGCTGGGCGAGGCCAGTGACGCCATCCGCGCGGCCGCGCGGGCGGCGGGGTTCACCGAGCGCGAAGTGCACTTCGCCGACCGCGGTGTCGACTGGTCCGGAATCCGCGCTGCCGCGGGCACGCTGTCCCTCTTCGGCGATCGCCGGGTGCTCGAGATACGCCTGGGTGCCTCGAAGCCCGGCAAGGAGGGCGGCGCCACCCTCGCTGCGCTCGCCGAAGCCGCGGGTTCCGACACCCTGCTGCTGGTGCTGGCGGGCCGCCTCGACCGGGACGCGCAGACTTCGGCGTGGTTCAAGGCGCTGGAGCAGCGTGGCGCCTGGCTGCCGGTGTGGGAGATCGACGCCGGCCGACTGCCGCAATGGCTCGCGCAGCGCTGCCGTCGCGTGGGGCTGGAGCCCACGCCGGAGGCCCTCTCGCTGCTCGCGGATCGCGTCGAGGGCAACCTGCTGGCGGCCCAGCAGGAGATCGAGAAACTGGCGCTGCTGGTACCCCCCGGCAGGCTCGACGTCGTGGCGGTTCTCGATGCCGTGGCGGACAGCGCGCGCTACGATGTCTTCGCGCTTGGCGAGGCCGTCCTGGCCGGCGACGCCGAGCGGGCGCTGCGGCTGGTCGAGGGCCTGCGCGGCGAGGGCGTCGAGCCCACTCTGGTGCTGTGGTCACTGGTGCGCGAACTGCGCAACCTCTGGGAGGTCCGGCATGGTGCGGGCGGCGGCGGACGTGGCGGTCCGCGGATGTCGCCTTCGCATGCCGCGGCGCTGGATTCCGCCGGGCGCCGCGCCGCGCGCTTCCCTTTTGCACGACTCTCGGCGCGCGCACTGCGCGCGGACCGCATGATCAAGGGCAGGCTCGAAGGCTCGCCCTGGGACGAGATCCTGCTGCTCAGCGCCGAGTTCTGCGGCCTGCGTGCGCCCGCGGCACCGCTGCAGCGGCGCGGCGTCTGACCGTCGCCTCCCTTCCCGACTCCCCGGACGACAACTTCAACATGCAACCCATCGGTATTTTTGGCGGCACTTTCGACCCCATCCATTACGGGCACCTGCGCACGGGTTTTGAACTCTGGCAGGAACTGGGGCTCGCGGAGCTGCGCTGGATGCCGACGGGCAACCCCGGGCATCGCGAACAGCCGATCGCGGATCCCGGCCTGCGTCTGGCCATGGTGCGTGCGGCAGTGGCGGACCAGCCCGGCTTCGTCGTGGATGATCGCGAGGTGCGCCGCACCGGCGTGTCCTATTCCGTCGACACCCTCACCGAACTGCGCGCCGAGTTCCCGGAACGCTCGATCTGCCTGATCCTGGGCATGGACGCGTTCCTCGGCCTGCCCAACTGGCACCGCTGGCGCGAGATCATGGCCCTCGCGCACGTCGTCGTGGCGCATCGTCCCGGCTGGAAGGCCCCGACCATGGGGCCGCTGGGCGAACTCATGGTCGACCACGGCACCGGCGGCGTGCGCGACCTGCACACCGCCCTGGCGGGCCGCATCTACGTGCACGCGGTGACGCAGCTCGAGATTTCCTCCACCGACCTGCGGAACATCATCACCTCCGGCCGGGACCCGCGTTTTCTGGTCCCCGAGTCGGTGCGCGAAATCATCCGCGAGACGGGATGCTATGCTCGCGCAAATCGTTGATTCATCACGGAACCCTTTCCACCCAGCATGACCACTCCCCGCAAGCCTGCCCGGCGCTCCCCCGCGACCGTCGGCAAACCCCCCGCCCGGCCCGTCAAGGCCCCTGCCCCGCGGCAGATCCCGCAACTCAAGATCGCTCTCGAGGCCCTCGACGAGATGAAAGCCCTCGAGACCCGGGTACTCGACGTGCGCGGCGTCAGCGATGTCGCCGACTACATGGTCGTGGCCTCCGGCACATCGGACCGGCATGTCCGCGCGATCGCGGGCCGTGTCGTCCAGACCGCCAAGGCGGCGGGCATCCGTCCCTTCGGCACCGAGGGCGAGGAGACCGCCGAGTGGGTCCTGGTCGACCTGCCCGACGTCATGGTCCACGTGATGCTGCCGCGCGCGCGCGAGTTGTATCAGCTCGAACAGCTGTGGGAGCCGTCGCCCGCTCGCCTCGAGCACGCTGTTCCGCGCAAGCCTGCCCGTGGCAAGCCCGCCCGTGGCAAACCGGCGGCGCCCAAGCCCGCGGGTTCCAGGGCGCCGCGCAGGCCGGCGGCCCGCGGCGGTGCTGCAGCCACGCGCAAGCCGGCGGGCAAGACCGTCCGCCGGCGGCCGAAGCCCGCGCCCGGCGGCTGAGCCGGGCCGGTACGGCTGCCGCAGCCCGCCGTCGATGCGCCTGCGGATCCTCGCGGTCGGCTCGCGGATGCCCGCCTGGGTCGATACCGCGATGGCGGATTACCTGCGCCGCATCCGCAGCCCCTGGAAACTGGAGCTGATCGAAATCGAAGCGGCGCCCCGTTCCGCCACGCGCGGTGCGGCTCAGGCGGTGGCGCGGGAGGGCGAGCGCGTGCTCGCCGCGCTGCGCGATCGCGAGCGTGTGGTGGCGCTGGACGAGGGCGGGCGCCAGATGGACACGCGCGAGCTGGCGGCGCGGTTCGCCGCGCTGGCGCATGAAGCGCCGGATCTCGCGCTGTTGATCGGGGGGCCCGACGGTCACGCCGCGCCGGTGCGGCAGCGTGCCGCGGAAACCTGGTCGCTGTCCCGCCTCACCCTGCCGCACGCACTGGCGCGCGTGCTGCTCGCCGAACAGATCTACCGCGCCCAGAGCCTGCTCCTCGGCCACCCCTATCACCGCGACTGAGAAACCCCGTACATGCTGCCACCGGTGCTCTGCCTTGCCTCTGCCTCGCCGCGACGCACCGAGCTGCTGCGACAGCTCGGCGTTCCGCATGAAGTGCGCCCCGCCAGCATCGATGAGTCGCTCCGCGCAGGCGAGCCTGCCGAGGCCTATGTGCGCCGGATGGCGGTGACCAAGGCGGGCAGCGTGCGCTCGCAGCTGCCCGTGCTGGGTGCGGACACCTCGGTGATCGTCGATGAGGACGTGCTGGGCAAGCCCGGGGACCTCGAGGCTGCCCGCGCCATGCTGGCGCGTCTCTCCGGGCGCGAACACATCGTGCTCTCCGCCGTCGCGCTGGCGCACGCCGGCGCGGTGGCGCTGCGGCTGTCGCGGACAACGGTCCGGTTCCGGGTGCTGGGGTCTGCAGAGATCGACGCGTACTGGGCCACGGGCGAGCCTGGCGACAAGGCGGGGAGCTATGCGATCCAGGGTTTCGGGTCGGTGTTCGTCGAGAGCCTCTCGGGCAGTCATTCGGGTGTGGTCGGGCTGCCGCTGTTCGAGACCGCCCAGCTGCTGGCCGAGGCGGGCGTGCCCGTATGGCAGGGCGTGCGATGAGCGCCGAGATCCTGATCAACATCGGTCCGCGCGAGTCGCGCGCCGCGCTGCTCGACGGTGGCGTGCTGCAGGAGGTCTTCATCGAGCGCGCGAGCCGGCGCGGACTGGTGGGCAATGTCTACAAGGGCCGCGTCTCGCGCGTGCTGCCCGGCATGCAGGCGGCATTCGTCGATGCGGGTCTCGCACGCACGGCGTTCCTGCACGTGGACGACATCGCGACCCCCGATGCGCAGTTCGACGCGCAGTCGGTGGTGGCCGCGGGCGGGCCCGGCGCGCCCCCGGCCCAGGTCCGGCCCAAGACCGAGGACATCCGGCGCCTGTTGAGCTCGGGCGACGACATCATCGTCCAGATCGTCAAGGATCCCATCGGCGCCAAGGGCGCCCGGCTCACGACCTTCATCTCGCTGCCGTCGCGCTTCCTCGTGTTCATGCCGCGTGGCCGCGGCATCGGCGTCTCGTCGCGGATCGAGAGCGAGGCGGAGCGCTCGCGCCTGCGCGACGCGATGCACGCCATCGTGCGCGAGGGACATCCGGGCGGCTACATCGTGCGCACCGCCGCCGAGGGCGTCCCCGCGGCGCAACTCGCGGCCGACCTCGCCTACCTCGAGCGCCTCTGGGCGCACGTCCGCGAGCGCTCCCTGCGCAGCAGCCCCGGCGACCTGGTGCACGAGGACCTGCCGCTGCCGCAGCGGATCCTGCGCGACGAACTGTCGCGCGGTGTGGAGCGCGTGCTGGTCGATGACCCGCTGGAGCATGCCCGGCTGCTGCAGTTCGCGCGCGACTTCATCCCGGGCGCCGAGCAGCGCGTGGAGCTCTATGCCGGCCAGCGTCCGATCTTCGACCTGCATGCCGTGGACGAGGACATCCGCCGGGCGCTCGACCGCAAGGTGCCCCTGAAGTCCGGGGGCTACCTGGTCATCGACCAGACCGAATCGATGACCACCATCGATGTGAACACGGGCGGCTACGTCGGATACCGCAACCTCGAGGACACGATCTTCCGCACCAACCTCGAGGCCGCGGTCGCCATTGCGCGGCAGCTGCGGCTGCGCAACCTCGGCGGCATCATCATCATCGACTTCATCGACATGCAGGACGAGGCCCATCGGCGTCAGGTCCTGCAGGCGCTGGAGCAGGCCCTGGCCCCCGACCACGCCCAGACCCAGGTGGCCAGCCTGTCGCCGCTGGGACTGGTCGAGATGACGCGCAAGCGCACCCGTGAGAGCCTGGAACACATGCTCTGCGAGCCCTGCCGCAGCTGCGAGGGGCGCGGCTTCGTGCGTTCCGCAGAGACGGTCTGCCAGGACATCTTCCGCGAGATCCAGCGTCAGGCGCGCCAGTTCGTCAGTCGCGAGCTGTTGATCCTGGCGCACCAGGACGTGGTGGAGCGCCTGCTCGGCGAGGATTCGGCCGTGCTGGCCGAGCTCGAGGCCGAGGCGGCCCGGCCCATACGACTGCAGGCCGAGTCGCTCTATGAAGTCGATCAGTACGACGTGGTGCTGGCCTGAGCCGCTGCGCAGCACACGGCCTGCCGGCTGGTAGACTCGCGGCATGATCGTCGCAGCGGTGCAGATGACCTCCAGCGCGGACGTCGCCGCCAACGTGGCGACGGCCTGCCGCCTGCTCGGCGAGGCCGCCGCCCGCGGCGCCGGCATTGCCGTCCTGCCCGAGAACTTCGCGTTCATGGGCCTGCGCGATGCCGACAAGCTGCAGGTCGCCGAGGCGGACGGCGCCGGTCCGATCCAGGAGGCGATCGCGGCTGCGGCGCACCGGCTGGGCCTGTGGGTGGTGGCCGGCACCCTGCCGCTGCAGGTGCCGGGCGAGGCGCGGGTGGCTGCGGCGGCGCTGGTGTTCGACGCCGCCGGCAAACGCGTCGCGCGCTACGACAAGATGCATCTGTTCGACGTCGACATACCCGGTCGCGACGAGTCCTACCGCGAATCAGCCTGCGTGGCGCCCGGTGCGGGCGCAGTGGTCGTCGACACACCGGCGGGTCGTCTCGGCCTGGCCGTGTGCTACGACATCCGCTTCCCGGAGCTGTTCCGCGAGCTGTCGGCGCGCGGGGCCACCTGGTTCGTGCTGCCGTCTGCTTTCACGGTGCCCACCGGCCGCGCCCACTGGGAAGTCCTGCTGCGCGCGCGCGCGATCGAGAACCTCGCCTACGGGGTGGCGGCGGCGCAGACTGGGTTACATGCCAACGGGCGCGAAACCTTCGGTGACAGCCTGGTGGTCGATTTCTGGGGGACGGTGCTGTCGCGGCTGCCCCGCGGCGAGGGCGTCGTCACGGCCCGCGTCGACCCCGAAGCGCAGCAGCGCGCCCGGAGCGCGTTCCCCGCGCTGAGCCATCGGCGCGGCTGAGCCACGCCCAGTACCCTCATTCCAAGGATCCAGAGGATGTCCGAGCCATGACGACCCCGACTTCACCGGCAACGCCCGGCCACAGCCTCGCCCTGGCGCACGAACTGATCCTGCGCCCCGCGGGGCTCGACGAGTCCCGCATCGAACAGGCGCTCGGCACCGTGCTCGGCGCGGCGGTGGACGCGGCGGACGTCTACTTCCAGCTGTCGCGCGACGAGTCCTGGTCGCTCGAGGACGGGATCGTCAAGGAAGGCAGCGCGAGCATCGAGCAGGGCGTCGGCGTGCGCGCCCTGGCCGGCGAGAAGACCGGCTTCGCCTACTCGGACGAGATCGACGGTGCGGCGCTCGACGAGGCGGCGCGCGCGGCGCGCGCGATCGCGGCGGCAGGGCACACCGGCAGGGTTCCGGCGTTCACGCGCATCTCGGGTCACAGCCTCTACCTGCCGCAGGATCCGGTGGGTTCGCTGTCGGACGACGACAAGGTCAGCTGGCTGGAACGCGTGGACCGCGAGACCCGGCGCATCGATCCGCGCATCGTGCAGGTCATGGCCTCGGTCTCCTCGTCCTTCGAGCTCGTGCTCATCGCGACCAGCGACGGCACGCTGGCCGCCGACGCGCGGCCGCTGGTGCGCTTCAATGTGTCCGTGATCGCCGAGCAGAACGGGCGCCGCGAGGTCGGTTTCGCCGGCATGGGTGGCCGCTACTCGCTCGCCGAGCTGGTGTCGGGCGAGCGACCGCTTGCGCTCGGCCGCGAGGCGGCGCGTCAGGCGCTCGTCAACCTCGACGCGGTGCCTGCACCCGCCGGTGCCATGACCGTCGTGCTGGGCCCGGGCTGGCCCGGGGTGCTGCTGCACGAGGCCATCGGCCACGGCCTCGAGGGCGACTTCAACCGGAAGGGGACTTCGGCGTTCAGCAACCGCGTCGGCGAGCGCGTCGCGTCCGAGGCCTGCACCGTCGTGGACGATGGCACGCTGGCGTCGCGTCGCGGCTCGCTGAACATCGACGACGAGGGCACGCCCACGCGCTGCACCACGCTGATCGAGAACGGGGTCCTCAAGGGTTACCTGCAGGACAAGCTCAATGCGCGGCTCATGGGCACGCATTCGACGGGCAACGGGCGCCGCGAATCCTTCGCGCACATGACCCTGCCGCGCATGACGAACACCTACATGCGCCCGGGTCCGCACGATCCGGGCGAGATCATCGCCTCCGTCGAGCGGGGTATCTACGCCGTGAATTTCGGCGGCGGCCAGGTGGACATCACCTCGGGCAAGTTCGTGTTCTCGGCGAGCGAGGCCTACCTGATCGAGAACGGCCGGCTCGGTGCGCCGATCAAGGGCGCCACCCTGATCGGCAACGGGCCCGATGTGCTCACGCGGGTGTCGATGGTCGGCAACGACCTGAAGCTGGACGACGGTGTCGGTACCTGCGGCAAGGAAGGCCAGAGCGTTCCGGTGGGTGTGGGCCAGCCGACCCTGCGCATCGACGCGCTGACGGTGGGTGGCACGGGCACGGCCTGAGCGGCGACCCGTCGATCTGGCGACCTGGCGCCGCGGCAGCCGCCGCGGCAGGCGCTTACTCGAAGACCGCCGTGGCCTGCGCGCCCGGCAGCGTGTCGACGTGGCCGTCGGCAGACATCGAGCGCGCCTCGACATAGCGCAGCCGGTGCGTGCCCAGTTCGATGATGTCGCCGTCCACCAGGACGTGGCGACGCACCCGCTTCTGGTGCAGGAAGATCCCGTTCGTGCTGTTGAGGTCTTCGATGATCGTGAGTTCGGGCGTGGAGATCAGCTGGCAGTGGTGGCGACTGACGAAGCGGCTGTCGATCTGCAGGTCATTGTCGGGCGTCCGGCCGACCACGAGGCGTCCGGGCCTGAGTTCGATGTTGGCGAGCTCCGCCTCGTCCGTGAACACCACGAGCCTCGCGACCACGGGCAGCGGCGCCCGCGACCTGGCCTGACGGCCCGCGCCGTTGACCCGCCCCGGGCTGCCCACTGCGTCATGCAGGTCGTCTGAATCCGTATCCAGGGAGAAGACCGCCGGCGGCGGCTTCGGCCGGTGGCTGAATTCAACCCACTGCAGTTCATCGAGGGCGGCCTGCAGGTCCTCGAGGCCGACGTGCTCGCGGTCGGAACTGTACGAGGCCATCATGGCCGTGTCGCACAGCGTGTTGACCAGACGCGGTGTGCCGCCGGTGTAGCGGTAGATCAGGTCGTAGGTCTCGGGCGCGAACAGCTCGCGGCCCGCCGCCCCGGCGACCTCGAGACGATGCTTGACGTAGCTTTCCATCTCCTCGCGCGACAGCGCGGTGAGGTGGAAGCGCAGGCGGACGCGCTGCGCAAGCTGCACGAGCTCCGGCGCGTCCAGTTTCTGGTTGAGTTCGGGCTGGCCCGCCAGGATGATGCGCAGCACCTTGTCCTTGGTGGTCTCGATGCCCGAGAGCATGCGCACCTCTTCGAGGACGCGCGGCGAGAGGTTCTGCGCCTCATCGACGACCAGCAGGACCTTGCGGTTCGCGGCGTACTGCTCGACCAGGAACTGGTTCAGGGTGGCGAGCAGTTCGGCCTTGCGCATCTTGAAGGGCTGGAAGCCGAACTGCACGAGCACCGACTGCAGGAACTCCAGGGCCGACATCTGCGTCTGGTTGACCTGCGCGATGACGACGTCCGAGTCCAGTTCCTTGAGGAAGGTCTCGATCAGCGTGGTCTTGCCTGAACCGACTTCGCCGGTGATCACCACGAAGCCGTCGGTGAACCAGATGGTCGATTCCATGTACGCCTTGGCGCGCGCATGGTTCTTCGAGAGGTAAAGGAATTCCGGGTCAGGACTCAGCCTGAACGGCAGTTCGCGAAGCTTGAAGTGATCGAGATACATTGACCGTCGATTATCCCTGCAATACGGGCCGCGGCTCCATGATGCGCCGCACACGGACCTCAATCAGAATATTACGTTAAATCCTTGTTTCGCAAGGCCGCCGGGCTGGCCGGGTCGGCGAGCGCCAGCACCCGACGCGCGGTCCGGTCGCGTTCAGCGGGGGTCGGAGCGAACACCGTGCAGTGCCCGAGCTTGCGGCCGGGCCGCGGCGCCTTGCCATAGTCGTGCAGGTGCACGCCGGGCAGGGCGAGGATGTCCTCGGCGCGGGGCAGGGTGCCGATCAGGTTGACCATCGCGCAGTGGGCGCGCGCGACGGTGCTGCCCAGCGGCATGCCGAGGATGGCGCGCAGGTGGTTCTCGAACTGGCTGGTGACGGCGCCCTCGATGGTCCAGTGCCCTGAGTTGTGGACGCGCGGTGCGGTCTCGTTCGCCACCAGCCTGTTGCCCCGCACGAAGAACTCGATGTTGAGCACGCCCTCGTAACGGAAATGCTCGAGTACGCGGCGCAGGTAAGCGGCGGCGCGGCGCTCGAGTGCCGGTTCGCTCCAGGGCGCGCGGGTGAGCCGCAGGATGCCGTCACGGTGATGGTTGCGGTTGAGCGGGTAGACCACGATCTGGCCGCGCGTGCTGCGCGCGCCGATGATCGAGACTTCGTAGTCGAAGGGGACGAATTCTTCGTAGATCAGCGGGCCGCCACCGAGGGCATCGAAGGCGCGGGCGGCGTCCTCGGCGCAGCGCACGACGGCCTGGCCCTTGCCGTCATAGCCCAGGCGGCGGGTCTTGAGCACGCCCGGCAGGCCCACCTCGCGCAAGGCCCGTGCCCAGCTGGCGCGGGTCTCGACCGCCGCGTGCCGCGTGGTGGGGATGTCGAGCTTCGCGAACAGGCGCTTCTCGGCCAGCCGGTCCTGCGACATGGCCAGCGCCGCCAGCGGCGGCGCGATGCGGGCGTTGCGGCCCAGCGCCCGCAGCCCTTCCAGCGAAACGTTCTCCCAGTCGAAGGTGATCAGGTCGGTGCGCCGCGCCAGTTCGCGCAGCAGCCGGCGGTCGGTGAACTCGCCGCAGAGCGAGGGTGCGACCTGTCCGGCCGGGGTATCGGCGGAGCGATCCAGGAACAGGAACTGCTGGCCGAGCGGATAGCCGGCGAGCGCAAGCATGCGGCCGAGCTGGCCGCCGCCGACGACGCCGATGGTCATGGGAGGCTCGGGTCGGGGTGTTCGAGGACGGCGGCGGTCTGGCGCGCGCGGAAGGCCTTCACCGCGGCGTCGAGGGCGGGGTCCTGCAGCGCGAGGATCGCTGCCGCGGTGAGTGCGGCGTTGGTCGCGCCCGCAGGCCCGATGGCGAAGGTGGCGACGGGCACGCCGGCCGGCATCTGCACGATGGAGAGCAGCGAGTCGAGGCCGTTGAGGGCCTTGGACATGACCGGCACGCCCAGCACCGGCAGTGTGGTCTTGGCGGCGGCCATGCCGGGCAGGTGCGCCGCGCCCCCTGCGCCCGCGATGATCACGCGGATGCCGCGTGTCTGGGCGCTGGCGGCATATTCGAAGAGCAGGTCCGGCGTGCGGTGCGCCGAGACCACCCGGGTCTCGTGCGGAACGCCCAGCGACTGCAGGGTCTCGGCGGCACTCCGCATGGTTTCCCAATCGGAGCGCGAGCCCATGATGATGCCGACCAGCGGTTTCATCCGGTGAGTCTAGCGCAAAGCCGCAGGCGGGGTCCCGGGCTCCCCGGCGGTTTCCAGCTGGCTGCGCAGCGCCTTGAACAGTTCGCGTGCCGCGAGCGTGCGGGCCGGGCTGCCGGGCTCTGCGGCGCGCGCCCGCGCCACCAGTCGGGCCAGCAGCGCGTGGTCGATGTTGCCGCGGAAGGCTTCGAGGTCGGCGAGGGCCGTTTCGCCCTCGGCGAGCAGGCGGTCGCGCCAGACTTCAAGGCGCCGGAAACGTTCGGTCTCCTGGGCGCTGTCGCGGGAGCCGCTGGCCAGGGCAGCCTCGATCGGCGCGGTGTCGATGTCGCGCATCAGCTTGCCGATATACTGGCGCTGGCGTGACAGTCCGCCGTGTGACTTGAGGCGCCGGGCGAGACGGATCGCGTCGGCCAGGATCTCGGGCAGCGGCAGTTCCGCCAGGTCTTTTTCGCGCAGCGCGATCAGTCGCTCGCCGAGTTCCTGCGCGGCGTGGGCCGCCCGCTTGCGGGAACTCTTGCTGGGGGGGCGATCGTCCACGAACCCCTCGCTGCCGTCGTCCGGAACGCCGTCTCTGTATCGCTCGACCATCATGCTTCGCCTGCCGCGCCGCCGGGATGGCCGGCACTGCTACAATTCTGCCCGATCGAACCCGTCCTCGCCCGAGTGCATTGCATGTCCCAGGAAGTTGACGCGACCCGCATCCCCGAACTCGAGTCGGTCGTCGCCCGCGCGCTCGAGACGGCGCGCGCCTCGGGCGCCAGCCAGGCCGAGGCGGACGCGAGCCTCCAGAAGGGCCTGAACGTGACCGTGCGGCTCGGCGAGGTGGAAACGGTCGAATACCAGCGCGACCGCGGGCTCGCGATCACGGTCTATTTCGGCACGCGCAAGGGTTCGGCGAGCACCGCCGACCTCTCGGACGGCTCCGTGCGCGACATGGTCGCCAAGGCCTGCTCGATCGCGCGGTACACGGCCGAGGACGACTGCGCCGGACTGGCGGACCCGGAGTGCCTGGCGCGCGATTTCCCGGACCTGCAGCTCGATTTCCCCTGGGACATCCAGCCCGATGCGGCGGTCGCGCTGGCGCACGGCTGCGAGGCCGCGGGCCGCGAGGTCGACCCCCGGCTGACCAATTCCGAAGGCGCGAGCGTGGGCACGCATCGCGGCGTCAGGGTCTACGGCAACAGCCATGGGTTCATGGCCGGCCATGCCAGCTCCAGTCATTCCGTCAGCTGCGTGCTGCTTGCCCAGGAGGGCGAGGACATGCAGCGCGACTACTGGTACAGCAGCGCGCGCGATCCTGCGGACCTCGACGACCCGCTCGCCATCGGGCGCACCGCCGGTCGCCGCGCGGTGGCGCGGCTGGGTGCGCGGCGGCTGCCGACCGGCAAGGCCGCGGTGCTGTTCGCGCCCGAAGTGGCACGGGGCTTCATCGGGCATTTCATCGGCGCGATCAGCGGCGGCAGCCAGTATCGCAAGACCACGTTCCTGCTCGGTGCCGCGGGCCAGCAGGTGTTCCCTTCCTGGGTGCAGATGCACGAGCGGCCGCACCTGCGCAAGGGGATCGCCAGCACCGCCTGGGACAGCGAGGGCGTGCGTACCCGCGACCGCGAACTGGTCCGCGACGGCCTGCTCGACGGCTACCTGCTGGGCAGCTATTCCGCGCGCAAGCTCGGCCTGGCCACCACCGGCAACGCCGGCGGGCTGCACAACCTGCTGGTCGATCCCAGCGCGGGCGCACCCGACGCGGCCGCGTTGCTGCGGCGCATGGGCCGGGGTCTGTTGGTCACCGAACTGATGGGGCAGGGCGTCAACGGCGTCACCGGCGATTATTCGCGGGGCGCCACCGGCTTCTGGGTCGAAGGCGGCGAGATCGCGTTCCCGGTGCACGAAGTGACGATCGCCGGCAACCTCAAGGACCTGTACCGCAACGTCGTGGCGATCGGTGGCGACATCGACCTGCGCGGTGGCATCCGCATGGGTTCACTGCTGCTCGAAGAGCTGACCATCGCCGGCGAATAGTCGCCGGCCGGGTCAGCCGGCCTCCGGTGGCGCCGGTGGCCCCGGTGGCGCCGGCTCGATCAGATCGCGCAGCGTCCTCTGGCCGCAGCAGTCCCGGCGGGCCTGCTCCAGCCGTCTCTGCAGTTCGTCCACGGCGGGCAGCGACAGTTCACGTGCCTGTTCATGGCCGCTGCGCTGGTTGCGCGCGACCCCTAGTATCTCGAGCAGCGTGATGTGCCCGATGTCGCGGCCCGGCAGCAGCTGCTCCTTGTCGTTGGCGACCAGCAGTCCCGCGCGCTCCAGCGCGCCCGCCACCTGCGCGATCGCGATGCCGGGCAGCCCGAGCTCCCGTGCCAGGGAGTTCACGCGCCAGCGCACTTCGCCGCGCGTGTGGGCGCTGCCGACCAGGTACATCACCTTGAGCGCGAGCTCTTCCAGTTCGATGCTGGAGAGTCTCAGTTCCACCAGACCGAGGCGCAGATAGCTCGGATTCTGCACGTAGAAAGACAGTTGCACGCCGACCAGCAGGATCAGCCAGCCCAGGTAGGTCCACAGCAGCGCCGCGACGACGATGGCGAAGCCGGCATAGACGATCGTCAGTCGGCTCGTATAGACCACGAGCTCGGTGAACAGCTTGCCCGTCGCAGCCCAGAGGATTCCCGCCGTGAGCCCGCCGATCAGCGCCGGCAGGAACCTCACGCTCGTGTTCGGCACGAACATGTACATGCCGGTGAAGAGGGTCGCCACCATCGCATAGGGCGCCACAGCCTGGCCGGCGTGGATGAGTTGCTCCAGCAGCGGCAGCTGGCTCAGGGTCTGGACAGCCCCGGTCTGCAGAGTCGAGTGCACCAGCCCGATGAACAGCACCAGCAGCAGCGGGCCCAGGATCAGCAGGCCCAGGTATTCGGCGATGCGGCGGCCGAAGCTGCGGGGCTGCTCGACACGCCAGAGGTAGTTGAAGCTGTCCTCGAGCTTGTGGATGGTCGCGATCAGCGTCCAGAGCAGCAGCGCGAGGCCGACCGATCCCACGATGCCCCCGGAGACGCTGTCGGCGAACCCCATCACCCGGGCGGTGAGCTCGGCAGCGCTCTCTCCCACGGGCCTGAAGAACTCGTAGACGATCGGCTCCAGCTCGCGATGGGCGTTGAACGCCTTCAGGATCGCAAAGCTGAACGCGAGCAGCGGCACCAGCGCCAGCACGGTGTTGTAGACCAGGGCGATGGCCCACAGGTTGACCTGCCCCCGGGACAGGTCGCGCAGCACCGCGAAAGGGTAGCGCAGCACCCGGAGCAGCACCGCCAGCGGGTTGCTGCCGCTCGCCTGCCCGCTCCAGAGCAGTCGATCCAGCAGCACCCACAGCGGTTCGAGCACGGGATTCAGGCGCCTTGGGCGGGTCCCGTGATGCGCGCCAGCGCCTCGCGGTACTTGTCGCTGGTGCGCGCGATGATCTCGGCGGGCAGGTGCGGGCCGGGCGCCTTCTTGTTCCAGTCCAGGGTCTCGAGGTAGTCGCGCACGAACTGCTTGTCGAAGGACGGCGGGCTGATGCCGACCCGGTAGGTGTCGGCGGGCCAGAACCGCGAGGAATCCGGAGTCACGACTTCGTCGATCAGCGTGAGCCGCCCGGAGTCGTCCAGCCCGAACTCGAACTTCGTGTCGGCGATGATGATCCCGCGCTGCAGCGCGTGCGCGGCGGCGTAACGGTACAACGCCTGTGCGGCGTCGCGGACCTGCGACGCGAGGTCGGCGCCGATGATGCCGGCCGCTTCGTCGAAAGAGATGTTCTCGTCATGCTCGCCCACGGCCGCCTTGGTGGCGGGCGTGAACAGCGGCTCCGGAAGCCGCTCGGCGAGCTGGAGTCCGACGGGCAGGGCGATGCCGCAGACCGCTCCCGTGCGCTGGTAGTCCTTCCAGCCGGAGCCGATCAGGTAGCCGCGCACCACTGCCTCTAGCGGCAGGGCCTTCAGTCGGCGCACCACGGTGGCCCGCCCCTCCAGCAGTTCGCGTTCCCCGGGTTCGAGCGGCAGGCCCTCGAGGCCGCGGCCGGCAAGCTGGTTGGGGATGATGTGCGAGGTCCGCGCGAACCAGAAGTCGGAGATTTCGGTCAGCACCCGTCCCTTGTCCGGGATCGGGTCGGGCAGGACCACGTCGAAGGCCGAGAGCCGGTCGGTGGTCACGATCAGCATCGTGGCTGCGTCGATCTCGTAGATGTCGCGCACCTTGCCGGTGTGCAGGCGACGCAGGTGACGGAGTTCCGTGGTGTGCACGGTCGAACGGGGTTCCACGGAATGATGGCCTTTTACGGTTGCGCAGGGCGGGTTGCTAGTATTGCAGGATGAAGTGGGTCGGAAAACTCGTCGGTGGTGCCATGGGCTTGCTGGTCGGCGGCCCGGTCGGCGCGGCGCTGGGCGCACTGGCCGGGCATCTCGTCGACGAAAAGGCCGGTGCGGGCAACGATACTCGCCGTTCCGGCCACCCGGGCGCCAGTCGACCGGAAGATTCGGCCGCACCAGCCGCCGCCGCGGCCGACACGGTGGCCGAGCGGTTTTTCCGGATCACCTTCGAAGTGATGGGGCACGTCGCCAAGGCCGACGGGCGGGTGTCCGATCGAGAGATCCAGGCGGCCCGGGCCGTGATGACGGATTTTCGCCTCGATGCACGGCAGGTGGCGCTCGCGATCGGGCATTTCACGCGCGGCAAACACGAGTCCTATGACCTGTCGCGCTCGATCATGGCCCTGCGGCGCGCCTGTGCGGGCCGGCCGGACATGCTGCGGGTCTTCCTCGAGATCCAGTTGCGGGCGGCAATCGCCGGCACCGACCTGCGTGGCCCGGCGCGGCCGCTGCTGACGCGGGTCGCCACGATGCTCGGCGTCGGCGGACTGGAGTTCGCGCACCTCGAGGCGATCCTGCGTCTCCGGCATGGACCTGAGGGCGCGGCAGGTGCTGCGGGAAGCGGCCCCGGCTCGCGGGGCCGCGTCGGCGTGGATCCCGCCCGCATGACGGTGTCGGAGGCGTATCAGATCCTCGACGTGCCGCCCGCCGCCGACGATGACGCAGTGTCCAAGGCTTACCGGCGACAGCTGTCCAGGCATCACCCTGATAAGCTGAAGGCGAATGGCCTGCCCGAGTCGATGCTCGAGCACGCCAAGCAGCGCACGCAGCAGATCATCGAGGCATGGGAAGTGATCAGGGCAACGAGGGGAATCAGGTCGTGAGTGACGATGTGAAGACAGGCCAGCCCGCGTGGATTGCGCCCTCGATCCTGTCCGCCAACTTCGCGCGGCTCGGCGCTGACGTCGATGCGGTGCTGCGCGCGGGTGCCGACATCGTCCATTTCGACGTGATGGACAACCATTACGTCCCCAACCTGACGATCGGGCCGCTGGTCTGCGAGGCCCTGCGCGCTCACGGCGTCACCGCACCGATCGACGTGCACCTGATGGTCCGGCCGGTCGACCGCATCATCCCGGACTTCGCGCGCGCCGGGGCCACCTGGATCACCTTTCATCCGGAGGCGAGCGAGCACGTGGATCGCACGATCGGCCTGATCCGTGAGCACGGCTGCCGTCCGGGGCTGGTGTTCAACCCGGCCACGCCGCTGGACTGGCTCGACCACACCATCGACAAGATCGACATGGTGCTGCTGATGTCCGTGAACCCCGGCTTCGGCGGCCAGACCTTCATCCCCGGTACGCTGTCGAAGCTGCGCGCCGCGCGTGAACGCATCCGGGCCAGCGGCAGGGCCGTCCGGCTCGAGGTCGACGGGGGCGTGAAAGCCGACAACATCGGCGCCATTGCCGCGGCGGGCGCGGACACCTTCGTGGCGGGCTCGGCGATCTTCGGCAGCGCGGACTATGCGGCGACTATCCTCGAGATGCGCAGGGCGATCGACGCGTCGCGCCCCTGAACGAAAAGGGCCCGCATCGCGGGCCCCGTTCCTCGCTCATTCGTCGTCGTCGTCCCAGTCATCATCTTCGTCGTCGACGGGACGCGGCGCCGCGGCGCCGGCCTTTCCTGCCGCCGCGACCTGCTTCACCGGCACGATCACCGGCCGGGTCTTCATCTTGGGCCGTGCGTTGTAGACGACGATCGTCTTGCCGGTGGCGCGCAGCAGGCCCTGCTCCTCGAGGACCTTGAGCACGCGGCCCGCCATCTCGCGCGAGCAGCCCACGAGCCGCGACAGTTCCTGCCGCGAGACCTTGATCTGCATGCCCTCGGGGTGGGTCATCGCATCGGGCTCGCCGCACAGGTCCATGATGGCGTGGGCCACGCGGCCCGTGACGTCGACGAAGGCGAGGTCGCCGAGCTTGCGGTTGGTGCGGTCGAGGCGCGTCGCCAGCTGGGTCGCCAGTTCGAAGATCAGGCCCGGGCTCTCTGCGGCGATCTGCCGGAAGCGCGGGTAGGTCATTTCGGCCAGTTCCACCTGGCCGCGGGTGCGCACCCAGGCCGTGCGTGTGGGCTGTTCGTAGAACAGGCCCATCTCGCCGAAGAACTGCCCCTTGTTGAGGTAGGCGAGAACCATCTCGTTGCCTTCCTCGTCCTCGATCATCACTTCGACCGAGCCGGCGATGATGTAGTAGAGGACGTCAGGCAGGTCGCCCGCGTGGATCACCACGGTTTTGGACGGGACTGTGCGGATCCGGCAGTAACTCAGGAACCGGTTGATCGCCGGAATGTCGCTCAGCGGTTTGATGCTGTCGTCTGCCACAACTTTCTCCCCGAAAGACCATTATTCTTGCTTGCCGATGGCTTTTTATACATAACCCAGCCTCAGCGCAAGCAGAATATCCATCAAACCCAATAACTTGTGAATGTCATCACATGTGACGTCGCACGCATGGCCTCGCGTGCGGGGGCTGGGAGCTCGGTCCCACCGGCGTTGCGCGCCGACTCCCCATGGACGATTTCGTCGTGCCGCATGGCCTCGAGGATCGCCCGGCTCCGGGCGTCGGCCTGCGGCAGGCGACCGAGGTGGTCGTCGATGTGGCCTTCCACCTGGCGCTCGGTCTCGGCCACGAAGCCGAGGCTGATGCGGTCACCGAGGCTGGCCGCCACGGCACCGATGGCGAAGGATCCGGCGTACCACAGCGGCCCGAGCAGGCTGGGCCGGGCATCGAGTTCGCCGAGGCGTTGCTGGCACCAGGCGAGGTGGTCGGCTTCCTCGCGGGCGGCCTGGAGCAGCATGTCGCGCAGTTCAGGGGTCCGGGCGAACGCCGCCTGGCCATGGTAGAGCGCCTGGGCGGCCACTTCTCCGGCATGGTTGACCCGCATGAGCGCCGCGGATTTGCCCCTTTCGGCCGCGGACAGCGTTTCGGGTTCCGCAGCCGGCCCGGGCCGGGGCAGGGGCCTCGCGGCCGCCGGGGTGGCGAAAACGGCACGCAGCGCGCGGTCCGCGGCGGTCAGGACGCTATCAAGAGGTGACAGTGAGTGCATCGAAACATTATATGATGTCGCCTCGCCCGCGTTCGGGGCAGGCTGAAAACGGGCCTGCCACAGGCAGCGGATGTCCGGAAGTCGCCCAAGGGGTACGGGGGTTTTGCAAACCCGGCCCGGCTTGAGTACACTTCCGCGCCCTTTTAAGGACTCGCGACGGCCATTTCGGTCGGCGATGCGAGCGGAGACCCTGAAATGACCACCGTTTTTGCCAAGCCCGGCAAGGTCCGCGGCGACTGGTTCGTGATCGACGCCAAGGGACAGACCCTGGGTCGCCTTTCCTCTCAGATCGCCCTGCGTCTGAAGGGCAAGCACAAGGCTGACTACAGCCCCCACGTCGACATGGGCGATCACATCGTCGTCGTCAATGCCGAGCAGGTGCGGGTCACGGGCGCCAAGCTCACCGACAAGATCTACTATCACCATACCGGCGCCATCGGCGGCATCAAGTCGATCGCACTCGAAAAGCTCCTCAAGGAGCACCCGGAGCGTGTGATCCAGTTCGCCGTCAAGGGCATGCTGCCCAAGACGACCCTGGGCCGCAGCATGTACCGCAAGCTGCACGTGTTCGCGGGCGGGGTCCATCCCCATACCGCGCAGCAGCCCAAGCCCCTCAGCTTCTGACGAGGTTCGACTCAATGCTTTCCACGAACTACGGCACCGGCCGCCGCAAGACCTCCACGGCCCGCGTGTACATCAAGCCGGGCACCGGCCGCATCACCGTCAACGAGCGCCCGCTCGACGAGTTCTTCGGCCGCGAAACCGGTCGCATGATCGTCCGCCAGCCGCTCGAGCTCATGGACATGGTGACGCGCTTCGACATCGACGCAACGGTTGCCGGGGGTGGCATCACGGGCCAGGCCGGTGCGATCCGTCACGGCATCACCCGCGCGCTGATCCAGTACGACGAGACTCTGCGCCGCCCGCTGCGGACCGCCGGTTTCGTCACGCGCGATGCACGCGAGGTGGAACGCAAGAAGGTCGGTCGCCGGAAGGCTCGCCGCGGTCCGCAGTACTCCAAGCGCTAATCCCTGGATTGGGGGATCGTCTAGCGGTAGGACAACGGACTCTGACTCCGTTTACCTAGGTTCGAATCCTAGTCCCCCAGCCAATTCGAAGGCCCGCGTTCAAGCGGGCCTTCTTTTTTCCGGGCGCTGCCGCGACGGCTGCGCCTAGCCGCCCGGTCGGCGGCCACGCTATGCTCCCGGCGCTGTGGCGCTGCGGCATTCAAGGCCCGCATCCGGCGGGCCGGGCACGCACGCCCTGCGGAGATCCCATGCGTTCATTGTCAACTCTGGTCGCGGCTGCCGCGCTCGCTTTGCTTGCCGTGCCGGCCTGGTCCGCGGGGGACCAGGATTTCGAACTGGTCAACCGTACCGGCTACACCATCGAGCAGGTCTACGTGTCGCCCATCAAGGCGAAGGACTGGCAGGAGGACGTCCTCGGTCGCGACGTGCTCGACGACGGAGAGTCGGTCGACATCCACTTCAACAAGCGCGAGGAAGTCTGTCGCTGGGACCTCAAGGTGGTCTATGACGACGGCGAAGAGGCCGTCTGGTCCGACTTCAACCTGTGCGAGGTTTCGCGGATCACGATCCGCTACAACCGCAAGTCCGGCGAGACCAGCGCCGATTACGGTTAGGACGGCGCTTCACATCCGGCGCACTCCCGCCGGCCCGCCGACAAGCAGCACGTCGGCGGGCCGGCGCGCGAACAGGCCCACGCAGACCACTCCGGCGATGCCGTTGATGGTGGCCTCGAGCGCCGGCGGGTCGCTGATGTCGAGGTGGTGCACGTCGAGGATCTGGTTGCCGTTGTCGGTCACCAGGTTCTCGCGCCACACGGGCTGGCCGCCGAGGCGGGCCAGCTGCCTCGCGACATAGGAACGCGCCATCGGGATCACTTCGACCGGCAGCGGGAATTTCCCGAGCACGTCGACGAGCTTCGACTCATCCACGATGCAGACGAAGCGACTGGAAGCTGCCGCGACGATCTTCTCGCGCGTCAGCGCGCCGCCGCCGCCCTTGATCAGGTGCCGGTGCACGGTGGATTCATCCGCGCCATCCACGTAGAGCTCCAGGTCGCCCGTGGAGTTGAGGTCGAGTACCTCGATGCCCGCGGCGCGCAGCCGTGCTGAAGAAGCCTCCGAGCTGGAGACAGCGCCGGCGATCCGGATCCTCGAGGCGGCGAGCTGATCGATGAACAGGTTGACCGTCGAGCCGGTGCCCACGCCGACGATCATGCCTTCGCGCACCCATTCCAGCGCTGCCGCTGCGGCGGCTTCCTTGCCCTGGTGCTGTCGTGGCTGGTTCATTTCGGTTCTCGCGTGCGTCGTGTGAGCGGGGTGGATTCCGGGTTCCACAAAAGAAGATGCCCGCTTGCGCGGGCATCTTCAAAGGATCCTGGGGCGTCTGGAGAGTCCTGCGACTTTCCCGTCACCCGGACCTTCAAGGCCTACTTCTTCTTGGCAGCCTTCTTGGCAACCTTCTTCTTCGCGGCCTTCTTTTTGGCTTTAGCCATGTTGCATCTCCACTGATTTCAGGTTAGTCCGCGGACGAGTATATACACGGCTATGTAAAAAACAAGCAACCGCCTTCATCGAATGATGTTAGGCGACGCGCGGGTCATGCGAGGGAGACGATGAACTCGAAGTGCGCGCGTTCCACCGGCGTCACGGAGAGACGATTGCCTGCACGCAGCAGCAGCATGCCGGCGAGTGCCGAGTCCGCATGGACCCGCATTTCATCGAGCGTGACGACGCGCGACAGGCGCTTTTCGAGTTGGACATCGACCATGTACCAGCGCGGATCCTTTGCGCTGGCCTTGGGATCGTAATGGTCGTGGGACGGATCCTGCGCCGTCGCATCGGGGTAGCCCGCCTTCACGACCTTCACTACCGCGACTGCGCCCGGCACATCGCAGCTCGAGTGATAAAGCAGTGCGAGATCCCCGATCGCGAACTCGTCGCGCATCATGTTGCGGGCCTGGTAGTTGCGCACGCCATCCCAGGCCGTGGTGCGGCGTGGCGCCTTTTCGAGATCATCGACGCTGAAGGTCGACGGCTCGGTCTTCATCAGCCAGTACTTCATGGACGGGGCCTCCGGAACAGGGTGACGCCGAGTTCGGTGATCACGGCGTCGAGGGGGATGTCATGCGGTGCAGCGGGAATCGAATCGACCTGCTGGATCGAGTGCGCAATGCCGACGAGGAGCGGCCCGCGCCAGTGGGTGCGCCAGCGGCGGAACTCCAGGGCGCGGTCGTAGAAACCCGCGCCCATGCCCAGTCGATTGCCGGCCGCGTCGACTCCGACCAGCGGCACCAGGACGATCTGCATCCACCGCGCCCCGAGCCGGTGCGGCGTATCGGGTTCGGGAATGCCGTAGCGGTTGATCCGGCGGCGCGGACCGACCGGCGAGAAAGTCATGCGGCCGCTGCGCCACTGCGTGACCCGGGGCAGGAACACGATGCCGCCGCGCTGCACCGCGCGCAGGATGCAGGGCGTGGCGTCGATTTCCTCGGGGGTCGAGATGAAGGCCGCGATGCGCAGGCCTGGCCGCAGCCAGCCGGTGGCCGAGAGCTGGCGCGCGATCCGCGCCGCGGCGTCGCGCCGGGCCGGTGCCGGCAGCTGCAGACGGGCGCGTCGCAGCGAGGCGCGCAGCGCGCGTCGGATCGCGCGGTCAGGCATCCGTGGATGCCCCGGGGAGAAAGAGAGTGGCGCCACCCGCCTGTGCCGGTGCGGATCGTTGCTCTCGACACAGAGCAACAAGTGGGGCGGACTGCCGCAGGTAAGGCTTTCCGCTCGAGGCGGACATGCGCAGTGCTGAAAGCAAGTCCTGATGCCCCTGGGCGTTCCAACTTAGGGTCGAGAGGTATCCCGAGCCACTGTCGAACACTGCAGGTGACGCCGTCGTCACTCTACTACACCCGCGCAGCTACAGCGAAAGAGCGGATCGCGCGGACGCGCCGCCTCAGAGCTCGAGCTGCTGGCTGCTGGCGAGGGCGGCATCGATCCGTTCGCGCATGGCGCGGACCCGACCGCCCATTTCGTCCTCGAGCCGGTGATCCTTGTTGCGCAGCTTCAGCAGTTCGTTGGCCAGGTTCAGCGCCGCGATGACGGCGATGCGGTCGAGGCCGACCACCTTGCCGCTGTCGCGGATCTCGCGCATGCGCGCGTTCAGGAATTCGGCCGAGTCGAGCAGGTCGGAGCGCTCTTCGTGCGGGCAGGCCACGAAAAATTCCTTCTCGAGGATC
>CAJACZ010000244.1 GCA_903938365.1 uncultured Pseudomonadota bacterium | reverse complement strand
GCCGCTGCGCCACCTGATCGCCGGTGGTCCTGTAGGTTTCGAGGACGGGATCCGGCTGCGCGTGCTGCGGCGTGGCGGCTCCGGCGGCTCCGACGCCCCCGAGCGCGGCGCAGAGCAGTGTGGCGCCGGCCTGCGCCGCGCGCCGCAGCGGGTGGCTAGCGGGCACCTTGCCGCTTGAGCAGGCAGTCCACCTGCACAGGGGAGTTGGCGCGCTTCGGTCCCAGGCGCTTCGTCACGCGCACCACGACATAGCCGGGTCGGGAGCAGCTGGCCTTCACCGAGGCGGCGAGCGTGTCGAGGGGCAGCCGCGCCCGGAAGCGGCCCTGCTCGTCGGTGACCAGCGTGAAGTTGGTCTGGGTGGTCTCAAGGATCACCATGACGTCGGGCACCGCTGCGCCGCGTTCGTCCCGGGCAGAGCCGAAATACAGGTTGCCGGGCTTGTCCAGTTCGTCGGCGGCCGAGGGATCGTAGGTGTACTGCGCCGCTGCGGGAGCCACTGCGAGCAGCGCGAGCAGTGCGGGGAGAATTGCCTTCTTGTTCATGCAGGGCCCTGGAAGAACACGCGCAACAGGTAGGCACAGCACAGCAGCGCCGCGACGGGCACGGTCCAGAGCAGGTTGCGCAGCGCCGCGAACACCCTGCGCTCGGGCGCGACGAGGGCCACGGGCAGCGCAAACAAGCAGGCGCTCGCCATCAGCCCGTACCAGGCCATCGACGGGCCGACTGAATCGAACGGTGCCCAGTTCCAGGCGAAGCGACCTTCCATGGGGTAATACAGGAACAGCGGCAGGTCCAGCGCGAAAGCCGCCACGTATCCGCAGCAGTACGCGAGCGAGAAGGCGGCAGCCGACGGGCGCGGCATCAGCCGAAACCCCTGATGTTGTTCAGCACGTGTCCCACGATGAAGTCCCACCACACGATCAGCGCGAGGATCAGGGTGACGACGGTGCGGTCCAGTCGATGGGTGTCGGTGAATTCGCCGCGCCACAGCACCGCGTAGAGCGGCAGCAGGCCGAGCGCGATGCCTCCGGCATGCTCTTTCATTTCGAACAGGCCGATCGCCCAGCCCAGGGACATTTCCTCGAAGGGGATCCGCACGTCGACGCGATAGGTGGGATAGATGATCGCGCCGAGCGCGATGGACACCAGCACGAGGACGACGATCGTGGTCGAGAAGCCGCGCGGCTGCACGGCACGGTAGCGCTCCGTGAAGGAATCCACTGTTGCGCGGTGGCGTCGGAAGAGGCCCACGGACTGATGCGTGACCGCCCCGAGCAGGGCCACGCCGGCAAGGCCGTGCAGGATCAACAGCACCGTCATGGTCATTGTGGGATTTCCGTGCCGAACACCGCGGAGTCTACCGGGTTGCGGCGGGACTGAGGACTGTGGGATGGTGCTGCGCGACTGCTGCACACGACGCTCGCGGCCCGGATGAACAAGCCATGATCGATTGCCCTGCACGATACTCGAGGAGCCTTCCCCAGCCGGCGGCGGTCGCCCTGTCGGCGTTGCTGGCCTGCGCAGCGCTGTTTTTCCCGGGTGCGGTGGCGCATGCGGCGCAGCTGGCCGGCATGGGTTCGCTTGAGGGCGAGGTCGTCGTGGAGCGGCCCCTCGGGCAGTTGACGGTCTACGCCTTCAACACCGAGAAGAAAATCGGCTACATGGTCTACGTGGTCCAGGGCCGCTTCCGGGCCACGAATCTGTTCCCCGGCCGCTATGAGGTCACCGTGCGCGGCACGCCGGGCCAGCGCAACTGGGGCCTGCCGCAGCAGACGCTCAAGGTGAAGGTCGCCGCGGGCAAGCCGGCGTCGGCGAACTTCCGGCTCGCCGGTGGCGGCTTCGAGCCGACCTACGTGGGCGGCATGACCTATCCCGGCGCCAAGGTGCAGCCCTACGATGTGATCTATCCGCCGGGCCCGGGCCGTGACGTGCTTGAGCGGGTCTGCTTCGGTTGCCACACCTCGAGCTTCTATCCATACAACGTCGTTCGCACCTATCCGACCGGGCGCAACCCGTACGACCGCGAAAGCTGGGGCGTGACCGTCGATCGCATGGCCAGGGGCGTCGCCTTCGGTGCCTCGGGCAAGCCCTCGTACTTCGATCCGCTGCTGATCTCGCCGCAGGAGCGCGATGCCCTGGTCGATTACCTCGCGAACAACTTCGGTCCGGAGTCGACGCCGCGGGCCGTGCAGCAGGACAGCGATCCCGAACTCGACGAGGCCGTCCTCGAGAAGGCGCAGTTCGTCGAATACCGGTTCCTGAACCAGCCGGACGAGGAAGACCGTTTCACCCACACCCCGGACTTCGACGGCCAGGGCAATGTGTGGATCATGGATCGCGGCGGCGAGAGCCTCGTCAAGGTGGATCCGGTGGCGGGCAGCTTCAAGGACCACAAGGGCCATGGGGGCGGCGAGTTCCTCACGGTCGACCGCGACGGCACGGTCTGGTACGGCGGGCTCTCGCACTTCGATCCGCAGCAGAACCTGCACGACGAGTACAAGTTCGCGTGGAAGAAAACCTTCCGCAGCATTCCGATCAGTTCGCTCGT
>CAJACZ010000243.1 GCA_903938365.1 uncultured Pseudomonadota bacterium | reverse complement strand
CGATCCATTTGACCGGCTTGATCGTGAGGCTGCCCTTGATGTTGTCGGGAATCTCGACGAGGTCCTTCTCGTTGTCGATCGGGATCAGCACCGTGGTGATTCCCCCGCGGTGTGCCGCGAGCAGTTTCTCCTTGAGGCCGCCGATCGGCAGCACTTCGCCGCGCAGCGTGATCTCGCCGGTCATCGCGACGTCCGAGCGCACCGGGATCCGGGTCAGCGCGGACACCAGCGCGGTGCACATGCCGATACCGGCAGAGGGGCCGTCCTTGGGCGTGGCCCCCTCGGGCACGTGCAGGTGGATGTCGAGCTTCTGGTAGAAGTCCGGCTCGAGCCCCAGCCCGGCGGCACGGCTGCGCACGACGGTCATCGCGGCCTGGATGGACTCCTGCATGACTTCACCGAGCTGACCGGTGTGCTGCAGCTTGCCCTTGCCGGGAACGATCGCCGCCTCGATGGTGAGCAGTTCCCCGCCCACCTCGGTCCACGCCAGGCCGGTGACCTGGCCTACCCGGTTTTCTTCCTCGGCCTTGCCGTAACGATACCGGCGCACCCCGAGGAACTTGTCCAGGTTCTTCGTCGTGACGCCCACGGACTTGGTGTCGCGCTTGTTCATCAGCAGCTGCTTGACGGCCTTGCGGCAGATCTTCGCGATCTCGCGCTCGAGGCTGCGCACGCCGGCTTCGCGCGTGTAGTAACGCACGACATCGAGCAGCACGTCCTCGGCGACCTTGAGCTCGCCGTCGCGCAGGCCGTTGTTCTTCATCTGCTTGGGCAGCAGGTAGCGCTGCGCGATGTTCATCTTCTCGTCTTCCGTGTAACCGGGCAGACGGATGACTTCCATGCGGTCGAGCAGCGGTGCGGGGATGTTGAGGCTGTTGGCCGTGCAGACGAACATCACCTGCGACAGGTCGAGGTCGACTTCGAGGTAATGGTCGTTGAAAGCGGAGTTCTGCTCGGGGTCGAGCACTTCCAGCAGCGCCGAGGACGGGTCGCCGCGGAAGTCGGTCGACATCTTGTCGATCTCGTCGAGCAGGTAGAGCGGGTTAGCGACCCCGGTCTTCGACATGTTCTGCACGATCTTGCCGGGCATCGAGCCGATGTAGGTGCGGCGGTGCCCGCGGATCTCGGCTTCGTCGCGCACGCCACCGAGGGACATGCGCACGAACTTGCGGTTCGTGGCCCGCGCAATGCTCTGGCCCAGCGAGGTCTTGCCCACGCCCGGCGGACCCACGAGGCAGAGGATCGGACCCTTGATCTTGTCGACGCGCTGCTGCACGGCGAGGTATTCGACGATGCGTTCCTTGACCTTGTCGAGGCCGAAGTGGTCTTCGTCCAGCACCTTCTGCGCGCGTGCGATGTCCTTGATGACCTTGGTGCGCTTCTTCCAGGGCACCTTGACGAGCCAGTCGATGTAGTTGCGGACGACCGTCGCCTCGGCGGACATCGGCGACATCATCTTGAGCTTGTTCAGCTCGGCAGTCGCTTTCTCGCGGGCCTCCTTCGGCATCCCGGCCTTCTCGATGCGGCGCTCGAGTTCCTGGACCTCGTTGACCCCGTCCTCCATCTCGCCGAGTTCCTTCTGGATGGCCTTCATCTGCTCATTCAGGTAGTACTCGCGCTGGGACTTCTCCATCTGCGCCTTGACGCGACCGCGGATGCGCTTCTCGATCTGCAGGACATCCATCTCGCCTTCGATGGCGACGAGGATGTGCTCGAGGCGCGCGCGGACGTCCAGGATCTCGAGGACTTTCTGCTTGTCGCCGAGCTTCAGCGCCATGTGCGCGGCCACGGTATCCGCCAGCCGACCGGCATCCTCGATGCCGGAGAGTGCCGTCAGGACCTCGGGAGGCACTTTCTTGTTGAGCTTGACGTACTGCTCGAACTGCGAAACCACGGAGCGCGACAGGACCTCGAGTTCGCGCTCGTCGTACTTGTCCACCTCGACCGCCAGGGTGGCGTCAGCGGTGTAGAACTCGCCGGGATGGAGCTTCTCGATGGAGCCGCGGCTGACGCCCTCGACGAGCACCTTGACCGTGCCGTCGGGCAGCTTCAGGAGCTGCAGGATCGTGGCGATCGTGCCGATCCGGTACAGGTCGTCGATCTTCGGATCATCGACGTCCGCCTGCTTCTGGGCGATCAGCATGATGCGCTTGTCGGCCTTCATGGCCGCGTCGAGCGCCTGGATTGATTTTTCCCGGCCGACGAACAGCGGGATGACCATGTGCGGATAGACCACCACGTCGCGCAGGGGCAGTACGGGGAGGTTCTCGATCGGGCTGACCGTGAGGCCGGCTGAAGTTTCGTCTGACACGCGCGCAAACCCTCGGGTGGCGCCAGGAAGGCGACACTAGTCTACCTTCGGATCTGGGGTCGGGAACGGGAGTTTCAAGCCCTTGTGCTTCGCTCAGGCGAGGCAGGCCGCAGGGGAATCTCCCGGCCGTGTCGGGCCGGGAGGATCGTCAGTTCGCGGCGCCGGAAACCTTGCGCTGGGGTTCGTCCGTGCCGGTCTCGGCCTTGTAGACGATGTAGGGGCGCGAATGCCCCTCGATGACGCTCTCGTCCACCACGACCTTCTGGACGCCGCGCAGCGAAGGCAGGTCGTACATGGTGTCGAGGAGGATGTTCTCGAGGATGGTCCGCAGGCCGCGGGCACCGGTGCGCCGCTGCATCGCCTTGCGGGCCACGGCACGCAGCGCGTCCTCGCGGAACTCCAGTTCGACGCCTTCCATGTCGAACAGGCGGCGATACTGTTTGGTCAGCGCGTTCTTCGGATCGAGCAGGATCGACATCAGCGCGATCTCGTCGAGTTCCTCGAGGGTGGCCACCACCGGGAGACGCCCGACGAATTCCGGGATCAGGCCGAACTTGATGAGATCCTCGGGCTCGACGTCGTGGAAGACATCGAAGCCGTGCGGCCGCGCATTCTGTTCGCGGACATCGGAGGTGAAGCCGATGCCGCTCTTCTGCGTGCGGTTCAGGATGATCTTCTCGAGGCCCGAGAACGCGCCGCCGACGATGAAGAGGATGTTGGAGGTGTCCACCTGCAGGAATTCCTGCTGCGGATGCTTGCGGCCACCCTGCGGGGGCACCGAGGCCACCGTGCCCTCGATCAGTTTCAGCAGCGCCTGCTGCACGCCCTCGCCCGACACGTCACGGGTGATGGACGGGTTGTCGGACTTGCGGGAAATCTTGTCGATCTCGTCGATGTAGACGATGCCGGTCTGCGCCTTCTCGACGTCGTAGTCGCACTTCTGCAGCAGCTTCTGGATGATGTTCTCGACATCCTCGCCCACGTAACCCGCCTCGGTGAGGGTCGTGGCGTCGGCAATCGTGAAAGGGACGTTGAGCAGGCGGGCGAGCGTCTCGGCCAGCAGGGTCTTGCCGCTGCCGGTCGGGCCGATGAGCAGGATGTTGCTCTTGGCGATCTCGACCTCGTCCTTGGCGCGGGGCGACCCGGGGGTGCGGGTCTGCAGGCGCTTGTAGTGGTTGTAGACCGCCACCGACAGCACCTTCTTGGCGCGCTCCTGCCCGATGACGTATTCGTCAAGGACCTTCTTGATCTCGGAGGGCTTGGGGAGCTTGTCGCGCGCGCGCTCGGCACGATCCTCGAGTTCCTCGCGGATGATGTCGTTGCACAGCTCGACGCACTCGTCACACACGAACACGGACGGACCGGCAATGAGCTTGCGCACCTCGTGCTGGCTCTTGCCACAAAAGGAGCAGTACAGCAGCTTGCCGTCGTCCTGACGTCCGCGAGAATCTTCTGTCATTAAAGCCTGGCTCCCGATGGGGTTCCGCGATCTTATAGCACGCTACGGACGCCCGGATCAAAGACCCGGGTCGCAGCTAAGCCCTTGTGTGGCGTGGATTTCCGGACGCGGTCAGGCCGGCGGAGCGGCCGTCGGCGCGACGATCGCCCGCTTCTCGAGCATTTTGTCGATCAGGCCGTAGGCGATCGCCGCCTCGGCGCCCATGAAGTTGTCGCGCTCAGTGTCCGTCTGGATCTTCTCGATGGGCTGGCCCGTGTGGTCGGCCAGGATGCGGTTGAGGCGCTCACGGGTGGAGAGCATCTCGCGGGCCTGGATGCTGATATCGGTCGCCTGCCCCTGGAAACCACCCCAAGGCTGGTGGATCATCGCCCGTGAATTCGGGAGCATGTAGCGCTTGCCCTTGGCGCCGCCCGCCAGCAGCACCGCCCCCATGGAGGCGGCCATGCCGACGCAGATCGTGCTGATGTCGGGCTTGATGAACTGCATGGTGTCGTAGATCGCCAGGCCCGCGCTGACCGACCCGCCGGGCGAGTTGATGTACAGCGCGATGTCCTTGTCGGGGTTCTCCGACTCCAGGAACAGCAGCTGCGCGACGATGAGGTTCGCCATGTGGTCTTCCACGGGACCGACGACGAAGATCACCCGCTCCTTGAGGAGGCGCGAGTAGATGTCGTAAGCGCGTTCGCCGCGGGCCGTCTGCTCGACGACCATCGGCACCAGGTTCAAGGCCTTCTCGTTCATACCGACTGCCCCGCGTTGCCGCCAAAGCCCGTGAGTTCGCTGAAGCTGGACGGCTTGGCCGTCACCTGTGCGCGCTCGACGACCCAGTCGATGAGCTGGTCCTCGAGGGCCGCCGACTCCAGCTGCCGCATCGCATCCGGGCTTTGCAGGTACTGGCGACGCAGTTCATCCGAATTCGGGTGGGCGCTGACGGCGTCCGCCAGACGCGCATTCACACGCTCGCGGTCGACCTTGATGCCGGAGTTGCGCAGCAGTTCGCCGACGACCAGCCCCAGCGCGACCCGCCGGCGGGCCGGCTCTTCGAGGGAATCGCGGGCGGGTAGCTGGCTCACATCCTTGGCGCCCATGCGGCGCGCGAGGTCCATCTGCAGGGCCTTCAGCTGTTCCTCGACCATGGTCTTGGGCAGATCGATGGGATTGTCGCGGTGCAGCGCGTCCATGACCTGCACCCGGATCTTGTTGCGGATGGCTTCGCCGAGCTCGCGCTCCATCGACTTGCGCACTTCGGCGCGCAGAGCCTCGATGCCGCCTTCGTTGACGCCGAAGCTGGCGCAGAAGGCGTCGTCGAGCTCAGGCAGCCGCTGTTCCTCGACCTTGTTGACCGTGACGGCAAACTCGGCCGTCTTGCCGGCCACGTCCGGGCTGCCGTAATCGGCCGCGAAGCTGACCGTGACCGTGCGCTGCTCGCCAGCCGCGGCGCCGCGGACGCCGTCCTCGAATTCCTTGAGCATGCGACCCGCGCCGATGACGAAGGAAATCCCCGTACCGGTGCCGCCCTGGAAGGTGGCGCCGTCGATCCGGCCTTCGAAGTCGACCTCGACACGGTCCGTGTCGGTGGCGCCGCGCTCGACGGCGGCGAATTCCGGCCGCTGCCGGCGCATGGTGTCCAGCATCGCGTCGACGTCGGCATCGGTGATGCTGGCATCGGGACGCTCGATCGCGATGGCTTCGACCGGCTTGACCTGGAATTCCGGCATCACCTCGAAGAGGGCGACGTACTTGAGGTCGCTGCCGGGTTCAGCGGACACGGACTCGATGCGCGGGTCGGTGGCCGGACGCAGCTTTTCCTGGTTGACCGCCATCGCGAAGGATTCGCGCAGCAACTCGCCCACCACTTCGTTCTGGACTTCAGGACCGTACTGCCGTGCGACCACCGCGAACGGTGCCTTGCCGGGCCGGAAGCCCTTGAGCCGCGCGGTTCGGGCAATGTTCTTGAGCCGCTGATCGATCTCGCCCGCGACGCGGGCTGCCGGGACAGCAACTTCGAGCCGACGCTCCAGGCCGTCGACGGGGGTGAGTGATACCTGCATGTTCCTTCCTTAAATCAAAACCGGGATCGGTCGCGGCGGCGGGTGGTTGGTGCGAAAGGAGAGACTCGAACTCTCAAGGGTCACCCCACTGGAACCTAAATCCAGCGCGTTTACCAGTTCCGCCACTTTCGCCCAGGGAACCCGGCAGCCCTGCCCGCAAAATTGCGAGGGCCGGGATTATAGCGGAAGACTGGGGCCGGCAGTGCCGGCGGCGTCGGAGAAGATGGTGGGCCGTGTAGGGATCGAACCTACGACCAATTGATTAAGAGTCAACTGCTCTACCAGCTGAGCTAACGGCCCATTCTTCCAGACTAGAACTCAAACTCGACTCGAACTCGAACCATGCCCCCTGCGGGGAATGGGGTGGACGATGGGGATCGAACCCACGACGGCCGGGATCACAACCCGGGGCTCTACCACTGAGCTACGCCCACCATCGACTCCGCACGCCCAACACTGGAGTTGGCGCGCCCGGCAGGACTCGAACCTGCGACCTACGGCTTAGAAGGCCGTTGCTCTATCCAGCTGAGCTACGGGCGCACAGCCGGACACAGCCTATCGCACCTCTGTCGTCCTTCAACCATGGGCCGACCTGGTCGGGGCAGAGGGATTTGAACCCCCGACCCTCTGCTCCCAAAGCAGATGCGCTACCAGACTGCGCCATGCCCCGCTTCAAGGTGCCCACGCCCCGCGGCCGATGCCGCCGCGCGAAACCCCAACCGCGGGGCCGCGAATCATACGGGGGAGTCCCGACCATCGTCAAACCCTCATGTCGTGACAGAATAGAGCGATGACAGCCAGGATCATCGACGGTAAGGCCATTGCGGCCGAAGTGAAGGCCGAAGTCCGGCGTTCCGTGGAAGCCATGCTGGCGCGGCGCCTGCGGCGACCGGGACTCGCCGTCGTCATGGTGGGCGACAACGCCGCCTCGGAGGTCTACGTGCGCAACAAGCGCCGGGCCTGCGAGGAATGCGGGATACGCTCGACGGCGATCGACCTGCCGCAGTCCACCAGCGAACTCGAACTGCTCTCGCGGATCGACGAACTGAACGCCGACGAGACCGTGGATGGCGTGCTGGTGCAGTTGCCGGTTCCGGAGCACATCCATCAGAGCGCGATCGTGGAACGGATCGACCCGCGCAAGGACGTGGACGGTTTCCACCCGTACAACGTGGGACGGCTTGCCGAGCGCAACCCGCTGATCCGGCCCTGCACGCCCTACGGCATCGTGCGGATGCTCGAACACATCGGGGTGTCGGTCAAAGGCCTGCACTGCGTGATCGTCGGTGCCTCCAACATCGTGGGCCGTCCGATGTCCCTCGAACTGCTGCTGATGGGCGCCACCACGACGGTGACGCACCGGTTCACGCGCGACCTCGAACAGCATGTGCGGTCGGCGGACGTGCTGATCGTGGCCGCCGGCAAGCCCGGACTGGTGCCGGGACACTGGGTCCGCGAGGGCGCCACGGTGGTCGATGTGGGCATGAACCGTCGCGAGGACGGCGTGCTGTGCGGGGACGTGGACTTCGAAGGCGCGCGCAGCCGCGCGGCCTGGATCACCCCGGTGCCCGGCGGCGTCGGTCCGATGACCGTCGCCATGCTGATGAAGAACACGCTCGAGGCCTCGCTGCGGCGGCAGTCCGGCTGAACGGCCCCCGCTACGGGTAGCGCCAGCTGGTCTGCCCGCCCGGCTTGTCCTCGAGGATGATACCGGCTGCGGTCAGCTGGTCACGGATCGCATCCGAGCGCGGGAAATCACGCGCCTTGCGGGCCGCCTGACGCTCCGCGATCAGCGCCTCGACCTGCGCGGCGGGCATCCCTTCGTCGCCCGCGGCACGCTGCCCGCCCGACTCCTCGCCCTCGCCCGAGGCCTTCCTGGAAAGCCTGAACCAGCCCTCAGGCTCGACCTGCAGCAGCCCGAGGACGGCGCCCATGTCGAGCAGTTCGCGCGCCATGGCCGACGCGTGCGCGGCATCGCCCGCATCGCGCGCCCGGTTCAGTTCACCCGCCACCCACTGCAGCACCGCCAGCGCTTCGGGGGTGTTGAAGTCGTCATCCATCGCCGCGTGGAAGCGCGGCCAGGCCTCGCCCTGCCCTGCCGGCCCTGCCCCTCGGGGCGCGGCGGGCGTGACCCCGCGCAGCGCGATGTAGAGCCGTGACAACGCGGTGTCCGCCTGGTCGATCTGCGCGAGCGAATAGTTGATCGGTCCGCGGTAATGGCTGCTGCTCAGGAAATAGCGCAGCACCTCGGGATGCCGGACATAGCCCGAACCGAGCACGTCGCGGATGGTGAAGAAATTGCCGAGCGACTTCGACATCTTCTCGTCGTCGACGTTGACGAAACCGTTGTGCATCCAGACGTTGGCAAAGCGCTCGCCCGAAGCGGCGCAGGACTGCGCGATCTCGTTTTCGTGGTGCGGAAACTTGAGGTCCATGCCGCCGCCGTGGATGTCGAAGTGGGCACCCAGCAGTTCCGCCGACATCACCGAACACTCGATGTGCCAGCCGGGACGCCCGGGACCCCAGGGTGACTCCCAGCTCGGTTCGCCCGGCTTGACGGGCTTCCACAGCACGAAGTCCAGCGGGTCGCGCTTGGCTTCGGCAACCTCCACCCGCGAGCCGGCGCGCAGGTCGGCGAGCCGCTTGCCCGACCACTGCCCGTACGCCGGGAAGCTCGACACCGAGTACATCACGTCACCGTTGTCGCCGACGTAGGCGTGGCCGCTGTCGAGCAGCCGCTGGGTCATGGCGATCATGCCCGCCACGTGCTCGGTGGCGCGCGGCTCGTGGTCGGG
>CAJACZ010000242.1 GCA_903938365.1 uncultured Pseudomonadota bacterium | reverse complement strand
TATCTCTCGGTGCTGCAGAACGTGGTGCTGCCGGCGCAGTTCTCCCCGGAGCGCGCGCGGCGGCTGCGGGGCGTTTCTCCGGAAGCGGAAGCGGCACGCCTGCTCGACGCGCTCGGCCTCGGCGATGTCGCGCTGCACGGCCGCGAAGTCACACAACTCTCCATCGGGCAGCAACAGCGGGTCGCCGCGGCCCGCGCCCTGCTCGGCCGCCCCGGGATCATCGTCGCCGACGAGCCGACCTCGTCGCTGGACCACGACTCGCGCGAAAGCTTCCTCGGCCTGCTGATGCAGGAATGCCGCCAGCAGGAGGCCACCCTGCTGTTCGTCAGCCACGACACCTCGCTGGGCCCGCTCTTCGACCGCGTTGTCTCGCTCGCTGAACTCAACCGCGCCCCCGCGCGGGCCGCCTGAGCGCAGGATCAGCACATGGCCACCTTCGCGCTCGCGCTGCGCTCGATCTGGAACCGCCGCACCACCGCACTGCTCACGCTGAGCGCAATCGCCATCAGCGTGGCGCTGCTGCTCGGCGTGCAGAAGATGCGCACCGCGGCGCGGGACGGCTTCGCCAACACCGTGTCGGGCGTCGACCTGATCGTCGGCGCACGCTCCGGCCAGCTGAACCTGCTGCTGTATTCGGTATTCAGGGTGGGCGACGCCACGGCGAACGTCAGCTGGGCGAGCTACCAGAAGATCGCGCGCCACCCTGACGTGGAGTGGACCGTGCCGATCTCGCTCGGCGATTCGCACCGCGGCTTCCGCGTCATGGGCACGACGCCGGACTATTTCCGCCACTACCGGTTCGCCGGCGGCCGCCCGTTGAGTTTCGCCGCGGGCCAGCCCTTCGCCGATCTCTACGACGCCGTGCTCGGCGCCGATGTCGCGCGCCAGCTCGGTTACACGATCGGCACTCCACTGATCGTCGCGCATGGACTCGGCCAGGTGAGTTTCGCGCAGCACGCGGACAAGCCCTTCCGCGTGGTCGGCGTGCTCGAGCGCACGGGCACGCCCGTCGACCGCACCGTCCACCTGCCGCTCGAGGCCATCACCGCCATCCACATCGACTGGCAGGGTGGCGCGCGCGCGCCGCCGGGCGCGCGCATCGATGCAGCGGCGACACGCAACGCCGAACTGACTCCCGAGTCCATCACGGCGTTCATGGTCGGCATGCGCGCCAAGGTCATGACCTTCACGATGCAGCGCGCGATCAACGAATTCCGCCAGGAACCCCTGCTGGCGATCCTGCCGGGCGTCGCGCTCAGCCAGCTCTGGAACCTGGTGGGCATCGCCGACACGGCGCTGATGATCGTGGCCGCGTTCGTCGTGCTGGCAGGCCTGCTGGGGATGCTCACCGCGATCCTGACCAGTCTCAACGAGCGCCGCCGCGAGATGGCGATCCTGCGTTCCGTCGGCGCGCGCCCGCGCCACATCTTCACGCTGCTGGTGGCCGAGGCCGGCCTGCTGGCCGCGACGGGCGTGGCAGTGGGCACGGGGCTGACCTACGTGCTGCTGGCCGCGGCGCGGCCGCTGCTGGAGAGCCGCTTCGGAATCTTTCTGGAGGTGGGTGGTCTGACCCGCTACGATCTGGCGATTCTCGGGTCCGTCGTGCTGGCGGGACTGCTGATGGGGGTCCTGCCAGCCTGGCGGGCCTATCGGAACACCCTGAGCGACGGCCTCACGATACGGGTATGACCATGACCAAGCCTTCCCTGCGCTCCCTCCGCTCCACGCTCCCGGGCGCG
>CAJACZ010000241.1 GCA_903938365.1 uncultured Pseudomonadota bacterium | reverse complement strand
TGCCGGAGCCGAGCGTGTCGCGGGCGCGCAGGCGGAACTTCACGACACCCTCGCGCCCCTCGGCGATCGACTGGCTCGACACGCCCGCGCCGAAGAGCTCGAACGCAGGCGACGCCACGAGCCGGGTGGAGATCGCGGCCGCCGGCCCCGAGCCCGCAAGGTTGTTGGTCACGCCCGCGGTGAACTCGAACTCGTCGCCGGGCGCGACGGCCACCGGTGCGTTCGGCAGGATCACGAAGTCGCCCTTCACCACCGTATCGCCGGTCGCCACGCCCACCGCGTCGGAAGCCACCGCCACGGCGACGATGCGCATCGAGCCGTTGAAATAGTCCGGCACGGTATAGCGGAAGCTGCGCGGCTCGGGCCCCGCATCGACGATGCCGGACCAGAACACGACGGGCGGGTCACGGCGGCGCTTGAAGGGGTTGAGGTAGCGCGAGGCGCCGCCCTCGGCATCGCCGCCGGGGGCGGCCAGGGCGAGCTGCCGGAACTCCGGCAGGATCAGGTCGAGGATCTGCCGCGTCTCGACCTCCAGCGCGCGCTTCTCGAAGAAGCTCGCGAGCGGATCGGGGGTGCGCCAGCCGGCGACCTGCAGGATGCCTTCGTCGACGCCGAACAGCACGAGGCGCGCGGGCCGCGCCGCCGAATAGCGCAGTTCCACCTGCTGCCCCGGGCGCACGCGCTCCGGCGCATCCAGCTTCACCGCCAGGCGTCGACGGTCGAGGTTGACCGAGAACGGCGCCACGCCGTGCGCCAGCGGGCTGGCGAAGATCTCGGCGGAGTTCGGGTCGCGCACGAAGGTGACCGTGACGTAACCGTTGCCGTCGAAGTCCTCGGGCAGGCGGATCCGCTGCACGCTCGAGGTGGTGTCGGCGCGGAACCAGCGGAAGGTGTGCACGCGCTCGCGCTCGATGGTGATCAGCCCGGCCCCTGCATACGGCGCGCGGATCGAAAGCTCGATCTCCTCGCCCGGCGCGTAGTCGGCGCGCGCCAGCCGCAGCTCGAGCTCGGCGTTGCGATCCATGCGGCGCGCCACGTTGGCGGCGCCCGCGACCGAGTACTCGATGCGGTTCAGCTCGCGGCCGCTCGCCTCGCGGACCACCAGCGCGAACTCGCCCGGCGCATCCGTGGCCAGCACGCGATCCTGCGCCGCGGCGGCCAGCGCCAGCGGCTCGGCGCGCAGCGGCTTCTCGCGCAGCCGGCTCTCGTAGCGCAGCGTGCCGTCCGACTGGCGCTCCAGCACCGAGACATAGCGGCGCTCGAGCAGCTCGAGCCGCAGGCCGTCGACGGCCTTCGCCTTGAGCGCCGGGTCGACCGCCACGATCGACACCGCGCGCCGCGCGCCGCGGTTCACGTAGCCAAGCTCGCCGTCGGGCTTCATGCCGACCAGGAACGGCAGGCTCGACACCACGAGCGTGCGCGCCTGCGTGACGCCGCGGCCACCGCCCGGCTCGAACGCCCGCGCCACCACCTGCAGCGAGTAGGTCCCGGCATCGAAGCGCTCGAGCCGCAGCGGCACGGACGCCTCGCCGGTGGCGCTGCTGAGGGTCTCGGGCAGCGTGTCCTCGAAGTTCTTGTTCGCCTTGAGCGGATCGGTGAAACGGTAGTCCTTCCAGGCGGCGAACTGCGGCAGGCGCGGCGACAGGCTGAGCGTAGTCACGACCCGCCGGTCCGCGGCGGGCGTGTCGAACAGCGTGCGCAGTTCGAGCCTGGCCTGCAGGCCCTCCGGGCTCACCCAGCCCTGCTCGCGATCCGCCGAGAAGCGCAGCGCGAGCTTGAGGCGATCGGGCAGGAACTCCTGCACGTTGACCACCGTGGCGCCGAGGCGCTGGCCCGTCTCGCCGTCCTTGACGATGTACACGGACAGGGTCCAGGCCCCCGTGGGCGAGCTCTCGCTGGTGCGGTGCGCAAGCTCCTCGAAGCCCGTCGCACCGAGACGGATCGACTGGCGCCGCACGATGCTGCCGCGCGAATCCGTGATGATGGCTTCCAGCGGCACGCCCTCGAGCGGCTGCGCCCAGTCCGAGGCCCGCACCATCAGGCCGAACTTCATCTCGTCGCCGGGCCGGTAGATGCCGCGGTCCGAGAACACGTACGCGGAGAGCTGGCCCGCCTGCGTGGCGTTCATCACGCCGCCCACGTCGAAGCGCGAGTAGTCGAGGCCGCGGTCGCTGCGGTTGATCGGCAGGAAGGACGCGTCGTCGCCATTGCGTACCAGGTACATCGCGGGCTCGCGCTCGCGCACCAGGTGCCGCAGCGAGGGCAGCGCCGCGCGCCCGCCGGCGTCGGTCGCACGCTGCGCCACGGCGCGGCCGTTGCGGCCGATCACCTGCACCACGGCGCCCGCCACGGGTTCGCCGCTGGAGATCGACTGCACGAAGACATCCTCGGTGCCGTCGACCGCCTTCTTGACCAGGATGCCGAGGTCGGTGACGAGCACCAGCCGCTGGTCGCCCGCGCCGACGTCCTGCCGCGCCTCGGGATCCCAGCCACCGGCGCGCACCAGGAACACGCCGCGGCCCTCGCTGCCCGGCGCGGCCAGGTAGGGCGTGAGATCGAAGCCGTGGTACTGCACCGTACCGCGCTCCGCGGCGGCCACCGGGGAGACCTGCTCGGAACGCTCGGTCAGGTCGTCGTACGAGAAGCTCCAGGCGTTGAAGTCCGGGTTGGCGAAGCTGCCGCTGGCCTGCGTCGCCAGCAGGTGCAGCCGCTCGGGCAGCACGCGCGAGACCTGGTAGCGGATCGCCGGCACGTCGCGCGAATACAGCGACAGGCGGCGCTCGCCGCGCAGCGGCAGCAGCGCGCCCGAGTGCAGCAGCTTCACCTCGCGCGGCGTATCGGGCACGAGCAGCGTGGCATCGTGGCGCTTGCCCAGCTCGAAGCCGCCGAAGGACTTCAGGCCCCGCTCCACCTTGACGTAGAGGTAACGGCCCGGCGGAGCCTTGAAACGGAACGCATGCAGCGCCGGACGCTCGGCGCCCGGCTCGACGGCCTCGAGCGCCAGCGGCTCGGCCAGCGCGAGGACCTCGTCCGCGACCAGCGCGGGCGTGTTCCACTCGAAGGGCTGCTGACGCCGCTCGACCGCCGTGTCCGGGTGATGCACGGGCAGCAGCCAGGCCTTGAGGTGCCCGGCAAGCTCCGCAGGCACCACGTATTCGCTGGGCTCCAGCGTCAGCAGCTGTTCGCTCTCGAGCCGCTCGTTGGTCGCATAGGCGATGGAGGCCTGGCGGATCGCGAGGCTGAACCGCCCGGGGATCTGCACCGCAGACTCCAGCGGCTGCTCCAGCGCGGGCCCGCCGAGGGAGGACACCACGCCGGTGCCGAGGCGCACCTGGACCTCGGACGCCTGCTCGGGCATCTCGAGCGGCTTCGAGTGCAGATACGCCTGCAGCCGTGTCTCGTCGTAGCTGGCCTGGAAGGCCAGCGGCGCCCCGCGGTCGCGGAACAGGCCACCGGCGCCGCCCGCACGGCGCAGGCTGAAGTTCTGCTCGAGGCTGCGCGGGTCCACCGGATGCGAGAAGCGCAGCGTCACCACGACCTTCTTGAGCTGCGGATCGACCGGGTCCTGGTAGAACTCGGCGCGCTGGATGCTGGCCGCGAAGGGCGCCGAGCGGAACTGGAGGTGGCGCTCGGCCACGGCGAGCCCCGGGCGCAGCAGGCGTGCCGGCTCCAGCCGGAGGTCATACTTCCGGCCGACCGGCCAGTCGGCGGTCGGCTCGAAGCGCAGCGTGGTTTCGTCGGACCAGCTCCAGCGTCCCTCGACGGTCGGAGAGAGCTTCACGCCCGCCTCGACCGACTTGCCGACGTTTTCGATGGGCGCCGCGGGTTCGCCGAACACCAGCAGCAGCGGCGCAGGTCGCGACTGCGGATCGTTCAGGTCGCGGGCGGTGGGGGCCGTGATCGTGACGGCCACGGTGGGCGGCACCGGCCGGGTCTTCCACCACCAGGCGCCGCCGAGCACCAGCGCCGTGAGCAGCAGCGTGGCGGCCCCGGCACCCGCGGCGGGCCCGCGGTTCGCGCGCGCCCAGGCGCCGAAGCGATCGACCCGCGAGGCCACGCCGGCCCACCAGCCCGGCGGCTGCCAGTCGAGTCGTCCGAGCAGAACTTCCACAACATTCCTGATCGCCATGTCGGTCCGCCCCTGCGCCGTACGGCGCGATACCGGCAAATCGTGGCGCATCCGCCGCTGCGGCGCCAGCACGTCATGGGCCCGTCATCGGTACATGGCAGACTGGCGGGGTGAAATTCCTGCTCGCCCTGCCCTTGCCCCTGCACTTGCCCGCGCTGCCCCGGCTCGCCAGCCTCGCGCTCGCCTTCGTCTGCGCCCTCGCCGTGACGTCCCCGGCCGCCCGCGGGCAGAATGGGCGCATGAGCACCGCGCAGCCGCCCATCGTCATCGCCCATCGCGGCGCTTCGGGCTACCGCCCCGAACACACCCTCGAGGCCTATCGCCTCGCGATCGAGATGGGCGCGGACTTCATCGAGCCGGACCTGGTCGCGACGCGCGACGGACACCTGGTGGCGCGCCACGAGCCGAACATCACGCTCACCACGGATGTGGCGCAGCGCCCCGAATTCGCCGCGCGACGCACGACGAAGACCATCGACGGCCAGCAGGAGACAGGCTGGTTCACGACGGACTTCACGCTGGCCGAGCTGCGCACGCTGCGCGCCGTGCAGCCGCGCGAATACCGCTCGAAGCAGTACGACGGCCAGTTCGGCGTGCCGACCCTGGAGGAGATCATCGGGCTGGCGCAGCGCGAATCGCGCGCCCGCGGCCGCACGATCGGCATCTATCCCGAAACCAAGCATCCGGCCTGGCATCGCGCAGAGGGCCTCGCGCTCGAGCCGCCGCTGCTCGAAGCGCTCGAGCGCGCCGGCTGGAACCGCCGCGAATCGCCCGTGTACGTCCAGTCCTTCGAGGCCGGCAACCTGCAATGGCTGCGCACCCGCACGCCGCTGCGCCTGGTGCAGCTGCTGCCGGCGGATGCGGTGGTGGACTTCGCGGCGATCGCCGCTTATGCGGATGCCGTGGGCCCGGACAAGCAGCTGGTCGCGGGCACGCGGTTCATCGAGCTCGCGCACGCCGCAGGGCTTGCCGTGCACGCCTGGACCTTCCGCAACGAGCCCCTGCACCTGGCGGAACGGTACGCCGGGGACCCGAAGGCCGAATACGCCGAATACTTCGCCCTCGGCATCGACGGCGTGTTCTCGGACTTCACGGACACCGCCGTGGCGGCGCGAGCGGAGTTCAGCGCGGCGGGTAAATGACCTGGAGCCGCTGGAAGATCACCGGCATGTCCATCGAGGGCTCGCGGCCCATCAGCCGGAGCTTGTCGCCCCAGTAGCGCCAGTGCACGTCGCGCCATTTGCCCACGTCGCGCGCATTCGGACCCTCGACCTGCACGTGCTCGTGGCCGATGTCGCCGTAGGGCACGACCTGCGCCTCGGTGATGCGGTAGATCAGCACGGGCGGACCCTGGAACCGCGTGATGACGAAGCAGTCGCCCACCCTGGGCGCGGCGGCCGGATCGGCTTCGAACTCGGCGCCCAGCGCGAAGGTGCCGGTCTTCTCGCCCGCGAGCAGCAGGGCCACCAGGGTGTCGGTCATGGTCGGGCCGAAATTGCGCAGCTTGTAGTGCTCGATGCGCTCGCCCGGCAGGGCAGCGCGGGCAGCGGCGACGAAGGCTTCGACTTCGGCAGGGATCGTGTCGGTCATGGCTCCTCGTTGCCGCGCAGCTGGTCGATGATCGCGGGGTTTTCCAGTGTGGAGATATCCTGGGTGATCTCTTCGCCCCGCGCCACCGCGCGCAGCAGGCGACGCATGATCTTGCCCGAGCGCGTCTTGGGCAGGTTGTCGGCGAACCGGATGTCGTCGGGCCGTGCGATCGCGCCGAGCTGTTCAGTCACCCACTCGCGCAGTTCGCGCGTCAGCGCAGTGGCTTCGGCGCCCGCCGGCCGTGCGCCGCGGCACACCACG